>CACFKX010000006.1:0-63389 GCA_902566955.1 uncultured SAR86 cluster bacterium | reverse complement strand
CTAATCGTCTCTTTATTAACTCCAAGGAGTCCTTCAGAAGAAATCTTTTCAAATGTTTCTAATCTTTTTTGAGGATCAATCAGATCCAACTGGCCAGCCATAATTTACTTACCTGTAAAATTCGCTGGTCTTTTTTCTATGAAATGTTTGACTCCTTCTTTGAAATCATCAGACCCGAAGCTTTCAACCATCTTTTTAAATGCTTTTTGGATATGATCATCAAATGATTCTTCCAGAGACGCATACATTTGCTCTTTCATAATTTTCACAGATCTTGGCGAAACATTCTTTGCTAGATCTTCTGCGTAAGCAATGACTTCATCCATAAATGAATCAGCTGGAATAGCTTTATTTACGAGACCGATTCTTTCAGCTTCTTTTCCGTCAAATTTTCTTGCAGAGAAAAGAAGATCATTAGCATGAGATAAACCAATTATCCTACTAAGCATCCAGCCAACGCCCCACTCAGCAATCAAACCTCTCTTAGAGAAAGCTGTTGAAAACACTGCAGTTTCGGATGCAAATCTGATATCACAATACAGAGATAGGATAAAACCAACCCCGGCAGCAGGACCATTAATAGCCGCTATAACTGGTTTATCTAAATTACGCACATAACTGAATCCTTTCCAAGGCTCATCATCTTTGGATTGTTCAGAGGAATCTGATTTTCCCTCAGAGGTACTAGCAAGACCGTCCATGTCAGCACCTGCAGTAAATCCTCTCCCTTCTCCGGTAAGGACGATGACTTTAATAGAATCATCCGCACATGCCTGATCTAAGATTTCCTTGAGCCTTGCACTGAGAGCAGGGGTTATTGCATTTAATCTTTCCGGTCTATTTAATTTAACCAGTCCAACACCATTTTTTAAATCTTCATATAAAACTAAATCTTTATTACTCATAACTAAACTGTTGTGCCTCCATCGACGACAATTGTGTGACCATTTACATAACTACCTGCTGCAGATGCAAGAAATACAGCAGCTCCTCCAAGCTCATCAGGCTCACCGATTCTATTTTGTGGTGTGCCGGTTAGAGCTGATTTTAAAATCTCAGGGTTTTCCCATAAAGCTCTTGCAAAATCAGTTCTGATTAAACCAGGAGCAATGCAATTTGTTCTGACATTAAATTTACCAAATTCAGATGCATAATTTTTTACAAGCATAATGTCTGCAGCTTTGGAGACATTGTAAGCTCCAATCACCTGACTTGCTCTCATGCCTCCTATAGAAGAAACAATAATAATATTTCCGTCTTCTCTTTCAACCATCTCAGGGATAACCATTTGACATAAATTATGATTACTTTTGATGTTGTTATTCATAATTTTCTCAAATGCTTCATCAGGGATATCTTTGATAGAGCCAAAGAAAGGATTGGTTGCAGCATTACAGACCAAAATATCAATCTGACCAAGTTGGATTCTTGTTTCTTCAACTAGCATCTCTAAAGCAGCTTTATCAGAGATATTGCACGGAATCACAATCGCTTTTCCAGGACCATCCTTGCAAGCTTCGTTAATTTCATCAGCTGTTTCCTGGCATACATCAGCTTTTCTACTGGATATAACAACTTCCGCACCGTGAAGTGCCATGGCTTTGGCAATAGATTTCCCAATTCCTTTGGAGGAGCCGGTAATAATGGCTGTTTTGCCTGTTAAATCAAATAACTCACTCATTTACTTACCTTTCCAGTTAGGAAGTCTTTTTTCAGCAAATGCTACAGGGCCTTCAATAAAATCTTCACTCCCAAACAATTCTTTGACAGCAGAATAGTGGGCTTGCATGGATTTTTCTAAATCGGGTTCCTTGAAATTTTCATAAGCAACTTGTTTAGTCGCCCTAATAGACATTGGCGAACATTCTTCAATCTGTTTTGCCCAGGCTTTTGCTGCGCTTAATAAATTTTCTGGTTCCACAACTTCATTTACGAAGCCTAAGCTTTTGCCTTCTTCAGCAGATACGTGTCTACCTGTAAGCATCATGCCTAATGCATTTTTCATACCGATTTGTCGTGGAAGTCTTTGCATGCCTCCAGCAAGTGCTGCCAAACCAACTTTAGGTTCAGGTAAAGCAAATTTTGCATTAGTAGATGCGACAATCAAATCGCAAGCTAATGCTATTTCAAATCCGCCACCCATCGATACGCCATTTACAGCAGCGATCAAAGGCTTAGTTAAATTGAATCTAGAAGTTAAACCAGCAAAACCTGATGAAGCCATATTAATATCCATCTTGCCTCCGGCTTCAGCTTGAAACTTAAGATCGTTTCCTGCAGAAAAAGCACGATCACCTTCGCCAGTGACAATACCAACCCAAAGATTTTCGTCTTTATCAAATTCATTCCAAACTTCATCAAATTCTGCATGAGCAGGGGGATGTAAAGCATTCATCCTTTCAGGTCTATTTATCGTGACAGTCAAGATATGACCATCTATATCGGTTTTTAAAAATTCATAATCTGTTTTCATAAAATCTCCCTACATTTAATCTAGGATTAATATTAAGGAATAGTTTTAAATGAGTAAAGGCGTTCAAAAAAATTCTAAAAATGAATTGAGCTTAATTATTGGCATGTTAAATTTATGTTTCTAGAGAGGAAATATTATGGATATCAAAAATAAAGTAGCCCTTATAACCGGTGGGGCATCAGGCCTAGGATTTGCATCAGCTCAAAAGCTAATTGATGCGGGCGCAAAAATAATGGTTATGGATCTTAACGAAGACAATGCTAAGAAAGCATGCTCAGAATTAGATGGTGAAACTGATTATGCTGTTGCAAACGTAGCTGAAGAAGCTAGCGTTCAAGAAGCAATCAACAAAACAATGGATAAGTTTGGAAAGATAGATATTGTTTTGAATTGTGCAGGTATTGGAAGCGCCAGTAAAACAGTAGGTAAGGATGGAGCACATCCTTTGGATTATTTTAAAATAGTATTGGATGTGAATCTCGTGGGTACTTTTAATGTTTTGAGACTTGCCGCAGTTGAGATGGGCAAAAATGAACCAGAAAAAGATAACGAATGTGGTGTAATAATCAATACTGCTTCTGTTGCAGCATACGATGGTCAGATTGGACAGGCAGCATACAGTGCAAGTAAAGCTGGAGTGGTAGGGATGACTCTCCCCATTGCTCGTGATTTAGGAAGAATGGGCATAAGGATAAATACAATTGCACCGGGTATTTTTGATACACCCATGATGGCTATGGCTCCCGATGAAGTAAGAAGACCTTTGATCGAGATGACTCAATTTCCAAAGAGATTAGGGAATCCTGAGGAATACGCATTACTAGCCATGCAAATAATTGAAAATCCTTACCTAAATGGAGAAACAATCAGGCTTGATGGCGGCATAAGAATGCAACCAAAATAAAAGAATTTTCGAAGGAGTGAAAAATGAAGTTAGTAAATTTTTTATACAAAGGTGAGAAAAACATAGGAGCATTATTAGACGATGGCGTTTGTTCATTCAAATCAATCTCAGATAAATATTCAATGCCTATGCTTGAGTTTATTGAACAAATAGACGCTCTCTCTCCAAAAGTATCAAAATTTATTAACTCAAATCCAGAAGTAATTCCGTTATCTGAAATTGAATTTCTCCCTGTTATTGAGCGACCAGGAAAAGTTTTGGCAGTAGGATTGAACTATAAAGATCATGCTAAAGAGACAGGCATGGACTTGCCTAAGGTTCCAATGATATTCACAAAGCAATCGACTTCAGTTTTAGGGCATCAAGGTGAAATTCATAAACCAAAAGTCTCCGATGCGGTTGATTACGAAGGAGAAATGGCCTTCGTGATTGGTAAAAAATGTCGACACGTTAGTAAGGAAGATGCGTTAGATGTAATTGCAGGAGTTACCATTTGCAACGATGTCAGCGTAAGAGATTGGCAAATTGCATCACCAACTTTTACCATGGGTAAAAGTTTTGATACTCATTGTCCTATTGGACCGTATATCGTAACCATGGATGAAATATCTGACATTCATAATTTAAAAATTAAAACTTATGTCAACGATGAATTAAGACAAGATTCATGTACTGATCAATTAATTTTTGATTGTTTTGATTTAATTGAACACATCACCAAGGCTTTCACCTTAGAGCCAGGAGATATTATTGCTACAGGAACTTCCAGTGGGGTAGGTGTTGTTTTAGGAAAGTATTTAGTACCTAACGATGTAGTTAGAATTGAACTTGAAAACGTAGGAACCCTTGAGAATAAAGTAATCCTCGAACCCTAATTTGAAATTATATATTTTGCGTCACGCCAAATCTTCTTGGGATGACCTTTATCTTGATGACTTCAAAAGACCTTTATCTGAAAGAGGTTTAAAAAATTCTGAAATGCTTAACTCATTTTTAAAATCTAAAAAAATTTCTTTTGATAAAGTTTATTCTAGCTCTTCGGTTAGAACTGAGATTACCTGTTCGGTTGGTTTAGAAGGGATTCATGATTTTGAAAAGGTAACTTTTTTGGATGATCTATATCATGCATCTGCAGAACATTTAGAGGATTTCCTTCAAAGAAAATTTAGCGAAGAGTCTGTTTTAGTCGTCGGGCATAATCCTGGATTAAGCGATATAGTAAGTCATCTCACACATAGAGATATTTATTTAAGGACTTGTGATCTCATCAGTCTTGAATCAAAGGTAAATGATTCTAAACTGTTGTGCAATTTACGTTGGTCTTGGAGTCCGAAGAAAGGATTTATTGAAAATTAAAGTCCTTGTACTCGGCCGAAGCAATTTGTCTTGTGTTATCTGCATCTGTGATGACTCCCCAACCCCAGATCTTTTTGATATCGATGTTTAAGTATTTTTTAAAATCTTCAACAAGATTAATCTTTTCTTCTTTCCAAGTATCGACCCCATCTTGACTATCTCTAAGTGCAATATTGATCTGTTTTGAGTTCCAGGGATTAATCCATACCGTTCCTTTTTCAACTGAATCTGTCCAAACGTAATTAAGACATCTCTTTTGTGTAGGGAGTATTCCGTCTGATTTACAAAAAATGATTCTAGCTGCAAAGTCATGATTCCGTCTCAAGCGTTCATTAGCCTCAAGGGGAATTAAAACTTTCCATTGCCATGAGGCTACATTTTTATCTAAAACATCAAAGGTATCAGTAGTAACGAAAACACTGTTACCTGAATTGGTATAACTTCGCACATGATTATCACTGATCACTTCATACTCTGTGGTTCCTCCAAAGATGCCTCTAGAAAAAAAATCATTAAAATCAGGATAGGTATTTGCAAGAGGAGTGATAAAAAGGGAAATCAACAGAAAAAAATTACGGTTCAATGTGTCCATGATGTGATATCTTTATAGCTATTTAGTGATAATTTTCTCTTGTGATTGCTTGCAAGATTTTTGCATTGTATTCTAATTATCCATACATTATATGGAAACCACAAAAAAGCATTTTAAATCTATATTTTTATCTGACATACATTTGGGGACCCGTGGTTGTCAGTCGGATCGTTTACTAGATTTTTTATACACTCATACCTGCGACAAATTATATTTAGTCGGAGATATAATTGATGGCTGGAAGCTTGAACAAAGTATTTACTGGCCTCAAGAGCATACAAATGTAATAAGAAGGTTCTTATCTTTTGCTAAGCAGGGGACAGAAGTTATTTTTGTCACAGGTAATCATGATGAGTTTCTGAGGACTTTTACTCCCTTGAATCTTGGTAATATAAAAATGATAGATAAGGCTGAGCACATGACAGCCGATGGAAAAAACTTTCTTATCGTTCATGGTGATGAATATGATTTAGTTACGAGATATAGCAAATGGATTTCAATTTTAGGAAGTTGGGTCTATGAAGTTTTAATGTCTCTAAATACCTTCATAAATTCTTTGAGGAACTTTTTTGGACTCAAAAATTATTGGTCTTTTTCTGCATTTATAAAATACAAAGTTAAAAGTGCTGTGAATTTCATTAGTAAATATGAAGAAAGTCTTGTTAAAGCTTGTAAAAACGGTTCATTCGATGGTGTTGTCTGCGGACATATTCACCATGCTGCTATAGAAGACTATGAAGGAATTACTTATGTGAATTGTGGAGATTGGGTTGAATCTTGCACAGCTATCGTTGAGTCAAATGACGGTACATTGTCACTATTAGATTACTCTAAAGAAGAATTAACGATCAACACAAAAAGAATTGAGACTGCCGAAAAAGCGGCATGAAAATTTTAATTGCCACAGATGCTTGGACCCCCCAAGTTAATGGTGTCGTAACAACTCTTACCTCTTTAGTTTCTGAGTTATCTAAAAATCATGAAGTAAAAGTAATTGAGCCTAGTTTATTTACTTCCTTACCTATACCCGTTTACCCTGAAATCAGAGCATCTATTGATGTTTTCAACTCAAAAAAAATTTTAAAAGATTTTCAACCTGATGCTATCCACATTTCGACAGAAGGCCCAATAGGAATTTATTTGCGAAACTACCTTGTAAGAAAAAGAATTCCTTTTACTACCGCAGTGCACACAAAATTTCCTGATTATTTAAAAGATTTAATGGGATTACCAACTTCAATTACCAATGAATTTCTGAAGTGGTTTCATTCTGGTGCAGCTAGAACTTTGGTGAACACGCATTCTCATCAAAGAGAGTTAGAATCTATAGGAATTCAAAATCTTAAAATTTGGAATAGGGCAATTGATAAAAGTATTTTTAGACCAATAATTTCAGAGGAGTTAGATCCTTACTATCTTTATGTTGGTCGGGTTTCAAGAGAAAAAAACTTAGAAGCATTTTTTAGTCTAGACTTAGACTTACCAAAAGTAGTCGTTGGTGAAGGTCCGCAATTAAAAGAATATAAGAAAAAATTTTCCGAGGTAAATTTCATAGGATATAAATTTGGAGATGAACTTGCTGAAATTTACAGCAATGCAAGAGTAAAAGTATTTCCTTCGCTAACAGATACATTCGGATTGGTTATGTTGGAAGCAAACGCTTGCGGAACTCCGGTTGCTGCATACCCTGTTACAGGGCCTATTGATGTAATATCAAATGGTATAAATGGATATTACGACCAAGACCTAAAAAGTGCTATAGAAAAAGCTTGCTCTATTTACAGAGCTTCTTGCTTTGAATTTGCTGATCAGTTTTCATGGAGTAATGTCGCGAAACAATTTTTAGATACCTTAATAAGATTGTGACAAAAATGAAAACTTACTTTGATTGCCTTCATATTCATTTAAAACAATAGGATAATAAATTAATGAAGAAGTATGTTTTATTGGTTGAAGATGAGCCTGACTTAAATCAGACTGTTGCATTCAATTTAGACTCTGAAGGTTACTCAGTAGAGTCTGCTTTTAACGGCAAAGAAGCTCTTAAATTGATTGAAGAAAAAACACCAGATTTAATTTTACTCGATCTAATGCTTCCGGATATGTCTGGTCTTGAAATATGTAGAATTCTTCGATCCTCAAAAAAAACAAAGAACATTCCAATTATGATGGTAACTGCCAAAGGTGAGGAGATAGATAGAATTGTTGGTTTTGAGCTTGGTGCTGACGATTACATTGTAAAACCATTTAGCATTCGTGAATTTATGCTCAGAGTCGCCGCCATGCTAAAAAGGTCTGGCGATAAAAAAAACAATGATGAAGAAAAAATAATATTCGGCTCTCTTGAAATTGATATTGCTGCACACAGAGTCAAGCTAAAAGACAAGGAAGTCCCTCTAACAGCTAAAGAATTTTCATTATTGCATTATTTAGTTGAGAGAATTGGAAGAGTTTCTACCAGGGATGCTTTGCTCGATGATGTTTGGGGTTATAACTGCGAAGTTACAACTAGAACTGTAGATACCCATGTAAAAAGACTAAGAGCAAAGTTAAGCGATGTTGGAAACAATATTGAAACTGTAAGAGGAGTAGGATATCGTTTTAATTCAGCATCTTAGTTGAATTAAATATGTCGGTTAGAGCAAAAATATTTTTAATATCATTCAGCCTGCTAGCGATAGCATCTCTTGGGGGCGGTCTCTATATTCAAAGTCAACTTTCTACTTATTTAAATGACGATATAAATTCAAATTTACAGAACCATGCAAAAATTGCTCAAAAACTATTTGTTGATGCTGGTTTAAATTACGAAAATGCTGATTTTTTAGCTGATGACCTTGGAGAGGCTTCTGGATTAAGAGTAACCTTGGTATCAAGTTCTGGACAAGTAATAGGAGATTCTGAAATTCCTAAACAGGATCTAGCTTCTGTTGAAAATCATTCAAACCGACCAGAAATTATTCAAGCAGTTAATCAAGGGTCAGGTTTATCCCAAAGATACTCCAATACAATTAATACAGATATGAGGTATTTAGCAGTAAAGATTCCTTTAGAGTCTTCAGAGGGTGTTGTCAGGGTAGCAGCTCCTCTGTCTCAAATAAATCAAGCATTGGCAAGGGTAAGATATACGGTTTTGGGTGCAGTTTTAGTAGGTTTTATTTTTGCAATTTTTGTTTCTTACTTCTCTTCTAATGTCATATTAGGATTTCTAAAAGATTTTATTAACGAAGCTGATATTTCCTCTTCTAAAGATGACCAAGAGCTTAGCGGCAATCAACAATATTCTCTTGAAACAGCTCAAAAGAATTTAAAGAAAGACCTTCAATTTCTTGCTAAACAAAGAAAACAGTTCAGCTCTGTTTTGGAAAAAATGGGTCAAGGAGTACTGCTTCTGAATAAATCTAATGAAGTTTTGTTCTATAACAAAACAATCAAAGAAGATTTCTGGCCTGAAATTGAAATTGGCTCTAAGTTTTTTTCAAACGTTAGTTATCCATCGTTTAAAAAATTTCTCAAGAAAGCTTGGGATAAGACAGACCACGCCGTTGAAATAAATGGCCCTAAATCAATTGATTCCTCTTACTTAATAAGCGCTAGAAGAGATAAAGCTAATGATGAAATCTTAGTTGTTTTTAATGATATTTCTAAATTAAGAAGATTGGAACAAATGCGAGAGGACTTTATAGGAAATGTCTCACATGAGTTGAGAACACCAATTTCAGTAATAAGGGCTAATGCTGAAACTTTATTACATGGAAACTTTGTTAAGGATCCAAAAGCTTTAGTGTTTACAGAAGCAATTTTATCTCAATCGGAAAATATGACAGAAACAGTTTCTGAATTACTTAAATTAAGTTCAATTGAAGCTGGAGAATTTGATTTGAACATGGGCAGACAAAACTTGAAATCTTTTATTGCAGGAATTTTAAAAAAGCACACCGATCAAGCCTTAATAAAAAATATATCATTTGAGGTAGATATTGATGAAAACCTGGATGTATTAATTGACTCATCTGCTTTTGGAATAATAATGAGTAACTTTATTACAAACGCTTTAAAACATTCGCCTGCAAGTTCTACCGTGATAATTAAAAATGATTTAACTGATGATTTTAATTCAAGACTGTCTGTTATTGATTCAGGACGTGGAATTCCTAAAAAATATCGCCAAAGAGTTTTTGAAAGATTTTTCAGAGTTGATAGAGGAAGAGCCAAGCAATCCGGTGGAACTGGATTAGGATTGGCTATCTCTAAACACCTTGCCAGACTTATGGGTTACGAGATAGGCATGCAGCCAAACAAACCAAACGGCTGTAAGTTTTGGATAGAGATCAATTATTTATTGAAGGAGGAAAAAGTTTCTTTAAACTCTGAACTTAATCCCGCGTAGTTTTCATTTAAGTATCTATCCACTAGGGCATCAGAAATACTCCAAGAAGCAGAGTGAAGACTTGCAGTTGGAAAAAAATTCATGATTCTCAAAAAAATTTTACCAGCGCTCTCAATGATATCTGCTCTATCTTTTGAAAGTGAGAGTTTTGTTATCTTCTCTTCGTTACTGAATTTGAGTAAATTGTTCAAACATTTATGTAAATCTATGAGTGATATATCGTGTCCCTTATCTCTTGTGATAATTGAGACTAGTGATCTTATATTTCCTCCAACACCTACTATTTTTCTTATTGAAGATTTATCAAAAGAATTGAGATAATTTTCAAATTCATTCCACTCAGATAATCTATCTTTATCTAGGTATATTCGAACAGCACCAAGATTGAAAGATTTTGATGTCTTTATTTCATTTGAAGAATAAAAAAATTCTGTGCTTCCACCCCCAACATCAACAAACAAATGAGATCCGTCTTCAGGATATTTTTTTGTTAAGAATAAAAGTAAATCAGCTTCCTCTTCACCAGATAAAATTTTTAAATTAATATCAAAACTTTGATTTAAGAAATCACAAACCTCTTTACCGTTTCCAGCAGTCCTCATCGCAGAGGTTGCAAATCCACCAATAAATTTTACATTTTTTGACTCCAGCTGATTTAAGAGGGCACTTAGTTGATTTTCTATTTTTTTTATTGTCTTTTTCTTAATTTTGCCTTTATTAAAAACATCAGTTCCCAGCCTAATGGGTATCCTTTTGTATGTTTCAAGCTCTGGTTTAAGTGAAGCTTCATTTTTTATTATTCTGTACTGTTTGTACTTTAATGCATTTGACCCTAAGTCAAGACAGCCTACCCGAAATAAATTTTTATTATTCATCAGAAAAAGAACTTAGCACTTTGAATTGATCGTAAGATAAGTTTTCAAACTTTACGCCATTTATCTTGAGGTTATAAATATTCATACCTTTTGACCATTTTTTTGGTTTTGGGATATTTTTTTCAGGGTAATCAAATTTTTCTAAGATATATCTTAAGGAATTTAAAGAAGCTACCATTTTTGTATTGGCGTTTATTACTACCCATGGTGATTTTTCTGATGAGGTTGTAGCAAACATTTGATTTTTATAAAATGTAAAAGCATCCCATCTGTCTGCAACTTTTAAGTCATTTTCGCTAAATTTCCAAAATATTAATGGGCTGTTTTTTCTTTTCTCAAACCTCTTTTTCTGGATGTCCTTTTTAACAGAAAGATATATTTTTACTATTTCTATATTTTCTTTAGAAAATTCATTTTCCCAAGACAATACATTTTTCATAAAGTATTTGTATTGTCTTTCAGAACAATAATTCATGGTTATTTCTGTTAGTGCTCGTGTATACCAAGATCTATCAAAAAAAACTATCTCACCAACATTTGGCATATGTTTTTCATATCGTGAAAACCAATGTTGCGATTCTCTTTTAGTTGGAATTCCCAACTTAACTAATCGGACATGTTCTGGTATTAAGTATTTAGATAAGACTGATATGCTTCCTGTCTTTCCCGCGGTATCTCTTCCTTCAAAGACAATAGCAATCTTTTTCTTTTCTTGAATCACCCATCTTTGTAATTTCAAAAACTCTGCTTGAAGTTTTCGTAACTCTCTGCGATATAAATCAGGATTTATTTGAGAATATTCAGCTATGTCATATTCAAGCATTTAAAAACTCTTTTATGAAGATTTTGTGAATTTTAATTAAATCATCTTAAAAAGTTTAACTAAAGTAATAAATTCATATATCGTGCTACTACTCAAGTATTTTTATTAATGGCTTTTGTTGGCATAGAAACTGAAATAATTATTTTAGCCTGCGTGTTTGGTTTTATCATGGCGTGGGGTATAGGCGCAAATGATGTCGCCAATGCGTTTGGTACTTCGGTGGGATCTGGCGCCATAACCCTTAGAACGGCATTATTAATAGCCTGTATTTTTGAATTCGCTGGAGCTTATCTTGCCGGCGGCGAGGTAACAGACACCATAAGAAAGGGCATCATTGATGCTGAAGAGTTCACTGGAAAATCAGATGTTTTAGTTTTCGGGATGTTGTCAGCGTTATTAGCGGCTGGAACTTGGTTATTTTTAGCATCTGCTCTGGGATGGCCAGTTTCTACAACTCACTCTATTGTTGGCGGGATCATAGGGTTTTCAATAATTGGACTTTCTTTCAATGCAGTCAACTGGCAAGCAGTTTCCAGTATTGCAACTACGTGGGTTTTATCTCCGCTTTTATCAGGTTTACTGGCCTACTTTGTCTTTAAAAGTATTAAATTTTTAATTCTAGATACTGATAATCCTTTTTTAAATACTATGAAATATAGTCCTATTTACCTTTTCTTTGTTGGTTTTGTGATTTCAATGTTAACTTTTTTGAAAGGTTTAAAGCACGTAGGAATTGATTTGAATTTTGAGTATGCATTCCTTCTCTCAGCTGCCTTTGGAATAATGCTTACTTTAGTGGGAATAATTCTTTTGAGAGCCAGCAACATCATGAAACAAAAAGATGCAAATATAGAATCATTTTTTGCGATTTTAGTCATATTTACTGCTTGCGCAATGGCATTTGCTCATGGTTCTAATGATGTAGCCAATGCAGTCGGACCGCTTGCAGCGGTAATCAATACTGTTTCAGTAGAAAGTTCAGTCAATAATCAGACCTCACTAACTTCTTGGATATTATTATTAGGATCAATTGGGATAGTTATTGGTCTTTTGACCATGGGCTTTAGAGTTATCGGAACCGTTGGGAAGGGGATAACTAAAATTACACCTTCTTCTGGTTTTGCAGCAGAATTGTCAGCTGCAACCATCGTTGTATTGAGTTCTAGTTATGGATTTCCCGTTTCAACAACTCACACATTAATTGGAGCAATCATTGGCATTGGGCTTGTTAGCAGCTCAAAAAGTATGGATTGGTCAAAAGTGGTTCAAATTTTTTCAGGTTGGATAGTAACAATTCCTGTTGGAGGCTTTCTTTCAATCATTATATTTTTGATTTTTAAATCCATATATTCCTTTTAAAAAAAACTGAAAGAGGATATTGAACCGACAGCCAATAAAGTACCAAGAGGTACTTTATCTATTGGATTTTTCATAAGATTTTTTAATGCAAATATTACAATACCCAAAGAGGAAGCAAGTAACAAAGCAAATGAAAACTCTAAAGGAGGATGAAAGAGGCCCAAGCCAAATATTAGAAAAAGATCTCCGTTACCCAGAGTTTCTTTTTTCATAATTCGGTCCATAATTTGTTTTGCAATAAAAACAGTCAAGGTCATTACCGATGCAAAAACGATATTCGTGAGACTTGCTTCAAAATATAAAGAAAAAAAGCTTATTAAAATAAAAAACAGCAAATAGATTTTTGGTATCAGAAAATACTTATAATCAAATAATGCAATCGCGAATAAAAAGCTGAAAAATGGAATATTCAGAATTAAATTGAGAGAATTATCAGACAAAATCAACAAACAAAAAATCAGCCCGAATAAAAATTCAGATATTAAGTGATCAATCTTAATTGGCTTTTTGCAATATCTGCATTTACCTTTTAAAAATAGAAAACTAAAAATAGGGAATAAATCTAGCCAAGATAACTCTCTTTTACAGTCATCGCATTGAGAACGTAAAAATCTTTTATTGGTGTCTAAGATTAAATTATCGTCTCTGGCAATTCTTTGATTTGTAGTTTCAAAATAACTCCCAACAATACTTCCAAAGAAAAAGAATAAGAATAAAGTCACACTAATAACTCAGAGATAATTTTTGATTTAATCATATCTCTAATTTCATCGAATTGCTCTTCCTCTAAAAACTTTGGATCAGGAATATTCCAATCAATATTTTTAATATTAGGCACATAAGGGCATACGTCGCCGCAACCCATTGTTATTACGTAATCAAAAGTATAATTTTTAAAGAAATCAATTTTTTTTGGTTCACCAGAATGAGTGATATTGATTCTCTCCAGAGATTGAATTGCTTTTGGATTTATCTTTTTAGCTGGATTTGAACCGGCTGAGTAAGCAAGAATTTTATGCGGATAGAGATTCTGACAAATTGCTTCAGCTATTTGACTTCTACAGGCATTTTCTACACACAGAAATAAGACACTAATCATAAATTCTTGTATAAACGTAGTAGGCAACAAAGCCACCTATTAGCTGAGCCAAAATGAAGTAAAAAATATATTCCGGATTAATTCCTGTAAATGTATTGGTTAGAGACCGAGCTATAGATACTGCAGGATTTGCAAAGGAAGTGGAGGAGGTAAACCAGTATCCTGCTCCAATGTAAAATCCTACGGCATAGGGAGTAGAAAATTTAGAATTCTTCCTGACGAGCAAAATAGTCATCAGCAATCCAAAAGTAGCAATTATTTCACTGAGCAAGATATTTAAGCCATCTCTATCCTTTGTAGATATTTCTACAAAGCTAAGATCAAACATGATATTGGCTAATATCACTCCTAGAATAGCACCTGAAATCTGAGCAAGAAGGTAAAGAATAAATTGCTTAAACGGTAATTCTTTCAACATAAAGAACATCGTTGAAACAACAGGATTAAAATGACCTCCAGAAATATCTCCAAACATTAAAATTAGAACAATTAGACCCAAGACAGTAGCTAACGAATTTGCCAATAAAATAATCCCTTGATTGCTTGTCAAATTCTCAGCCATGATGCCGGAGCCAACAATAATCATCAGCAAAAACATTGTCCCAATAAATTCTGAAAAAATTCTGCTAAGCATTTTTGTACCTTAATATAATTAACAGAGATTTTGATCCAATATTTTTCATCTTCACATTAATGTCACATTACGTCTTCAAAATGCACTCGTGAAAAATTTGGTCCAATGTGCTTTGCTTATAGGCAGCTTTAATTTAGCTTCACTCGGAACTCTAGACGAACGCTTAGACCCGATTGTTATCAAAGAATACGGAACAAGGCTAGCCCAACCGACACTTTCTCACACAGAGATCGTGCCAGGTGCCTATTTAATTGATTGCGACACCATCTGCGGTAATTCTCTGTTAGTTTATGGCAAAGAGGGCGCCATTTTGATCAACTCAATGTTGGCCAAAATGTTGCCTTGGCTTCGCAAGGAAATAAGAGATATATCAGGCATCAGTAACATAAAAATTCTTATCAGTTCTAACCCACACTTTTGGAACACCAACGCAAACGGACTGTTTGGAGGAATGATGGATTTTATGATCTCCCATCAAAATACTCGCGATAGAATTCTGAGAGATTCAACCATCGATGATTTAAATATTCTCCCAAATTATTTTCAACAAAGGCATGTGGATAATGCAGGCGCAAGAATAACTTTTGAAGACAAGATAAGAATTAATTTTAATAATGAAAAAATTGATCTTATCCATATGGAGAAGGCTTCTACCGACGGAGACTTATTGGTTCATTTCACTGAAAAAAATGTAATTTTTATAGGAGACATAGCCACAAGTAACGGATTGCCTTTTGTGAACAATAATGCGGGTGGATCTGTTGAAGGAACTCTAGCTGCTTTAAAAAAAGCTCTTGATTTAGGTAATGAAAACACAGTTTTCATTCCGAGCTTAGGACAGGCTATGTCTTTTAAACAACTCAAGCGATACATAAATAAGCTGGACAAGATTTATCTAAGAATTAATTCTCTCAAGAAAGAGGGTCTTTCTGTCTTAGAAATACTCAACGACAGGGAAATTAAAAATCAATTAATTACATTTAAAGATAACTTCATGTCCAGTAGAGAAACCTACATAAAACAACACTTAAATTAATTTACATTTTTGACACATTTCTGTCACCTCATCTTATTTTTACAGCACAAATCTGACAAATTCGATTTGTATGATTTTATGTTCAATCTATTAACGGAGTTTTAACATGACAAAAAATAAAATTTTTAATTTATTTCTTTTAACTTCTGTTATAGGTCTAGTCATTAGTTGCGGGGGAAGCGATAACAATAGTTCTTCTTCTTCTGCTTCAAGTTCATCAAGTTCTTCGACTCCAGCAGCAGCATCATGCCCCACAGTTACGAATGCTGCTGGAGCTTCTGTTGTTTCAGGAACAGATGCAGCTGGTGCTTTGACTTGTACTTATACAGGAACTTACAACGATAGTTTTCAAATGAAAGCATCTGCTACTCATATCTTAAGTGGCCCAGTTAAAATAGGTGACGATACTACTTCACCAAGTTTAACTATTGATGCTGGAGTTACCATTAGGGGAGAATCTGGAGAAGACTCTTTGAACATTCTAAGGGGAGCAAAGATTCTTGCAAAAGGAACTGTCTCAAATCCTATTATCATGACTTCTGCTAGCGATGATGGAACTTTAGCTGCTGATGCTAATGCTCAATGGGGCGGATTGCAGATAATGGGTAAGGCTACACAAAATTGTACTGATGCAGAAAAAAATGCAAGCGGAATTTGTGAAAGATCTGCAGAAGGGTTCGATGCTACAGCAGTTCAATACGGCGGAAACGATGATAACGACGACTCTGGTGAATTATCCTACGTAGTCGTTAAATATGCAGGTTACCAATTTAATAATGAAAACGAACTTAACGGTATAGCGTTTTATGCGGTTGGTGATCAAACAGATGTAAATTACATTAGAGTTCACAACAATAAAGATGACGGTATTGAGTTTTTTGGTGGGACAGTTAACTTCAAGTACGCTTACCTTACCGGTAACCAGGACGATTCATTTGACTACACAAACGGTTGGAGAGGAAAGGCTCAATGGGTAATTATTGACCAAAACACTCCGGACCCTGCCACAGCTACTGGTAACGAGCCGGATAACGGAATGGAATTCGATAGCAACAGTAAAGCTCCTAACGCCACACCTAGGTCTAATCCGACTATATCTAATTTCTTAGTAATCGGTAACAGTGCAAAACACGGTGAGCTCGTTCACCTAAGAGCCGGAACTTCAGCTACTTTGGTTAATGGAATTATTGTGGATTCATCAAACCTAGGACCTTGCATTGAGATTGATGATGCCGAGACTTTCACTGCTGCAGGTTCAGCTTCTTCTACTACACTCAGAGCTGTCTCAGTAATGATAGATTGCGGTGATAATAAGTTCAGTGGAGAGTCTTCTGGTGATGCATTTAGTACAGCTGCTTGGGCTACTGCGCAAGGAATCACAGAAGGTACTAATTCATTAACTGGATATAAAAACGGTGCTACAGAGGCAGCAGTGACAGTTAACACTGCGTTATTAGGGTCTTTCTTTGATACACCAACGGAGATCGGTGCAGTTCCATCTACTGGTTCTGACTGGACTACCGTTTGGTCTGATATTTAAGACTAAAACAATTGATAAATTGAGCTACCACCTTAAAATGGTAGCTCAATTTTTTTAGGAGCTAAAAAAATGAAACAACTGTCCCTTATATTTTTATTTGTTTTTTACTCTGCTCTCTCTTTTACACAAGATACTGGCAACTTTGAAGAATTAGTAGTTTCAGGAATTTTTATCCCAGACGAAAAACGAACAACTTCTGAAATTTCAAATGTCATTGATTCGACTCAAATGTCTGAGGCAGGCGATAGCAATATAGCTGACTCTTTGAAAAGAGTAACCGGTCTTAGTTTAGTTAAAGGAAAATACGTTTACGTTAGGGGTTTGGGCGATAGATATTCAACTGCTTTGCTAGATGGTTCTTCGATAGCATCACCGGAACCATTAAGTCGAGTTGTTCCTTTAGATTTATTTCCAACTAATATCTTAGAAAGCGTCTTAGTTCAAAAAACCTTTTCTCCTGAGTACCCTGGAAATTTTGGGGGAGGCGTGGTGAATCTAAGAACGGTTGCAGTGCCCGAACAAGCATTTACTGATTTCTCTTTCTCGTTAGGCGGTGACAACCTAACCACTGGTAAAAGTTTTTTAACAGCTCCAAATTATGATTTAGATATTTTTGGAATTGGTTCGGAAAATAGAGCGATACCCAATGCATATTTAAAAGCACAATCGGAAGGTAAAATAATCAGAAGAAATAATAATTTTTTCTCAGGCGGCTTATCTCCATTAGAACTTCAAGAAATTGGTGTTGCACTTGCAGCTAACATGCCTACAAGAACAAAATCTTCTTCCTTAGATCCTAATTTTTCTTTGTCTTTGTCGACTGGCGATTCCTTTGATATCGATAGAGGAGATATGGGTTTAATCTTTGCGTTAAATTATTCAAATGCATGGGAATCTCAAGAAAAAATGCGTAACTCAAACTCTTGGAATTCAGATGCTGAAGATCCTGAGGACGTTTTAATAGTTCTTGATAGAGAAACGTTTACCAATTCAACCAACACAATAAATCTATCTTCTCTTTTGGGTCTGGGATTCAATATAGATGACGATCACACAATAAAATTAACCAGTTTTTTAACTCGAAAATCATCAGACACAGTGTCCTTTATATACAGCGATTTAGCTCTTTCTAATTTTCCGATGGAGAAAACTTATGTTGAGTGGGTTGAAAGACAAGTCTGGACCAATCAAGCTTCCGGAGAACACTTTTGGGGAGATTTGCAATTAAATTGGCGTACATCCTTTGCAGACAGCACCAGAGAATCCCCTAATAACCTTGATACACAATATGAAGTCTACGAAGATGGAACGAGATATTTTGGCAACAGGAATGATAAATTTAGATTAAAGTTTTTTGATCTTCAGGACTCTGTTATTGATATAGGGGCAGATATCAAATACTTTATTATCTCTGGCGATGTCAGCATGGATTTTAAAGCTGGAGCTTCCTATTATTTCAAAGAAAGAGATAATCAAATTTCTAATTTTGAATTTGATCGCTCTCCAACTGCTACGACCGTATTTGATGAGACATTTCTTACTCAGCCTTTAACGGAGCTTTTTGCAGAACAAAATATCGGTCCAGATACATGGGAAATAAACGAAATTACTGGAGCAGCTGATTACTACGAAGCAGATTCAGAAATACTAGCTTTTTACGCTGGTATCGATGGTCAATTTACAGATTCTCTAAGATTGTCAATCGGATTTAGGTATGAAGATTCTGATATCAATGTTTCAAACTTTAATAAATACTCTAAAGTTGAAAATGACAGAAGCGATTTAGCGCTAGATAAAGTTTTGCCTGCGATAACACTTACTCAAACCTTAGATAATAATATGCAAATAAGATTGGGTGTGAGTGAGACTGTGGTGAGGCCTAATTTTAGAGAATTAGCCCAGTCCGTTTTCTTTAATCCCGCCACTAACAGATCTTTCGTGGGAAATCCTGACTTAAAAATAACCGAAATTATCAATTTAGATTTTAGATACGAATGGTATTTTGGTGATGGTGGTCAGTATTTTTCTGCAGGATTGTTTGCAAAAGATCTTAAAAATCCTATTGAACAAGGAATTCAACCAGGGACTTTTTATAGAGAGTTTTTTAACGTAGATGAAGGTCAAATGACCGGTGCTGAATTTGAAATTTTTTATGATTTTTTCCCATTCTTCATAAGAAGCAATCTAACCTTTATGAATTCAGAGGTTGATACAACGTCTCAGTTTGTTCAAGAAGAAAGAAGCCTGCAAGGCCAGTCAGACTTTTTGGGTAACTTTACTTTTGGCTACGAAACGGATGCACACAAAGTTATTCTTGCATATAACTACACAGGAGAACGTATATCTGAATTAGCTCCAATTAAGGGTGCACCTGCCTATTATGAGCAAGGTACAGGAATTTTAGATTTTAATTACACTGCTTATATTTATAACGGAAACAATGATCTCGAAATAGGTTTTAAGCTTGGTAATTTAACCGGTGAAAAATATGAAGTTTTTCAATTGGATGAAATGGTAGAGCAATACGAATACCCAACATCATATTCATTCAGTATTAAGGTTAATTTCTAAAAATTACTATGTTTTTAAGTAAACATATATAATGAAATTTATGATTTTTGGCATTAAGCTCGATTTTCAGAGCTATTTCAATTACGCAACGGAATTTGCACTTAAATTCCGTATAGTTTTTGCTTCTGTTTTTGCCATTTTTATTTCCGTGCAACTTTATTCTTCTGTAAACAGCATATTGTTTCCAGATATAGATTTTAAAGCTTCTACTGTTGTAAATACTTCTCAACAGTACGTCGCGCTTAATTCGGACCCTTTTTCTTCAGCTAAGGCCAGCGCTATCAATCAATCCATAGCTAATTCTTCTGAAAGTAATAAAAAAGGTCCTGAAACTGATCTGAATATTAAATTGTATGGAATTGTAAAATCTAAAGAAGAAAATGTTGCCATTATTGGTCTTCCAAATGAAAAACAGAGAAGCTATAAAATTGGAGACAAAATTTCAGGTAATCTCGTAGTGGAATCTATAGATGACACGTTTGTTAATCTCAGAAGAAACGGGAAACTTGAAAGCTTATCTTTTGCCGAAGTCATAAAAAATAAAGGTTTTAAACAATCCATAGATCCAACCAAAGTGGCATCAAAAGATTGGTTAGAAAATCTTGAAATCAAAGAGCTTATTTCATTCAATCCCGTCATTAGAGATGGGGAAGTTTTAGGAATAAGAGTTAATCCGGTGAAATCTTCACCATTTTTTCAAGATGATAATTTAGAACCCGGAGACATCCTTACATCCTTCAACGGTCAAAAGGTAACGACTGTTGATCTAGAACGAGAACTAAACCAAAAAGTTAGAAATATAGAGGTTGGTGTTATCAGAGACGGTAGCCCAATCACCCTTACAATTAACCTAAATTAAAATATGATTTTTACGAGAGGGATATTACTCCTTGCGCTCGCCTGTGCGTCTTTGTCATTGGCGTCTGCAAAAATAAATTTACGTGATGCCGACATCAAGGTTTTTATATCAGATATGGCCGGCGTGACCAATAAAACCTTTGTAGTCGATCCCAGGGTAAAAGGCTCGGTAACGGTCGCATCTGAGATTGATTTAAGCATTGATGAGGCTTACGAAGTATTTAAATCTGTCATGGCTGCCCACGCTTATTCTGTAGTTGATTATGGGAATCTTGCCAAAATAGTTCCCGAAGTCGTTGGTAGAACCGAATTTCAAGCTAACTATTCTGAAAATAGCTTGTCCGATGGATTGGCCATCAATGTTTTTAGACCAAAAAATATTTCTGCAAAGCCTTTAGTAGCTTTATTGAAACCTATTACTAATAGGTCAGGTCATATTGAAGCTTTTGTCGATGCAAACGCAGTTTTAATAGCAGATAAGGCATCGAACATTACAAAAATCATGAACATTGCAAATGAGTTAGATCGACTTGATCAAGATCTCGTTGAATTAATTTCTCTTAAAAATTCTTCTTCTAAAGAAATGGCTAAGATTCTGAATGATCTGCATTTGAAGAGTGCGTCTAACCGAACAACTGCACAATTTAATGCTTTTGGAATTGATCGTATTAATGCCGTCTTGTTGGTTGGAAATCAAGAAGTTACGACAAAAATGAAATCCATAGCATTTGATTTAGATAACGAAGTTAGTGAGTCAAAAAGTTTAAAAGTCAGATATTTAAAATACGCATCCGCAGAGGAGATAAAGGATATTCTGACCAATGTTGCAGAAAATATAGATAAGAGTCCTCAAGGAAATTCTGGTGGGAAAATTAAGACATCGATATCAGCTCATAAAGAGACAAACTCTTTAATCATTAATGCAGATCCAGATATCCTAGGGCAATTAGAAGATGTCATAGATAAAATTGATATCAGAAGAGCTCAGGTCTTAGTCGAAGCAATTATTGTGGAAATCTCAGAACAACTTACAAAAGATCTTGGTGTGCAGATTCTTTTTCAAGGCGATGGTGTGGAACAACCAGCATTTGGCACAAGATTTGGAAGCCCAAATCCTGATTTAAGTGCTTTTGCTGCTTCTAGCTCAAGTCTCTTGGCAGAAGAGGGATTAGCAGGAACAGTTAAGTCAGTTGCAGCATCCTCATTACTTGGAATTGAGGGTATAGCGGTTGGGATTGGAAAAATTGTTGCGGGTCAAAGTAGCTTTGCATCTATTTTAAATGCTATTGCAAAAGACTCTGATTCAAATGTCCTATCTACACCTTCTATCTTAACCATGGATAATGAAACCTCTTCTATTTTAGTTGGACAAGAAATTCCTATCACCACTGGAGAATCACTAGGGGCAAACAATGCGAATCCTTTCAGAACTATCAATCGTCAAGAAATAGGAATTAAACTTTTGGTAACTCCGCAAATCAATGACGGCGATTCAATTAGGCTTGATATCGAACAAGAAGTTTCCAGTTTATTTGGGCCAATTACAGAAAGTGCGTCAGAGATAATTACAAATAAAAGAGAGATTCAAACTAAAGTCATGGTTGAGGATAGACAGACCGTTGTGCTTGGGGGTTTGATCGATGAAGATATTCAAGAGGTTGAAAGAAAAGTTCCGGGACTAGGAGATATTCCAGTATTTGGGAATCTCTTTAAATCAACGTCAAAATCTAAGGTGAAAAGAAACCTTGTCGTGTTCCTTAAACCAACAATAATTAAAAATGCTGCTGATATGCAAACTATTAGCACTGAAAAGTACAACTATTTGAAAGCAGAACAAATGTTATTAGAGAAAAGAGGTATACCAGTCGTAGATCTGAGCCTCATCGAAACGTTTTTGGACGAACAATAGATTATGGAGAATAAAAATACACAAAATTTTCAACTGAGCTATAAATTTGCACGAGAAAATGGAATTTTTATTTCGGGTATAAATGAAAATAACTTGGAAGTGTTAACTTCCGACGATGTTAAATTAAATAAATTATCTCAATTAGAGGCAAAATTTAAGATGCCTTTGGTTATAAAATCATTATCTGGAGCAGATTTTTTCAAACATATTTCATCTTTTTATTCAGAAAATACCGATAAATCAGAAGATATTGTTGATGGCCTTGGAGATCAAATTAATTTGGAACAATTGGCTTCCGATTTACCAAAAACAGAAGATCTGCTGGATGACTCAACAGAAGCTCCCGTAATCAGACTAATTAATGCTGTTTTATCGGAAGCAATTAAATCGAATGCATCTGATATACACATAGAGCCTTACGAAAAAAATCTCTCTATAAGGTTTAGAGTAGACGGTATATTAAAAGAAATACTTTCTCCAAGTAGCAGAATAGCCTCTCTTTTAAATGCCAGAATAAAAGTCATGGCTAACCTTGATATTGCTGAAAAACGAATTCCTCAAGACGGCAGAATCTCATTAAAGCTTGGGGAAAAATGGGTAGATTTAAGAGTATCAACTTTACCTTCTAATTACGGTGAAAGAATTGTTCTCAGGCTTCTCGATAAGTCTGAAGCAAAATTTAATTTAGACGATCTAGGAATGCCTGCAGGGCAAAAAGAAGTATTCACTAAGTCCCTTTCTCAAAATAATGGAATTATATTAGTAACAGGGCCAACTGGTTCCGGTAAAACTACAACTTTATATGCTGGATTAAACCTATTGAATGATCAGAGTAGAAACATTTTAACGGTTGAGGATCCTATTGAATATGCCGTAGACGGTATTGGGCAAACACAAGTTAATAATAAAGTTGGAATGACTTTTGCTGCTGGACTGCGAGCAATTCTAAGACAGGATCCAGATGTGGTAATGGTTGGTGAAATAAGGGACAAAGAAACAGCTGAGATTGCAATTCAGGCTTCTCTAACTGGTCACTTGGTTTTATCAACGATTCACACCAATGATACCTTGGGTGCTATTACTAGATTGATAGACATGGGCGTTGAACCTTATTTATTAGCTTCATCGTTAAGAACAATTATTTCACAACGACTGGTAAGAAAACTTTCATCAGATGGAGAAACTTATTCTGGGAGGCAAGGTATTTTTGAAATTTTAGATATCGATCAAAACGTTAAAGAACTTATTAACGATGATTTTTCTGAAAAGAAAGTCAGGGATATTATCGATCCACAGCATGATTTTCTTGAAGAATCAGGTCAAAAACTTATTCAAGAGGGTGTCACAACCCTTGAAGAAGTCAGAAGAGTTCTTATGGAGGCCTGATGCCTGCTTTTAATTACGAAGCTTTATCGTCAGATGGAAAAAAAATTAAAGGCAGCTTAATTGCAGATGATGTCAATTTAGCCTCTCAAGAATTAAAAAGTAGGAGTTTAATTCCTATAGATGTAAAAGAAAGAAAAGCTTCAGGATCTTTTTTAAGTTTTTTGTCTCATAAAATTAAATCAAGTGATTTAGCATTAATTACTCGTCAAATGTCCACTCTTATAAATGCAGGCATACCTGTTGATAGATCACTAGATTCGGTAGCTGAACAGCTTTCAGATAAATCTAGTGCCAACAAACTCAAGGAAATATCCATGCGGGTTAAAGAGGGGTATAAGTTTTCTGAAGCTTTAAAGGAATTCCCTGAATCTTTCGATAGTTTATATGTATCACTAATCGAAGCAGGGGAATCTTCTGGAGAATTGGGAAATGTTATGGAGGAGACAGCTGATTATCTAGAAAAAAGAGCAACCCTTAATCAAGAGATCCTTGGAGCAACAATATATCCAATGGTTTTATTTGCAACTTCCCTAGTGATAATAAGTTTACTGCTAATCTTTGTTGTTCCAAATGTCGTCTCTCAATTTGCTAACTCTAATCAGCAATTACCATTCTTAACAATGGCAATGTTAGGAATTTCAAATTTTTTTACAAGCCTCTGGTTTGGATTGCTTATTGTTTTTTTAGCTTTAATTGCTTTTATTGGAATCAGATTCATTGGCATTAATAAATTTTTTCTTTATGTTGATAAAGTCCTATTAAAACTTCCGATAATTAATAAATTTATCATCGATTCAAACTTATCAAGATTCACTAATTCTCTATCCATTCTCAGATCAAGTAATGTCCCCATAATTAGGTCGCTAGATATTTCTGCAAATACTGTTAGCAACAGAATTTTAAAAAAAGATATTAATTTTGCATCCGTGGAAGTTTCTGAGGGAAATTCTCTTGCAAGATCGTTAAGTAAATCAAAATACATACCTTCATTGATTATTGAAATGATATCAAGTGGTGAAGCAAGTGGAGAGTTAGAAAATATGTTAATTAAGGTTTCAAAATACCTTCAGGATAGATTTAATCATTCTACTAAGATAACTTTAAATCTTTTGGAACCTGCGGTTATTATTTTTATGGGAGGATTTGTTTCTTTGATTGTTTTGGCAATTTTATTACCGTTGATTCAGTTAAATACATTCAGCCTATAACGAGGAGTAAAATATGATGATGAAAAAAATAAAATTAAAAGGCTTTACACTTATTGAAATCTTAGTTGTTTTAATGATTTTAGGCTTATTGACTGCCGTGATTGCAATCAATGTTTTACCGAGTCAGGAAAGGGCTAGAGAAGATAAAGCTAAAGCCGACATTAGACTTTTAGAACAAGCACTTGAGCTCTATCGTCTTGATATGATCTCTTACCCAAATTCCAGAGAGGGTCTTCAAGCTCTTGTGACAGTTCCTGAAAATCACAGATTTAAAGAAAGATATAGATCAGGAGGATATGTAAGAAGATTAGAAAAAGATCCCTGGGGTAATGATTACAAATACAGAAGACCCGGAAGATTTGGAACTTTTGATTTATATTCTCTAGGAGCAGATGGTGAGGAAGGTGGAGAAGGATCGGATAAAGATATTGGAAACTGGGAATAAAACATTATCTGGTTTCACAATAATAGAAATCTTAGTTGCTTTCTTTATTCTTGCTATTGCTGCACTGGCTTTCTCTTCTTTAATCACTGATTCTTCAAGATCCATTAACTTAATCGAAGAAAGATTCTTGGCAAATAATATTGCAGAAAACTTAGCTTTGAAAAACTTAGTCAAGGATGATTACCTTACTTCTTCGCAATATGACGAAGGAGAGGAAACATTTCTAGGCATGCCGTTCATTTGGGAAAGAGAGTTAGCAACTTCAGTTGAGAGAAATAGAATTGAAATTGAAATAAAAGTTTTTTCAGAAAATGGTGATTTATTAGGAAAATCAAAGGTTTTTAAAGAGGTTTTCGCCCAATGAAAGGCTTATCTTTAATCGAAATGCTCATTGCAATATCTTTATTCGCTCTTTTGGCATTATTAGGTTCATCTTTATTAAATATATCTGTTTCTTCGAATCTTTCTATTCAAGAAAAAAATGATAGGTTAGATAAATTGGTTCTTTTGAATAAATATTTAAGACAAGATTTTACGCAATCCGTAAATACAATCCCAAGAGATCAAATGGGCGCTTATGAATTATCAACTATGGAGTTAAATTCCTCAGATTCTGACGAAATTTTGCTAAGGTTAATAAAACTCTCGGATACAGATGGATTGGAAGATACCGGCGCTCTAAGAAAGATAATTTATAAATTAGATAACGGAGAACTGATCAGAGAATCCTACAGGTACATAGATAATGAGGATCCCTTTCAAAGTGAAATCCTTCTTGATGATGTGGATTATGTAGATCTTGAAATATTTTTTGAAAATGTCTCTTATGAAGCATGGCCCATATCAGAAGAAATATTTTTTGATAGCAGCCTTCCGGAGGCAGTTGAAGTCAAAATAGGATTTTATGACCTTTCAATATTCAATAAGATTTTATTGGTGAATTATGGATAAGAGAGAGAGTCTGCCTGGAATAGCCCTCATATTATCCTTATTTATTATAACGATCGTTTCTTCGATCGGTGTAATGATGAGCAATCAGACGCAGCAAAAGGTTAAGTTTCATATTTACGAAAATTTTTTCTCTCAAGCATATCTTGATCTTTTAAGTCTCGAAGTTATTGGAAAAGAATATTTAAAACCCGAACAAAATAGACTTCAAATTGCATTAGCCAGCTCATCAGAGTCCATTGAAAATTCATTGAGTTTTGAAACTGAAAACGGTCGAGTTTTTGGTAATTTTTATGACAGGAATAATTGTTTTAATGTTAATTCTTTGGTTTCAAAGATCAATAATTCTCAAGATAGAGTTAGTAGAATCAATTCACAGTTATTGAAAAACCTTGGAAAGAGTCTAGAAATTCCTGAATATGACATGGATATAATTGTGTCTTCTTTAATTGATTGGATTGATACCAATTCCACTCCTCAGGATACTCTTGGCGCAGAAGATATTAACTACACAGCCAAAAAGAATCCTTACCTTCCAACTAATCAATTAATTGTCGACTTGCCTGAAATTAGAAACATTAATGGGATGAATGATGAGATTTACAAACAACTTAAACCTTATTTATGTGTTCATCCTTCGAGGGAGTTAAACATCAATATTAATGCTTTATCTCCAAAATATCCTCATCTAATAATTGCCATTACGGAAAATCAATTAGATTTTTATTCGGCTCAAAATGTGCTGTTATCAAAACCTTATGGAGGCTTCAAATCAACTAAGGAATTCTTTGATATGCCAGAATTTGATGGATTGGCTTTATCAGGATCTATTAGAGAGTCGTTATCAACTCAAAGTAATTATTATGAAATAGATGTAGAAATTACTAATGGATCGAACACTTACGATTTAATTTCAAAAATCGAAATAACCTCAACAGGACCAAAAGTTTACATGCGAAAGATTGGAAAATATCTATGATACAAAAAGTAATAGAGCTTATAGAACAAGATAAAAGTCATTATTTTCTCCAGGAAAATGACACTTTTAAATCTGTAAAATTTGATTCCGAAAGTCACAAAGTATCAGGAAGAATATTGCTGACTAACGAGTTCCATAATATTGATCTTAATCTTCCCGATGTATCAGATGCACAGCTTAAGAAAGCTATTCCTTTCATGATAAAAGATGAGCTTATTGAAGATGATTCTGAAGATGAATGGATACAATCAAAAGACTCAAAAGAGATTCTTGCTGCATCAAGTGAATATCTTAATTCAGTTAGAGATTTAGCTTTTCAAGAAAATCTAGATTTTTTGACACCATTTCACGCTTACGATTCCGAAGTAAATACTTTAATTTTCTTTGAAAATTTTGTTTACGTTCACTCTAAGAGAAACAAAATAAGATTGATGATGTCTTTGGCAACCTTCAAATTAAGTAAAGAAAATATTATTAATCAATTTAAAGATGATCCAATTGAAGTCTTTAGCGTCGAAGAAATATCTCTCGATAAGGATTTAAAAATTCAATCAAAAGTCTTTGATTCTTATGAGGATCTTATGATCCATTCTCTCAAATCAATAGACTTTTCATATTTCAACCTCATGCAGGGAAAATATGAAAAACGTCTAGATATAGACAAGTTATTCAAGCAAAGCAAAAAACCCCTAATTGCTTTAGCTTCAATTTATTTATTTTTTATTAGTTTGAGCTTGATTGAAATTATTTCCTATTCTTTTCAAATTGATAATTCGTTAGAAAAGTCAAAACAAGTTTTTAACCAAAAATTCCCAAGTCTGAATTACGAGACCGATTTCAATGAAATTAAATACCGCTTGATGAGACAGAATAATGATCAAGATCAATTAAAATTAATTTCTACAGTCAGTAATGCTGTTACTTCTCTAAATTCAACTAATTTAAATTCATTTGTGTTGTCACAACAAAGAACTGCTTTCGAAGTTGAGGCAAATTCATTCGCCGATTTAGAAAGAATAATAGCTAAATTGGAAGGCGAGGGTATTTACGCTCAAATAGGCACATCCAATAGAAGTAATAATTTCATCATAGGAGAAATCATAATTGAAAGTTTTTAGCTATCTAAATTCCTTAACTCGACAACAACAAATAATATTTATTTTGACGTTGTCTTTACTTCTTCTAATCGTTTTAAGTTTCTTTTTGAATTTTATTCAAAAGACAGCAAACAATCTTGAAATCGAAAGAAATAAAATACTCACAGAAGAAAGATTAATAAATAAAATTAATTTTTTCCCAGGGTTTGTCAATCAAGATAATGTTTCAATATCCTCCTTAATAACTAATACTTCTGGTGATTTTAAAATTAACATCGATAGAACTCAGGTCATAGACGAAGAGTCAATTATTGTCTGGATAAATGATGCAGATTTTATGAGACTTTATGACTGGCTTTTTTCAATTCAAGATCGAGTTTCTTTAGATAAAACTAGCCTTACTAAGTCTTCAGGCGGGAGAGTGTCTGCTCAATTAAATCTATCTAAAATCTAATGAGTCTTCGATATTTTTTTATCTCGGTAGTTTCTCTCTTCTTTATACTTCTTTTTTTATTTTTACCCCTAAGAATTGCTTACTCCACTGTTGATGATCTTTTTCCAGAAATCTCTTATAGAGACATCAACGGAACAATTTGGAGCGGCACATTTGAGGAAGTTTTTTATGGCGATACTTTGATCGGGAACCTTAATACCTCTATTGGTTTTAATAAACTTCATATAAAAATTGATGGCGGTAGGCTTGATCTAGCAGGAGATATTTCAATAGCAGAGCTAATCATGAATGAAGTAATTAGTCTTAGCTCCATAAAATTTATATTTGATAGTGACAATTTTGGCTCAAAATTGCCTATGAAAATCCTTCTTTCATCGGATAACTTAAAGTTAGGTTTTGATAAAGATAGATGCATTTCTTCTTCGGGAAGAATTAATGCTATGGTCAATGATCTTGAATTATTTGGTGAGATTTATGAAACTTCGGTTGAAGCAGATATAAATTGCGAAAATAATAAATTAATTGCTAATTTCATAACTTTTCCAAACGCTGATCTCTTATCAGGCGATATAGTTATAGATAATGAATTAAATTATGAAATATTCGGCTCCTCTAGAATGTTGGAAAAAGTATTAGAGCAATCTCTTACCGCAGGAGTTAATGTCAACCCGTCCATAGAGTTTCAAGGAAATATTCATTCCTTACTTAGATAACTAATATTCCGTATAATCGCGCCATGTTAATTGGAAAAAATCCTCTGGGTCTAGCACCAGAATGGTTCATAAATAATATTGAATATCCTTCAGAACAATTATCGATGGATTCATCTGGAGTAAAAATAAATGTTAGGACTTGGGGTTCAAGTGGAAAAAAGTGCCTTCTGTTTTTGCATGGCTTTAATGCGCATACACATTGGTGGGATCATGTCATTCCAGAATTTGCGAATGATTACTTTGTTGTTGCCATGGATTTTAGCGGTATGGGAGATAGTGAACACAGAGAAGCTTATTCGCAGGAAACATACGCTGATGAAGTTAAAGATGTTATAGAAGGTTTAAAACTAGATAAACCGATCATAGTTGCGCACAGTATGGGAGGTCATGTTTCCATGATCTTTGGCAATAAATATAAAGATCTCTGCGATGAAATAATCCTTGTGGATTCAACCATTGTTCTTCCGCCTGAAAAAGCGAAAGAAATGTCATCTCGTCGGCCAACTGTTAGATTAGGAGTGGCATCTCCTACTAAAGAAGATGCAATTGAAAGATTTAGGCTCATGCCTCCTCAACCTTGTGAGCTGGATTTTGTCTTGAAATATGTTGCCGAAACTTCTTATAGAGAAACTGAAGAAGGGTGGAAATTGAAATCAGACCCGACAATCATGAAAACTTATTCGTATTTAGATCAACATGAGAATTTAACCAACCTTAACTGCAAACTCTCCCTAATTTACGGTCAGCTTAGTCAACTCATGACCCAAGAAACTTTAGATTATTTCAAGTATGTAAGTGGTTTATCTGATGATAGGTTACATATGATTCCTGGTGCAATGCATCATTTATTCTTGGATAAACCTAAAGAATTTGTCGATTCATTAAAACAAGTTCTAGCATCATGATAGATGGATATTGTCACCCAGATTTTAAAGAGTTAGAGAATCACTTCCGATCTTTAATAGATTCTGGTTATGAAACTGGTGCGTCATTCGCTGTGGAAAAAGATGGTGAAATGATAGTGGATTTATGGGGTGGATTTAAAGATAAGGAAAAAACTATACCTTGGGATAAAGATACTATTTGCAATGTCTTCTCTGTCACAAAAGGAATTATTGTCCCCTGCATGATGGACTTAGTTGAACAAGGAAAAATATCATTGGATGACAAAGTAAGTAAATATTGGCCAGAATACGGAACTAACGGTAAAGAAAATACCTTAATCAAACATTTTTTAACACACAGAGCGGGAATGTTTGGTTTTAGAGAAAGACTCGAAAATCCAAGATGGCAGGATTGGTCCTCATTTATCAAAGCTCTTGAAACTCAAGAACCATTTCATGAACCTGGCACAAGTCAAGGTTACCATGCATTGACTTATGGTTTTCTTAATGGCGAACTCTTCAGAAGGGTTACAGGCCAAACAATAGGATCTTATTTTAAAGAACATATTGCTGATCGTTTTGACCTAAATTTTAAGATTGGTTTAGATGAAGAGGATTTGCCAAATTGTGCAGATACAATTTCTATTTCTGATGCTATGGAGCCCTCAAAAGGATTTCAGATATTTATATCTTTGATCCCAGAGTTATTTCTTCCTCAGCCACTGAAAAACATAAAGAGATGGTTCAGAAAGGGAGATTTCAAGGTTGCTTTTGACAGCACTGCAGCTAATGACGATCAGAACTATATGAATTCGACAGATTGGAGGATGGCAGAAATTCCAGCTGCAAACGGACACGGCAATTCAAATGCTTTAGCGAAGTTTTATGGCATCTTATCTAATGGTGGATCAAGAGATGGCAAGACAATCATGTCAAGGGAATCGATCAATCAGGCTTTAACTCCCCATACCTCTGGACCGGATACAGTTCTCTTTTTTGGAGATATTAAATTTGGACTAGGATATTGGCTCAATACGCAGCTTTCACCGATTGGAAGATCTGAAAGTGCTTTTGGGCATGCAGGCATCGGTGGAGCCTGCGCTTATGGTGATATAGATAAAAAAATTGGTTTTTCTTATATCAATAACAAAATTCATAAAGGCTTAAAGCTTTATCAATCCTCTAACGAATTATCCGATATTCTCTATAAATTAATTTAAAAGAAAATGATTCTGGATCCATTGTTTTATGTGGTAGCAATCATTTCTGTTTTCCTTCATGGAATGGGAAAAGGAGGATTCATTGGAGCAGGATCCTTTGGTTCTCTCTTGGCAATTCCTGTTATGTCTTTTTTTGTTCCACCTTTTCAGGCTGTAGCAATTCTCCTTATACCTTTGATTTTTATGGATTGCGTTACAGTTTGGAGATACAGGCATAAATGGAACATTGAAATTATCAAATTTATAATTCCTCTTGCTTTTGTCGGAGTATTAATTGGGACTTTTACATTTAGCTATCTGACCAATGACCATATAAGAATCATCATTGGACTAATGGCTATTATTTTCTGTTTGGATTATTACTTTCGTAAAGATTCAGATAAACCTAAGAAGCCATCTAAATTTGCCTCATACTTTTGGCCAAGTCTTTCAGGTTTTACTAGTTTTTCAATTCATGCTGGCGGATTGCCATTAAGTTTTTATCTTCTTCCGATGAGGCTAGATAGAACTATGTACGTTGCAACCGCCGGTCTTTTTTATTTATTGATAAATTTATTTAAAATTTTTCCCTATGCTTATTTAGGCGAAATGAATTTTGAAAATATATATACTTCTCTCTTATTACTACCTTTAGCTCCTCTTGGTGTTTATTTTGGAGCTTATCTTGTTGATAAAATAGGGCAAGATTGGTTTTATAAAATTGGATACTTTTGTACTTTGCTCGCAGGTTGCAAGCTATTTTATGATGGATCCATAAAGCTTTTTTTATGACAAATTTAAGTATCAATATAAATAAGATAGCTTGGTTAAGGAATGCAAGAGATGGAGATATTCCAAACTTGGTGGATATGACTATGAATATTATAGATTCGGGTTGTCATGGAATAACAGTTCATCCAAGACCAGATTTAAGACACATAACGCCAAAAGACGTTGCAGAAATAAAAAAGATCATACCAAGCAATATAGAATTTAATATTGAAGGAAATCCATTTGAACAGCCAAACGATGAATATCCCGGTTATATGGAACTAATTAACTTCTATCAGCCTGATCAGGCAACTTTAGTTCCAGACGATTCGATGCAAAAAACTTCTGATCATGGGTTTAATTTAAGTAAACCAAATCTGGAATTAGAAAAAATAATTAAAACATTAAAATCTTTCAATATAAGATCAAGCATTTTTATCGATCCGGATATTGAACAGCTAAAACGTGCTAAAGATTTAGGAGTGGATAGGGTTGAACTCTACACAGGACCTTACGCAGCTCTCTTCAATAGCCAATCAACAAAAGATACTTATCGTTCTGTTATTGAATTTGCTAATGAGATATATTTGGATCTCAATGCCGGTCATGATTTAAATCTCAAGAATCTTCCTTTTCTTATGGATTGTGGTGAGATAAAAGAAGTATCTATTGGACAGGCATATGTATCTGATTGTTTGATCTATGGAATCAAAGAAACCACTAAGAAATATCTTGAAGTGTTAAAATAAAAGTTATGGATATTATTGAAAAGATTAATAATCAAATTGCTGACAACAAAATTCTTTTGTACATGAAAGGATCTCCTGATAAACCAGAATGCGGTTTTTCTCAACGTGCATCACAAATACTAATGGCATGTGGAAAGGAATTCTCTTTTGTAGATATTTTAAGTAATCCAGAAATCAGACAGGAACTTCCTTCTGTTTCGGAATGGCCAACTTTTCCTCAATTATTTATCAACGGTGAACTAGTAGGTGGTAGTGACATCATGATGGAGATGTACCAAAACGGCGAACTCAAAGAATTGATAGATTCAGTTGAAATCTAAATTGGAAGAATCCAACTTAAGTTAGCTAATAAGGTAAACAAGGTTAAAACTACAGTTAGGGTATGCAATCTTCTAAAAGCTGTAGACCTGTCTTCATCTCGAGCTTTGTTAGTTGCTGGCACTACTAGGTAAGAAATAATCATTGAAATTGCAGTAACTGCAGCGATAACGATCCCCTGGATGCTCAAAAATACTGATGAAACGATTAAAGCGCTAATACCTAAGATAAAAATTACCATAAAAAATCTAGGAAAGATTTTTCTTAAAAACTTTGAGGCATTTTCTGCATCAAGTGTAGTAAAAACTACAGGAGCAACAATAGCAGTTTGAAAAAGAATCATTCCTGAAATTACTCCAGAAAGAAGTTCTATAAAAATCATTTGCTAGTCAGTAATGGTTATAACAGCATCATTAGCCATACCAGAATGTATAAAACAGAAATAATATAGCTGATCGGGAGCATCGCTAGGTACGGTAATATAGATTGTATTGTTTGTTTTAGAAGTTTTCACACCTCTAATGAATTCCGGTTTAGAAGCATGTAAACCATTTTTTTCTATTGAGAATCTTAACGGGTGAGAAGTATAAGAATCTGTTTGAACAAAAGCGTATGTCTTACCTCTTTCTAAGATAAGATCTTTTGCTAAGTCACCATCAATATAAAATTTATTTCCTGAATCAGTGCTCTGGAAGGTTACCGTAAAAGATTGAGTAGCTTCAGGAACAGATTCTGTATCTTCTAGATTTACTGAACCATTTGGAAGAAAAAGTCTCCAGTTTGAATCTTCACAACCTGCATTGTAGTCATATGCATCAGCAGAGCATTGATAAGTAGGACGAAAATTTATTCCTACAATATCGTTACTATTTGTTGTGTTGGAAAGCTTTGTAACTTGTGCGGTAACAGAATCAGATTTACTGATCTCGGTTCCAGAAAATCTCACTCTCGGCCATGCATTACCTTCGTAGGTTGCAACTGAATCATCATCATTACTGTATGCGTAAACAGATCTTTTTGAACTAGTAGCAGATCCGCCCATGTTTGACTCACTGTTAGCACCCATTATCTGAATTATTTCAAGACCATTTATTGTGGTTGTCGATGCGGCAAGAGTAGGTGAGGAGGATTGGCTGCTGCTTGACGAGCTCGATCCATAGCTTGATGAACTCCCATAATCACCAGAAGAACTTGTACCAGTCTCTTCAGAGCTTCCATACATGGAACCACCGCCTCCACCACAAGAATAGAGAACAAGAATTAGAATAGGTATAAAAATTTTCATAACAACTCCGTAAAGTAAATCAGAATTGATCCTTCTTAGCATTAACGCAGCAATAGGGCCAAATCACGCATTTTGATTATAGCTAATTTTTATAATCAAAATCCCAAACTGAACTTTTAGAGATAAGTAATTAACTAAAGTCTTTTAACATCTTGCGGAGTTCGAGTTGATGCTGCTCTTCTTGCCCAATTAAATCTCTCGTATATTCTTCAAGATAGACTGATTCACCTTCAACTTTAGTGAGAAGTTTTTTGTAGAGATTCAATGCATGCATTTCATGCTCAAGACTTTCTTCTAAAATATCTTTAATTGAGTGGTTATTTGTTTCGACGATATTGGCTATTTTTTGACTTGGATGGCCATCTAAACCCGTTAATAATTCACCAGCTTGTTGAGCATGCTGTAATGACTCACTTGCCTGTTCTTTCAAAAAATCTACTATGGGTAATCTATGAGGACCAGTAACCATCAAAGACGAATGGGTATATCTCACAACTCCTGATAGTTCATATTCCATGATTTCATTTAATATTCCACATACTTCGCTTGTATCAAAATTTTCATTTTCCATTTTTATCACCTCAAAAATTTTTTTTAAAACTATAGCAGCTAAATCATAAAAAATTCTTGATGAGAAATAGATGGGAATTGATAATCATTTTTATTAAGCATTTAACTTAGCCAAGTAGAAGAAATTTTCGATGCGGAATGTTTTTCATATTGATTTACATAGGCGAGATGTTTAAAGATATAATCCACCAAAATTTTTTTATATGAATAAGATAATACTAGCTTACTCAGGCGGACTAGATACAACTGTTATTCTTAAATGGCTGCAAGAAAACTATGATGCTGAAGTTATTACGTATACCGCAGATTTAGGGCAAAACGACCTTAGAGATGACGTGGAAGATAGAGCTTCACATGCCGGTGCATCTCACTCAATAGTAGAGGATCTTAGAGATGATTTTGTAAAAAATTACGTTTTTCCCATGTTTAGAGGGAATGCTATTTACGAAGGTGAATATCTTTTAGGTACTTCAATTGCAAGACCTTTAATCGCCAAAAGGCTCGTTGAAATTGCAAAAGAGGAGGGAGCTCAGTTCATATCTCATGGGGCTACAGGTAAGGGAAACGATCAGATTAGATTTGAATTAGGAGTTTATGGACTTGCTCCTGAATTGAAAATTATTAGCCCTTGGCGTGAGTGGGATCTAGCATCGAGGAAGGATTTAGTTAAATACTGCAATGAAAATCAATTGCCAGTTGAAGAGGGTAGTGAAAACGAACCTCCTTTTTCAACTGATGAAAATTTATTACATATTTCTTATGAAGGTGGAATCTTAGAAGATATAACCTCGGTACCTCCAGAAAGTATGTGGCGCAATACTAAATCAATTGATGATGCGCCTGATTCAGGAGAAGAATTTTCCATAGAGTTTGAAAATGGAGATCCTATTGCAGTAAATGATGAAAAGCTTTCTCCTGCAGAGCTATTAATAAAATTAAATGAAATTGGCTCAAGAAACGGCATAGGCAGACTGGATATTATTGAATCTAGATCTACCGGAATGAAGTCAAGAGGTTGCTACGAGACGCCTGGTGGCTCGATCTTACTCAAAGCAAGAAGAGCAATAGAATCAATCTGCATGGATGGAGAATCAATAAAAACTAAAGACGAACTTATAAGTAAATATTCTGGTTTAATTTATGATGGTTTGTGGTGGGCACCTGAAAGGTTTGCTATACAAAGCCTTGTCGATAATTTTTCAAAAAATGTTCAAGGACAAATAAAAATACTGGCCAAGAAAGGTAATGTAATCATTTTAAGCAGACGAAGTGATAAATCTTTATACAAAGCAGATTTAGCAAGTTTTGATGAGAAAGGTGATTTTGATCAAAAAGATGCCGAAGGTTATATTAAGATCAAATCGTTAAGATTAAAAAATAGAGATAATTAATAATCAATTAAAGCTAGTTTCTCCATTTCTTTAAACTTCCTAGCCATTCCTATTATTGTTTTTCCGGGCCCAGAATCCGTAATGCTTAAAACTTTGCTTTTATTGAGAAAATCTAAAGTTTCTCTCCACCTGACAGTTTCACAAAGTTGATTGATCAAATTATCTTTAATTTCAAAGATATCAGAAGTAGGGAGCGCAGTAAAATTAGATATTATCGGAACTCTTGGATCTCTGAATTCTATTTTTTCTAACTCAGAGGCTAATTTTTCTTGAGCATCTTTTAGCAAATAACAATGCGATGGTACAGACATATTTACGTATCGCGTTTTAACTCTTCTTAATTCTTTGCTTTCAAGCAAAGTTTTACACTTTTCAATATTTTTAGTTTCGCCCGCAAGCACACCCATTCCATCAGCAGTATCTGTGGACAAATTTACTGTGCATCCATTATCGGAAAGTTCTTTTATTAAGGATTGAATATCATTATGGTTCATTCCCATAACAACCAGCATTTTAGCTTCACCGGGTGCAACTGAATTCTGCATTAGCTTTCCTCTAATATGAACTAACTTTATTGCATCTGAAAAATCTAAGCATTCTGAATAAACTAGTGCAGAATATTCACCGAGAGATAAACCTGCACAGAAATTATAATTAGCTCTATCTGTAAAGCGTTCAGCAAAAGCAATGCTTGAAGCCAAAATAATTGGTTGAGAATATTCTGTTAAATCAATCAAATTATTTGAATCATCTGTAACTAACTCAACAAGATCAACATCAATAGCATCAGAAGCTTTGATGAATAAATCTTTTGCTTTTTCGCTTGAACTAAAAAGGTTATCCATCATGCCTACAGTTTGAACTCCCTGACCAGGGAACAAAATTGCATTCATGATCCAGAAACTTTAAGTTTTTCTTGCAAACCTTTATTCGAGGTTGTGTAACCGAAAGGTACTCTCTCACCGGGATTTATTCTTTTAAAGGCTTCTTGTACAGCTAGGGTAGTTTCATGAAACCCGCAAAGGATAAGGTCTAATTTTCCAGGATAAGTATTGATATCGCCAACAGCAAAGATGCCTTTTTGATTCGTTTCAAATTTTTCTGTATCTACTTGGACTTTTCTTTCGTTTAGATCAATTTCCCAATCATTTATTGGCCCAAGTTGCTTACTCAAACCAAAGAAAAATAACGCCTCATCGCAGTTAATAACCTCTGTCTCTTTGGTTTCAAAATTCATGATTTCTACTCCCTCAAAAGACTTACCGCCAACAATAGATTTTATGACAAAAGGAATTTTTAACTCTATTTCACCACTTGAAACAAAATTTCGCATTTTGTTTTCGGTATGTTCCGCACCTCTAAAATCATCTCTTCTGTGAACAAGTTTTATTGATTTCGCTTTATTTGCTAATTCTACTGACCAATCTAGTGCACTATCTCCTCCACCAAAAATAACAATATCTTTATCTTTGTATTTATCAACACTTCTGACTGCATAATCTATTCCCTTGCCTAAAAATTTATCCGGTGATTCAACAGGAGGTTTTCTAGGTTCAAAAGACCCAGCACCAGCTGCTATAAAAATATTTAGTGTCTTAAAAGAAATTCCATCAGTCGTCTCGGCAATCCAATAATCTCCTGACTGTTCAATTTTATCTACTCGTTGATTTAGATGAACTTCGTAATCAAATGGCTCGATTTGTTTTAAAAGTGAATCTATATGCTCTTTACCAGTTTGGTTCGGTACACCGGGTATGTCGTAAATAGGTTTTTCTGGATAAAGTTCAATGCATTGACCGCCAATTTTATCTAGATTGTCTACAAGATGACATTTGAGACCCAGTAATCCTGCCTCGAATACTGTAAATAGACCTACTGGTCCAGCTCCAATAATTAAAATATCTGTTTCAATGCTTTTAGTCATTAACTCACTCTCATTCCTGGTTTTGCACCCTGATCAGGATGCAGTATAAAAACGCCTTCTTCATCGTTACTTGCAGCAAGAATCATACCCTCAGATACTCCAAATCGCATCTTCCTAGGCTTTAAATTAGCTACACATATAATTTTTAGACCTATTAATTTTTCTGGATCATAATATTTTTTAATACCTGCAAATACTGTTCTTTCTCCTAAATCTCCTAGGTCTAGAATTATTTTTAGGAGTTTATCTGCTTCTTCTACGTTTTCAGCGTTTTTGATCTCAGCAACTCTCAGATCTATTTTTATAAAATCTTCTATAGAAATTTCATCCATTTGAACCTCTTTGAATAAGTGCTTCTAATTTCTCATCTTCTAATCTATTAAGGATAGGAGAAAAAGAATCTAATTTATGATTTGTTAAAGGAGTATCAATATCATCGATCGAGCCGATTTTTTCGTTCAGAAAACTTTCTCCTCTAGAACATGTTTCTGGAATCACTATCTTGAGATAAGTGTTTATAACTCTAAATAGATTTATTGTTGTGCTCGCAATCTTGATTACCTCATCCCTATTTTTTTCATCTTTAGCTAACATCCAAGGTTTTTTTTCATCCACATATGCATTTGCTGAATCAGCTAATTTCATGATTTCTTTAATTGCCTTTGAGTATTCAAGATCTGCAAAAAGATTAGTAATTTCATTTTTTGATGAAATAAAATTTTCATAAAACTCACGATCGATACTATTTCCTATCTGATTATCATTCTGTTTTAAAAATCCTGCTGATCTACTGGCAATATTCACAAATTTTCCGACCAAATCAGAGTTAACTTTCTTTTGGAAGTCATCATAGTTAAGATCAATATCATCAATGGAAGGTGATAACTTTGATGCCAAGTAATATCTTATATAGTCAGCATCAAGGATATCTAAGTAATCTCTCATACTTAAAAAATTACCTTTTGATTTAGACATTTTTGCCCCATTCAAACCCAAGAAACCATGAACAAAAACATTGGATGGTTTTTTAAATTTAGAAGTTTCAAGTAATGCTGGCCAAAACAAGGCATGGAAATTCATGATGTCTTTTCCAATGAAATGATAAATTTCTGTATTGGCAGTTTCTGACCAAATTTCTTCTGCAGACTCATCATTCTTTGATCTTAAATGATTTTCAAGGCTGGCTATATATCCGATAGGGGCATCAAGCCATACATAAAAGTACTTCTCTGTCATATCAGGAATTTCAAATCCAAAATAAGGCGAATCTCTACTAATATCCCAATCTTTTAAACCTTGCTGAAACCATTCTTCAAGTTTATTTTTAACTGCTTCCTGAAGAGGCGTGGCTTTCATCCAATTTGCCACATTAGTTTCTAACTTTGATAATTTAAAAAAAACATGCTCGCTAGTTTTTACTACTGGCTTTTGACCGCTGATTGTTGATACTGGATTGATTAATTCGGCTGCTTCATATTTCGCACCACAGATTTCACAATTATCACCGTACTGATCTTCAGCGGAACATTTTGGACAAGTACCTTTAACATATCTATCTGAGAGAAATAAACCAGCGCTTTCGTCAAATAGTTGCTCGATCTGCTTACTTTCAATGAATCCAGATTCTTTTGCTTTGTTATAAATCAATTCACTGAAGTATTTATTTTCTTCACTATGAGTTGTATAGAAATTATCGTGAGAAATATTGAATGAATCTAAGTCTTTCATATGAGACGATCTGAATTCTTCAACCATTTTTTCAGGTTCGGTTTCTAATTCCTTAGCTCTTAGCATGATAGGAGTACCATGAGCATCGCTCGCACAAACATAGTGACAAGTAATGTTGTTTGCTCTAAGTAATCTTACCCAAATATCTGTTTGTACATGCTCTAAAAGATGTCCTATGTGCAAGTCACCATTTGCATAGGGCAAAGCGCTCGTAATAATTACATGGTTGTTTTTTTCAGGAAGAGGCATATGCTTACGAAATGGTTATTCTGTATGTCAAAAGATTAATTGCTATTTTAGCATTTTTCTTTGTATTTATAGGGTGTGCCGTCTCTCCCGAGTTGAGAGATTCTCTGGATCCTTATGAAGAGCAAAATAGAAAAGTTCATGAATTCAATGAGAGGGTAATAGATAATTTAATAGAACCCGTTACAGGAGCATATGTTGAAGCAACCCCACTTTTTGTTCGGGATCGAATTACAGATTTTTTTGAAAATATTGATGACGTTAAGTCAGGCCTAAATAATATTTTGCAAGAGAATTTTTCTAAAGCATTGAATGATTTTGGAAGATTTATTTTCAATACAACTTTTGGAGTATTTGGTCTCTTTGATGTTGCCACCCCGATGGGATTTAATAAGAACGATGAAGATTTTGGACAGACACTTGGAAAATGGGGTGTTGAACCCGGTCCTTACATAGTTTTACCTTTTCTAGGTCCGACTACAGTTAGAGATGGTTTATCCAGAGGAATAGATTCTGTAATTTCTCCTTTGGCTGTAGCTGATGATCATCCAACTACATCTGGATTATTGACTGGAATAAATATCCTTAATCAAACAACTGTATTACTCGAGCTAGACAATTTTGTTAGCGGAGATAAATACATATTTTTTAGAGACGCATATTTACAACGAAGGAAATATGAAATTAGTGATGGAGAAATTGATGCTGATGACTTCGTTGATGAATTTGAAGATTTTTAATCTTCAAAGGCTCCATAGACCATAGCTTGCATTTGTCCTCTGAATGGAAAAGTTGTTGAAGGCCTCAATTGAGTCATAAAAATACCTAATAAATTCTCCTTGGGATCAATCCAGAAGAAGGTACTTGCCATACCACCCCAATTATAGGACCCTGCTGTTCCAGAGATTTGTGTGGCAGCTTGATCTACGGTTACAGCCATACTCAAACCATAACCCATTCCTTGATAGCGTACCTCAGAAAATCCTCCCCCAGCATTCATATCTAACAAAGTCTTATTGTCTGGGAGGTGATTCATAGTCATCAACTCAACAGTTTTTCTTGAGAGTATTCTTTTACCATTTAATTCACCGCCATTTAGGAGCATCTGACTGAACTTAAAATAATCTTCTATGGTAGATGCGAGACCACTCCCACCACCTTTATAGGTTTTATCTATTAACATGTTGCTTTCTTTTCCAGAGGGATCTTCTAGAACTAATTTTTTTTCTGGTGTTCTAAAATACAAAGCTGTCAATCTATCCGCATCCTTTTTAGGCACAATAAATCCGGTATCCTTCATGCCTAAGGGATCAAATATGTTTTCTTTAAAGTAATCATCTATTTTCTCCCCTGATATTACTTCAACAATTCTTGCGCAAACATCTATGGAAACGCTGTAGAGCCAGCCTTCGCCTGGTGAAAATTGGAGGGGAAGGGTAGCTAAAGTTTCGCATACATCTTTTAAATCCAGAGAACGTCTTTCTCTGTCTGGCAGTAATTCATCAAATACATGTCTGTAGGCACTATCTAAGTGATTTTCAAAATTAATTGAATAGCTGAGACCAGAGGTATGGGTTAATAAATCTCGGATGGTCATTTCTCTGTTCACTGGTCTGGAATCAAAAGCTGGATAGATGCCACTGATATAAACTGATTGATTTTTAAATTCAGGGAGAAATTTGCTAACCGGATCTGCCAGATGAAAGTAACCTTTTTCATATAACTGCATTAAGGCAACTCCAGTTACAGGTTTCGTCATTGAATAGATTCTAAAAATCGAGTCATCTTCCATCTTAAGATTTTGTTCAATATCTCTTAAACCTTGAGAGTGACAATGGACAATTTCTCCATTTCTTGCCACCAAGGTTTGCGTTCCAGATATTTTTCCTGACGATATGTATCTATCCATGAAAAGTTCATCCATGAATTGGAGTTTTTCCTTCGATAAGTTATGTTTGCTTGGATTAACTATTTTCATTAGTTTCCTTTTGATTTAATTTGGCGTTTATAAAATCTTTATGATTCAAGTACAAAAGATCAGCAATTCTTCTTATCAGATGCTCTTCATGCTTATCCATCTCACCATCTGCAAACGCTATTGCCCAAACAGAATTCAGGACTTCTTTTTTCTGATCATAATCTAATTGATCGTTAAGTATTCTTGTGTGTTCATAAAAAGAAATTGATTCTTTTGACTTCGCAAGAGTTGCATCAACGATTCCTTGTATCTCTTCTTCTTCAATATCTAATTTACCGAGGGAATTAGCCATTGCTTTCAATTCAGATTCATCCAGTTGATCATCAGCATAAGCAACTTCTATCATCAAAGAGCAAATTGATTTTTGAATACTATTATCTTTGCTTTCTAGTTCAATCTCTTTTGTTTTAAATAAATTTTTGAAAAATTTCATGCGACCAATAAATGTTTTCTCTTAAGTATTCTTATTATCTCATCAACGTTCAGGTTATCCGACATAATTATTTGCCTGATTTTTTTTGAATAACTAAAACCTTTAAAAAAATTTACCATATGCCTTTTGATTAAGTAGCCTGAGAATCCTAAGTCTTGATTTTCTATTAAATATTTTTCCATCATCATTACTAGAGCTTCAAAATCAGTTTCATTAGCTGATTGATAAAAAATTTTATCTACTTTTGTTAATTCATAAGGTTTGTCACAGACATACCTTCCGTACATCAAACCATCCACCATTTGTAATTTATTTTTATCTTCTAGAAAGTTAGATAAACCTCCGTTGAGTATTATTTCAATATCTGGAAAATCTTCTTTTAATCGATAGACTCTTTCATAGTTAAGAGGTGGAATATTTCTATTTTCTTTCGGGTTTAATCCTTCTAGCATTCCTTTACGAGCATGCACATACAGAGTTTTTATTCCTGATTGCAAAATAATTTCAATAAAATTATCTAAAGTTTCTTCGATATCCTGATCATCTACTCCCAATCTAATTTTTGCTGTTATTGGTATATCAGAAGATGCAGTCATAGCAGAAAGACAATCTTTTACTTTAGTTGGTTCGTACATGAGAAATGCTCCAAAACCTCCTGATTTCACCCTAGGGCTAGGACAACCAACATTCAAATTAATTTCATCGTATTTGTTTTCATTTATTATTTTAGTTGCTTCTGCAAGATCATTTGGTTCACAGCCTCCAAGCTGGAAGACAACTGGATTTTCTATATCAGTTTTTTGTATATATTTAGCTATTCGTTTGTTTTTCAAAAGGGCATTGGAATGCACCATTTCTGTGAATAAAACGGCATGTTTTGAAGCAAACCTACAAAGATTTCTGAAATGCATATCAGTTCTTCCCATCATTGGGGCGATACAAAAGGTTCTATCCATTAAAAGTAATAAAAAATTGCTGATAATCCAACAGTGCTCAATACGATTGTATAAGGAAGAGCCAGTTTGACCATTCTCAAATAAGATAGACCAATTAGAGGAGCCACTGATGATGTTAGCAAGAAGAGAAAGGCTGCTTGTCCGTTTGGAGTAGCGACACTTGGTAAGTTTGTACCGGTATTTATTGCAACAGCTAATGCATCAAATTGATCTCTGCTGATTTCTCCAGAATCTAATGCAGCTTTAATTTCGTTGATATAAATAGTAGCAACAAAAACATTGTCACTAATCATGGATAAAATTCCATTTGCTATAAAAAACAGAGGTGCTTGAAGTTCCACGGCTTGAAGAAACACATAATCAATAACAGGCTTAAATAAATGTTGATCGTGTATAACTGCAACTACAGCAAAAAAAACAACCAGCAGGGCTGTGAAAGGAAGAGCTTCCTCGAAGGCTTTTCCTAATTCTTTTTCTTCAATGATCCCTGTAAATGAAGTCAAAAGTATAATGATCATCAAACCTATAAGACCAACGGCAGCAATACTAAATGCCAACGAGAACATGAGGATTAATCCAACGATTAGTTGAACGAGAAGTTTGGCTTTAACTTGATCTGTTAAGTTAGCTGTTTGATCATCATCAAATGCTTGAAGAATATCTCTGACTCTTTCTGGGAGTTGAGCGCCGTATCCTAAAACCTTAAATCTTTCTAAAAATAATGTAGTGAACAAGCCAGCGATTAAAACAGGCATTGAAATTGGAGCCATCCTAATAAAAAATTCTATAAAGTCCCATTCGGCAATAGATGCAATAAGAAGATTTTGTGGCTCTCCTACAATAGTACAAACGCCACCAAGAGCTGTTCCCACGGCTCCATGCATTAGTAGGTTACAAAGAAAGAGTTTAAATTTTTCTAAATTAATTGATTCATTATCGTCTAGTTGAGAATCATCGTTTAAATCATGTTCATCTAAATAATCTTTTCCAGATGCCGCTTGGTGGTAAACAGTATAAAAACCAACGGCGACGGATATTAAAACTGCTGTTACGGTTAAGGCATCAAGAAAAGCTGATAAAAAAGCGGCAGCGAAGACAAAAAGAAGAGATACAGTTGTCTTGTTTTTTACTTTCAACAAAAGCTTAGTAAAAATAAAAAGAAGCAGATCTTTCATAAAAAATATTCCAGCAACCATGAACATAAGCAACAGAATTACTTTAAGGTTCAGAGAAATCTCGTAATAAACTTGACTGGTTGTAGTGAGCCCTAAAATTACTGCCTGCAGTGCTATCAGTCCTCCTGGAGGAAGAGGGTGACATTTAAAAGTCATGGCAAGCGTAAAAATAAATTCCGCAAGAATAACCCAGCCTAGAATGGTCCCAGCAGGCAAGGACGTTGCAATACAAATGAAGTAAAGAATTGGATTTATAACTAAAAAGGCTAGAATGGTCTGCTTATACCAATCAGGAGCATGACCAAGAAAGTTCTTAAAAATTGCTGAGGACATAGTTTTTTTGTATGAATATTTTTACGCCGGCTAATTTTATAGATGATACATCCAAAGAGTCAAAGTACTTTCCTGTATATAATTCAAAGTTATTACACTTTTTAAAAGAATCCTCGGTCCGACCAGCTACTGAGGATGAAATGAAATGGTCAGGACTAGAAGAAAAAAGTAGGCACTTTATTGGATATTTAGATGACGCAGCTCTTTATGCTGTCTCTGTCTCAAACGAACAAACAATGATTCCAGATACAACTTTTACTGATTTAAGAGCTTTATTTCCTGTCATGAATATGCATCTGTTCGAGGCCATCTCTAGAGCATTTCAGATAGTCAACTGGTCAGACTCCAATAGATATTGTGGTTTTTGTGGATCAGAATTACATCATGATGAAAAAGAAAGGGCTATGAAATGTCATAATTGTCATGCGCCTTTAGTTTATCCAAAAATTTCTCCATGCATAATTACCTTAATTCATAAAGATAAAAGCATTTTGTTGGCTCACAACAAAAATTTTCCAGTGAATCTTTACAGCACCATTGCTGGCTTTATTGAGGCCGGAGAAAGTGCCGAAGCCTGCTTAAAGAGAGAAGTTAAAGAAGAAGTTGGAATAGAGGTTCACAATATTAAATATTTTCAGAGTCAGTCTTGGCCTTTCCCAGGCCAATTAATGCTAGGATATTTTGCTGAATACAAATCTGGAGAAATAACCCCAGATAACGATGAGATAGATGATGCTCAATGGTTTGAAGTTGATAATTTACCTAATACTCCTCCACCAGGCGTATCTATTTCTGGAGATTTAATTCAACATTTCCTGAATAGTCTTAAATAAATTACTTATTTCTCGGATCGTTTGAAGCCCTAGTATCGCCGGCATGTTGAGTTTGATCTAAAACTGATTCTTCTTTTTCAACCTTTTTGGGTTCTTCAACTTTCTTAGGTCTGGATAATTTAACTGGTTTAGACGCTTTTTTACTAATTTCAGATTTCGTTACCTTTTTATTTTCTTTGACTTTACCTATAGCTGCATCAGCATGAGGTTTTACTTCAGAGACTTCGTTTGCACTAGTTGAATTATCTTTTTTTGGTTTTGATATTTTTTTCTTTGGTGCCTCATTTACTGAATCTTTTTTCGCCGCTGTCTTAGATTTAATCTGATCCTTTTTCTGGTTAGATGATCTTCTCTTTTGATTAGAATTCCTTCTAGCATCATGCTTAGATTGATGCTTTTTATTTTGAGTTTTTCTAGGATTTCTTTTTCTAGTGTTTTTTGGTTTTCTCTTTTCTTTAGGTTTATTACTTTTAAAGAGATTCATCAATTTAGATACCAAGCCAGTTTTAGGTCTGGAGGATGGCATCAGATTGACAGCAGCTTTTTCCTCCTTCCTTGCAACAGGAGAACTGATTGAATCTTTCTCTAATTGTTCTTGTATGTGAGAACTTGTTTCCTCTTCAATTATTTCCCCATCTTTTAATCTTACAACTTCAAATCTCGTATCTGGACGAATGGGATCAGCTATAACAGTTACTTTTAAGTTAGCTCTTGCTTCGATGTCGTTAAGTCTTATTCTTCTCTCATTCAATAAAAGAGCAGACATTGATGGCGATACGATCGCTCTCACTTCTCCTGTATTTTCTTTACTACTTTCTTCTTCGATTAATCTTAATACAGCAGTTGAGAGAGTATTTATATCTTGAGTCCATCTTTCCTTCAAAGAAGATCTTAACCTTTGTCTAGAGAGTTCAAGAAGACCAAATCTTGAGATTCTGCCAATTTGTACTCTCGCTCTATCCGCAGAGAGAGAATTTCGCATTTCATCTTCCACTTTTCTTTTATTTTCGAGATTCATCATGTCAATAAAATCAATAACTACCAGACCGCCTATATCTCTGAGTCTTAACTGTCTGGAAATTTCTCTCGCTGCTTCAAGATTTGTATGCGTAGCAGTTTCTTCAATATCTTTACCTGAAGTTGCTTTTGATGAATTTATGTCTATCGCAACTAGGGCTTCTGCATCATCAATGACTATTGATCCACCTGACTCAAGCTTTACTTCTCTTTGATAAGCAGTCTCTATTTGAGACTCAATTTGATATCGAGTGAAAAGAGGCAGACTGTTTTCATATCTTTTTATGATATTTGATTGTTCTGGCATGACTCTGTCTACAAACTCTATAGCTTGGTCATATGCTTCTTGAGTATCTATCCAAACTTCATCAACGTCTTCCCTGACATAATCTCGGAGGGATCTGATGATCACATCACTTTCTTTGTAAATTAAGAAAGGGCCATTTTTTTGAAGATTTGCTTCCAAAATTGCATCCCAGACTTTCAACAAATAATCTAAATCCCATTCTAATTCAGTTAATTCCTTTCCTTCCCCAGCAGTCCTTACAATAATGCCCATTTCTTCAGGAATGTTCAGAGCAGAAACTTTTTGTTTCAAAGTATCTCTTTCAGAAGGGTTCAATCTTCTAGAGATGCCTTGAGCTTTTGGGTTGTTCGGCATTAAAACTAAAAATCTTCCTGCCAAACTGACAAAAGTAGTTAACGCAGCACCTTTGTTTCCGCGTTCTTCTTTTTCAACTTGAACGATAATTTCTTGATTTTTAGATAGGCAATCAGTTATGGATAATCTCCCTTTTTTGTCTTCTGGATAAAATTGGGGTGCAATCTCCTTGAAAGGCAGAAAACCGTGTCTATCAGCACCAAAATTGATAAATGCAGCCCCTAAACTTGGTTCCACTCTGGTAACAATACCTTTGTAGATATTTCCCTTCCTTCTGACTTCATTGATGTTTTCAATGTCTAAATCATAGAGAGAATCTCCTCTAGTCATAGCAACGCGAAGCTCTTCTGGTTGAGTAGCATTAATTAACATTCTTTTCATAAGTACCTCGAAAAAAATGTTTTATAAGTAATTAAAAGTCAGTAAAGACTTCAAAAATGTGAGATTTTCAGGATTTACGCCTACTCACCTGAAAAAATAATAATTGTTCTTATAAAACTCTATTATTTAACATGCAAAAAATTCTTTATCTTTGAATAATTTATGTGTTTAGGAGATTAAAAATAAAGATAAAGAGCAAAATTGCTATGTTTTATCTCCTAAAAAAGAAGCTAAACTACCACATTAATAGGATATTTAAAAATAATTCCGCTTAAGAAATTGACAGAAAATAGCTATACAAAAGTTTCTATCGAAGAAATAGGCATAAATTCATCAAATCAAAGAGTAGATAATTTTTTGCTGGGAAAATTCAAAGATTTGCCTAAATCAAAAATTTATTCAATTATCAGAAAAGGAGAGGTCAGAATAAACGGCTCTAGAGTAAAACCTCATTTTAAACTTTCCTTAGGCGATAAAATAAGGATTCCCCCCCTATTTTTGTCTAAAAAATCTAATCTAAGTTATCCAGAAAAAGGACTTATAGAGGAAATTAGGGGACAAGTAATTTATGAAGATGGAGAAATATTAGCTATTAACAAAAAGCATAATTTAGCCGTTCACGGAGGCTCAAGAGTAAGTATCGGATTAATTGAAATTGTAAGAAACTTTGGAAAGGATTATAGAGACTCTCAACTTGTTCACAGGTTAGACAAAGCAACATCCGGTTGCATCATAGTAGCCAAGAATAAACAAAGCACTCGTCTATACAATTCGTTTATCAGATCCAATCAAATAATTAAAAAATATCATTGCTTAATTCATGGCTCTTGGCCAGAGAAACTCGATAACATTAGACTGCCATTGAAAGTTAAAAAGAACGAAAATTTAAAAAAGATCATCGTTTCTGAAGATGGAAAATATTCAGCAACAAACTTTAAATTGATTAAAACTAACCAACACTTTTCTTTACTAGAATGCAGCTTAGAGACAGGTAGAACTCATCAAATTAGAGTGCATACCAGTGCCAGTGGTTTTCCTATAGTAGGAGATTTAAAATATTCCTCAAAGACCTTAAACAGTGACATGGAGAAAAGAATGTATCTACATTGTTCAAGCTTGAAGATTTTAGAGAAGGATCTGAAAATCACCAGCAAAGTACCAAATTCTTTTTTTCAACCCTTTGAAGTTTGATGAGAAACGAAATTTCATCTAGAATCGCATTCTTTTAATTATGGCAGTACAAAAAAGTAAAGTATCTAGAGCAAGAAGAGGAGCACGTAGGTCTCACAATGCTCTAAAAAACACAACCTTATCTACCGATCAGGTTTCAGGAGAACGTCATCAACGTCATGTCATGACTTCAGATGGTTTTTACAAAGGCAAGAAGGTAATGGAAGTAAAAATCAAGGAAGACACTAAAGAACAAAATACTCCAGAATAATTAAGTTTTGAATTCTCAATATGTTTTTGTATCTGGTGCTTCGAGAGGCATTGGTCAAAGCATACTGAAGTTATTTTCTTCCAAAGGGTTTCCTGTGATTGGAACGGCTACATCTCAGGAAGGCGTTAATTTTATAGATGGAATCTTATCCAAGTCATCTGGAGGAGGTTTTGGAATACAACTTGATCTCTCTGATAAGCAATCAATTGAAAATTTGTTTGATACTTTGAAGGAGAAAGACATCAATCCAGAGATTATCGTTAATAATGCCGGTATTACAAGAGATAATATTTTTCTGAGGATGAAAGATACAGAGTGGGATGAGGTAATTCAGGTTCATCTTAGTTCTGTTTTTTCTTTACTGAAGTTTTTTTCCAAAAAAATGGTGAAAAATAAATCCGGAAGAATTATTAATATCTCTTCTACTTCGGCATCTATTGGAAATAAGGGACAAGCTAATTACGCAGCCGCAAAATCAGGTTTAGAAGCATTTTCAAGGTCTTTAGCTAGGGAACTGGCACCAAGGAATATAACTGTTAATTGCGTTGCACCAGGTTTCATAGAGACAGATATGATCAAAGGCATGGATGAAGATACTTTAAAGTTTATGTCAGATCAAATTCCTCTGGGCAGGCTTGGTTATCCCGAAGATGTAGCTGATTTAATTTATTTTCTATCTTCAGAAGAAGCTAATTACATTACTGGTCAGACTATTCATATAAATGGTGGACTTTACATGTAGGTTCTGCATAAAAAAAATTAAAAAACTTATCTTCTAGGTATATAATTTGACAACTTTTTAACCTTAACGAGGTATTTATGAGCAGCACACAAGAAAGAGTACAGAGAATTGTTTGCGAACAATTAGGCGTAAGTGAAGAAGAAGTTTCTACAACAGCTTCGTTTATAGACGATTTGGGAGCAGACTCACTTGATACTGTTGAACTTGTAATGGCTTTTGAAGAGGAATTTGAAATTGAAATTCCTGACGAAGAAGCTGAGAAAATAGCAACTGTTCAAGATGCTATCAGTTACATAGAATCTGCATCTTAATTCCATTCACATACACTCATGGCCGCATCTCGTAGAGTTGTAGTTACAGGCTTGGGTATCATTTCCCCGTTGGGAAATGAATTAGAGGTAACTTGGCAAAATATTTTAGCCGGTAAAAGTGGCGCTAAGACTGTAACTGCATTCGATGTAACAGATTACCCAACCAAATTTGCTGCTCCTGTAGAAAACTTTGATGATGTAAATTATCTGGATGTAAAAACTAAACGAAGAGTTGATGAATTTGTTCAATATGGATTAGTTGCATCCAAACATGCAATTGAAAATTCTGGCTTAGAGCTAAATTCACTCGATTCTTCGAGAATAGGAGTCTCGATAGGATCTGGCATCGGTGGTTTAGATACCATTGAAAAAAATGCTCTTACTTTAGACAAGAGAGGTCCTAGAAAGATTTCACCATTTTTTGTACCAGGAGCAATCGTAAACATGGTTTCTGGCATGGTCTCCATCGAATACGGATTGCATGGCCCCAATTTATCGATTGTTACAGCTTGTTCTAGTGGAAATCACAGCATAGGATTTTCAGCAAGGTCTATTTCACACGGTGATTGCGATGTTATGATCACCGGTGGATCAGAGATGGCTATCACCCCTCTAGGTTTGGGAGGGTTTTCTGCAGTAACAGCTTTATCTATTAACAATGAAAATCCTACCAAAGCTAGCAGACCGTGGGATAAAGATAGAGATGGTTTTGTTTTAGGCGATGGAGCTGGTGTTTTAGTGTTGGAAGAATATGAGCATGCTAAAGAAAGATCTGCAAATATTTATGCAGAAGTGTCAGGATTTGGAATGAGTTCTGATGCTTTTCATATGACAGCGCCTGCTGAAGACGGGAAGGGCGCCAAACAGGCAATGATCTCCGCATTAAAGGATGCAGATCTAGATAGCTCTAAAATTGACTACATAAATGCTCATGGAACATCTACTCCTTTAGGGGATATCATCGAAGCTAATGCGATAGCCGACATTTTTTCTACTTCTCAAGAACAAATTGCTGTTTCATCTACAAAGTCCATGACTGGTCATCTTTTAGGAGCAGCGGGTGCAATAGAATCAATTTTTTCTATTCTAAGTCTTAGAGATAATCGTCTCCCTCCAACCATAAATCTTGATAATCTTGACGCAGATGCTCCAAAACTTAACTACGTTGCTAATGAATCTCAAGAAAAAGAAATTAACTACGTCCTAAATAATTCATTTGGTTTTGGCGGAACGAACGCATCTTTGGTGTTCTCAAAAATCTAGGTGATAAGACTTTTACTTACAGTTAGCTTCATAAATATATTATTCAGTGTATTTTTATTCATAAAACCATCTGAAATTAAAGAAGATTTAATTTTTGAAATTAACAGAGGAGATTCTTACCTAAACATTATTGAAAACCTAGAAAACATAGATATAACCATTCCCTCATTTGTTACGGTTATCCTTCAATACACTTCTTTGGACAAAAATATCACTTACGGAGATTATTTGATAAGAAAACATGAGAATCTTATCTCTGTTTTAATAAAAATAATTTCATCAGATACCCATTTTAGAAAGTATAGAATACCCGAAGGTTCCACTATTAGTTCAATACTGGATAGATCGAACGTACCAGTTTCTTTAAAGATCAATGGAATTAAATTCGACAAAACAAACATCCATGCTCTTGAGGGGAGATTCCATCCAAATACCTACTACTATTCAAGCGTTGAAGATAGTGAAGATGTCTTTTTAGAAGCAATCCTTACTCAAGACAGTCTTTTAGAAAAGTACTGGAATTCAAGAACTCCTTACGTTTCTTTACAAGAACCTCAGGAACTTTTAGTTCTAGCATCCTTATTAGAAAAAGAGGCATGTCCTAATGAACATAAAAAAGTAGCAGGCGTTATTTATAACAGGCTGCGTTTAAATATGCCTCTGCAAATTGATTCTTCGGTAATTTATGGTATTAAGGACTTTGATGGAGATATTAAAAAGCATCATTTGAGGAAAGATACCCCTTTCAATACATATACAAATAAAGGATTACCTCCCATGCCGATATCAAATCCATCTGAATCAGCCATAAGGGCGGCATCAAATCCCGACGTACATAGCTTTCTATATTTTGTTGCGAAAGATAGATGTGCTCATCATTTTTCTGAAACATACGATGAGCACAAAGAAGCTATAAAAAAATATCAATAGAATAATCTTGTAGTTTGATAAACTTCACTGAATGTTTATTAGCGTAGAGGGTATTGAAGGATGTGGAAAATCAACTCTAGTAAATGGTCTAGGTCAGTATCTTCAAGAAAGAAATATTGACTATGTAATCACTAAGGAGCCAGGTAGTACCTCTATAGGGAAAATCCTTCGTTCAATTCTTCTAGATAAAAAGCAACAAATTAGTCCTTTAACAGAACTTTTATTAATGTTCTCTGATAGATTGGACCATCTAGATAAAGTGATAAAGCCATCTCTAGAAGAAGGAAAAACTGTTATTACAGATCGCTATATTGATTCAACTTATGCCTACCAAGGCGCTGGCAGAGGTATCCCCAAAAATATTATTGATAATCTAGTCAGCCAAACAGAAATAATGTTACCTGATAAAACTATTTTGTTAGATCTTAGTCCGGAAGTAGGTTTGAAAAGAGCCTCCACAAGAAATGAACTTGATAGATTTGAATCAGAGAATATAGAGTTCCATGAGAGGTTAAGGAAAAGTTTCTTAGGTTTGGCAGACGATAATCCTGATAGGTTCATAACCGTTGACGCTGAACAAAAGTCTGACAAAGTTCTTCAATCAGTTATCAATAAACTTTTTTGAAATGACTAAGGATTTAGAGAATCTGATTAATTTAATTTTTATGAGCAGCGCTTCCTCTTTGCTTCTGTCTGGAAATTCAATATCACAACCTGAAAAAATTGCATTGCACGTAGCTCAATCTTTTTTGTGTAAAGATATCAAAAAAAATAATTTGTTCTGCAATGATTGTCATTCATGTAATTTATTTTCTGCCAATTCTCATCCTGATATTAAAGTAATTGAGCGTTCAAAAGACAGAACTCAAATTCAAATTAATCAGATTAGAGATGCATCAGATTTCATATATTCGACTCCATTGATTGCCGATAAAAAAATTGTATTAATCCTTAGAGCTGATGAGTTGAATTTTTTTGCGCAAGACACCTTATTGAAGTCATTAGAAGAGCCGCCAGAAAATTTAAAGTTTATTTTAACCACTTCTTTACCTTACAGACTTAAGCCAACAGTTTTAAGCAGATTAACGCACTATAAACTTAATCCTGAAACGCATAGTCTGAAATCTGATTTAAATAATGATGGATCTATCGACATCAATAAAAATGATTACCCAGAAGAATGCTGGAACAAAGAAGAAAAAGTCATTAAATTGTTTGATGATTTGGTCTCAATAAAAGGGAGGGAGATAATCAATTACTTAATCAAAGATAAAGATAAGGATAACTTGCTAATAAAGCTTAATTGGTTATCAAAAATAATTGAAGAAAGCATTCTCATTCATTTCACAGAAACTTTAAGTGATACTCCATTTGCTCAAATTTCCAAAGAAGTTAAAAATACTTTAGATGCAGGTACATTGATCTATCTTTACGATGAAATTTTGCCTGTGATAAATTCCTTACAGTCAAATGAAAATCTTAACTATGATTTTCAAACTTCTGCAATTAGCTACTGATTTTTTTAAGAATTAATTGGTAAATTGAATAAACAGGGAAAGCTACTAGAATCATTTGTAAGTAGATAGTGATGCAATTACCAATAAAACTTAAAACCACTGACATTTCATCTTGAGACGATATTCCTAAAACTGCATAAAGAATCAAAACAATAGAAATCGTTATAAGAGTTAATAAAACTCCTGCATTGAATAAAGACCAGTGTACTTCTCTGGATTCATTCCATAAATTGTCTAAAGAACCTAAGATAGAGTTTCCTTCCAAGACTAAGTAATAGATTGAGTAAGTAAATCTAAATTGGATATAAAGACCAGGAACAATAAATAAAACTAAACCTATGATTGTCATAATTCCAATGATCACTTGAAGAATGAAAATCTTTAAAGCTAGTTGGGCTGCAACTATCACATAGCCGATGAGTTTATTTAGAGATCCATTTCTTAAATCTCTGCCTATTAAGATTGCCATGCCGGTGTAAAGAGGAGTCAAGAAAATAACTTGAAAAACTAGAATCAATGCGGCAACAACAAAGTAATCTTCTCCTAAAGAGAATAAATAATCTGCAGTAGTAGACAGTAGACCAATGAATAGGATTGGAAATAAAAATATCTTAGAAAAAGCTAAAAAATTATTAAAATATAATGTGAAGCCTGATGTGATAGCGTTTAAAATCATAGAAAAATAAATTTAGGAGACATTATGATAGAAATTTGGTCAAAACCACAATGCCCATTCTGCGATGCAGCCGTTCAAATATGTGAAACAAAGGATTTAGAATTTAAAAAATACATGCTTGATGAAGATTTCAATCGAGAAGAATTCACAGAAAAATTTCCAAACGCCAGAACCTTTCCTCAAATTATTGTTGATGGAGAGTTAGTTGGAGGTTATCAAGAATTTAATCAATACGTTCAGACTAAATCTGTTTAGCAGTGGATTCGATAAATTCAGCAATTCTGCTGATAGATAGTTACTTTGGTAGCTCTCCGTGGTTTCCAGCTTTACTTTTGGGAACAGGTATTTTTTTTACTATCTATCTTAAATTCCCACAAATCATTTTTTTTAACAGAGCTTGGAAAATTCTTTTTTCTGGAAATAAATATAAAGATAACAAAGGAGAAACCACACCTTTTCAAGCCTTAAGCACTGCTTTATCCGGAACAGTTGGAACCGGAAACATTGGAGGAGTGGCAATGGCAATCTTCATTGGTGGACCCGCTGCACTTTTTTGGATGTGGATTACTGCATTCTTAGGAATGACAACTAAATATGTTGAAGTATCTTTAGCCCACAAATACAGGATCACATTAAAAGACGGATCTATTGCCGGCGGTCCAATGTATTACATGCAAAATGGCTTAGAGTCTAAATGGTTGGGAATTATCTTTGCGTTTTGTTTATTAGTCACTACATTTGGCTCAGGGATGATGCCTCAAATAGACAATATCAGCAGTACGTTATTTTCCAGTTTCTCTATCCCTAATCTTACGACGTCAATTGTTATGACTATCCTAGTTGGACTAGTGATAATTGGAGGGCTTAAAAGAATAGCTTCGGTTGCCGCTTCCATTGTGCCAACAATGGCCACAATTTATTTTATTGGCGCACTGAGTGTAATTTTTTATAACTATGAAAACATCCTTCCTACTTTTCAAATGATATTCAGCGATATCTTTACGGGAACTTCGGTAGTTGGAGGATTTTTAGGTGCAAGTATAGCTACGGCTTTCAATTATGGAGTTGCAAGAGGACTATATTCAAACGAGGCGGGTCAAGGCTCAGCGCCTATTGCACATGCTACTTCAAAAACAAAAGAATCAATTGAGGAAGGTTTTGTATCTATTCTCGAACCTTTTATTGACACAATTGTAATCTGTACGCTCACCGGGCTGGTTATCCTTTCTTCAGGCGCATGGATAGAGAAGTATGAAAATCAATTCGAAAGAACAACTTTTTTTATTCTAGAGGGAAGTTTTGATGAAACTGACTCGGGAGAACTAATCGATTTCTTTCAAGGAAATAATAATTCCATCAATGTTCATTCAGGAGAAATAAACATTAAGTCAGGAAGGGTTGAGGGAAATTATACTTTTATAAACAATAGATCGTTCGCAGAAGATATCCTTATCTATGAAAATGAAAATCTGTTTAATGGTGAAATTATCGTAAAGGATGGCCTAGTTTCATCTGATGTGGATATCGTTGGAAAATCTTTAGTTAAATCCGCTGTGCTGACCAGTAAAGCATTTAATAAAGGTTTTTTTGGCGACTATGGAGAATACATTGTTACTTTAGGTCTTCTGTTGTTTGCGTTCAGCACAGTGGTTTCATGGTCTTACTACGGAGATCGATGCACAATTTATTTATTCGGTAGAAATTACGTTCTTCTGTATAGGATTGTTTATATGTCAGCTTTTTTTATTGTTGGCACAGGTTGGATTGATACAGAAATAATATGGAATTTTGCTCTGATTACTGTAGCTGCGGCTGCATTACCAAACCTAATTGCTATTTTTCTACTTTCTAAAGAAATGAGAACTCTTCAAGATAATTACACTCAAGAAAGGGAGAATTGAGATAAAAATTGAGGCTGTTGTTATCGGTGCTGGAGTTATTGGTTTAGCTGTTGGAAAATCTATAGCCGATAAAGGCATCGAGGTAGCTGTCATTGAGAAAGAAAATAGAATAGGCGAAGGTGCTAGCACAAGAAATTCTGGCGTTATTCATGCTGGTCTTTATTACTCGCCAAAATCTCTTAAAGCACAAGTATGTTGCGACGGCAGACAGAAGCTTTATGAATATGCAGCTACAAAAAATATTCCATTTAAAAAAACTGGGAAACTTATAGTGGCGACTGAAAAAAACCAACTCGATCAGCTTGAGTCATTATATGAAAATGGAAAATCTAACGGAGTTCCATTAAAAATGCTCTCAAAAGAAAAGGTAACGGTTCTTGAAGAAGAGATAAAGTGTGAAACAGCAATTTTTTCAAGTGAGTCTGGAATAATAAGCGTGCCAGAATATTTGAGCGCCTTAGAGGAAGACATAAAAAAAACCGGTTATGTAGTTTTAGCATCTGAGTTAAAGCACGCTAAAAAAATTAATGGATATTTTGAATTAACACTTAATTCAAGCGATAAAATTCAATGTAATTATTTGATTAATGCCTCGGGTCTTCATACCGAAGACGTCGCTAATATGATCGAGGAAATAAACTTACCAAAAATTAAAACAGTTATGTATGCAAAAGGTCACTACTATCTTTATAAAAAGAAAAATCCTTTTAAGCACCTAATCTATCCGCTTCCTAACTCAAATGGTCATGGTATTCATGCTGGAATGGATATTGAAAATAATCTTCGCTTTGGACCAAATGCAAAATGGGTGGATTCTATCGAGTATTCTTTTGATGAAAATACTTTGGATGAGTTTTGTAATTCAATAAAATCTTATTGGATAAATTTTGATCCCTCTTGTTTAACACCAGATTACACTGGAATTCGATCAAAGATAGTTGCTGAAGGCGAGGGCAGTCAGGACTTTGAAATTCTAGATGCAAGTGATCACGGACTTGAAAATTTGATTCATTTACAAGGTATCGATAGTCCAGGTTTAACCAGCTCTCTTTCAATCGCCACTGAGGTAATAAGTAAATTAGGAATCCACTAAGCTTATAAAGAAGGTAAAGTCTTCCGAAGTCTCCTTTAATACTGCTGTTTTTCCGCTTAAGCCTCCATGACCGCCAATTAAATTTATCCTAAAGAGAATTTTATTATTCGAAGTTGAGAGTTCTCTTAATTTAGCAACGTATTTCGCAGGCTCGTAGTATTGAACTTGTGAATCGAATAGTGAAGAAGTCACCAAAATGTTCGGATATGGAAGGTTGGATAAATTATCGTAGGGTGAATAACTCTTCATATAGTCGTAATCTTTTTTATTATTGGGATTGCCCCATTCATCGTATTCGAAAGTTGTTAATGGAATAGATTCATCAAGCATAGTTGTCACAACATCCATAAAGGGGACTGCAGCTAAAATACCTTTATATAATTCTGGAGCTTCGTTTGCTATAGCACCCATTAATAAACCACCGGCACTGCCTCCCATAGCGAAAACATTATCTTTATCTCCAAAACCTTTTTTTAAACATCCTTGAGTTACATCGATAAAGTCATAGAAGGTATTTTTCTTTTTGTGCATGCGTCCATTCTCATACCAATGTTTACCCATTTCAGATCCGCCACGAATATGCGCCAAAACAAATATAAAGTTTTCTTCTAATAAGGGCACAATGCTGGAACGGAAATTAGCATCAATTATATGACCGTAAGATCCGTATCCGTAAAAGAGTACGGGCTTTTTATGTAAAGGAGTGCCGTTATGCTTGTAAACAAGAGATGCAGGAACATTTAGATTATCTCTAGATTTCAATGAAAGTCTTTCGACTTTTAAGCCTTTTGTCTCGCATTTAATTTTTGATTTCCAAATAATGGATCTTCTACCAGAAACTAAAGACTCCTTAAAAATAGTCTCTGGTTTATTGAGCGATGAATACGCAAAACAAAAATAGTCAGCTTTTGGATTATGATTGCCTGCTAGAGAAACGTCATAACACGGCTCATCAAATTTGATGTATTCATGAGCCCTGTTTTTGGTATTAATTTTTAATATCCGAGGAAGACCGTTTTCTCTTACATCAAGAAGAATATGATTTTTAAATATTTCGAAACCCAAAAGATATCTTTTTTTACTTTCCTTAAGAATGGTTTTCCATTTTTTAAATTGATGACAAACCGATAAATCAGAATATTTGAGTGAAAAGTTGTCCTGTCCGCCCATGTTTGTCATGACATAAAAACCATTATTAAAAATATCTACGTAATATTTATGTTTTTTCTTTCTTTTAAGAATTAATTTCAATTTGGTTGGATTATTTAAGGAGAAGAATTGAACTTCATTTGCATTAGTCTGACTGGAGTAAATAAAACCATATTCCTTATCTCTTGAAATTCCTAAACTGCAATGAAATTGTGGATCGGTTTCTTCAAATAAAAGCATGTCTTTTTTTTGAGAGGTTCCAATTGTATGAAGATAGACTTTATTGCTTGTTAATGTCCTTTCATCTCTCTTAATGTAAATTATATCCTTCGAGTTTTTTGACCAAATAAATTGTCCGTCCGTTCCAGAAATTTTATCTGGAAGGTTTTCTCCACTATCTAAATGTTTAACTTTGACTGTGTATTCTCTTCGCCCATTGATATCTTCAGCGTATGCCAATAACTTATTATCTTTGGATGGCGAGACTCCTGAAACTTGATAGAACTTTTTATTTTTAGCTAACTTATTGATATCTAAAATTAATTCTTTCTTTGAATTTTTTTTCTTTGATCGATAGTATTTTCTATACTCATTTCTTTTTAGGGATTCCGAAAAATAAAAAAATCCATTTCTTTTTATCTTTAAAGACTCATCTTTAGCAGGAATGTAACCATTAAGTTTCTCGAAGTAATTTTTAGAAATATTTGTTTGAGTTTTGATCCAATCATCATGATAAGCACGCTCAGTTTTTAGATAGTCGAGAACTGCCTTATTCTTTCTAGTGTCATCTCTGAGCCAATAATAGTTATCAATTCTTGAATCGTTATGTTTTTTTAAAACCTTCTTGACTTTTTTAGCTTTAGGTAATGCCTTCATAATATTTAATTGTCTTTTATTCTTTGATCTTTATAATCCGCAACCATTAAGAATGATTATTTTAAAAACTTTCACTTTACTAGGGAGATAAACATGAAATTTTTCCATCACCTCTTAATTGCATTATTCTTATTTTCCGCAAACTTTTTCGCTCAGTCTGATAACGAAGATTATACGCTTGAGGAGATAATTGTAACCGCTCAAAAAACAGAAAAATCATTACAAGATGTTCCTATTGCTGTTTCAGCTTTATCAGCTGATGATTTGGCTTTAAGACAAGCAGTGAGATTTACTGATTTACAACTCAACGTTCCTAACCTAAGTTATTCAGAGACTAACTTTGGTGGTAGCTCGGTGTCTATCAGAGGTATTGGAAGACTTGCCACAGGAATTTCTTTTGACCAATCAGTGACCACTCATATAAATGAATCACCTTGGGGAGAAAATACCAACGTTGCAACTATGTTTGATATGGATAGAGTTGAAGTCTTGAGAGGTCCTCAAGGTACTCTTTTCGGAAGAGGAACAACAGCTGGATTAGTTAATTTGGTTACCAAAAGGCCATCCGTTGATACAGGTCTTGATGGCTATGCAGGTTTTACAATTGGTGAATACGATTTAAAAACGTTTGAAGGAGCAATAAATATTCCTTTAGATGAAAATTTTGCTGTAAGGGCCGCTTACACTCAAACAGAAAGAGATGGATTTACTGAGAACCTCTATGAACCATTGGGCGGTACTTTTGATGGTCGAGATCATTATGTGGGAAGAATTTCTCTAAGATATGATTCTGGAAATACTGTAGTTGATTATATGTACCAAGAGCACGAGGAAGAAAGTACCAGAACACTTCGAACAAATTATGTCTGTACTCCCGATACTAATATTGCAAGAGGTTGCGCCTTAGGCGGCGAAGGAATCGGAATAGCTAATCCAGCTGCGACCTACAATGGAATCCTTGGAGCAGTTTTTCTAGAATCAGGGCCCTTGGGTGCAAATACAGCAACTTACACAGCGTTTGGTCTTAATGATGTTCCGAGACCTGCAAACATGACTCTTAGGCAGACTCATAGTGATTTCGCTCCTATATACGATAGGCATTCTGGTACTCATCAGCTTAATATATCTCACGATTTGGAGGATGGAATTGTGTCATTAAATGTTATGTCACGAGAATCATCATCATACACAAGAATGGATACAACTTTGGCAGTTGAACCTTTGATTGGTGTAAAAATTTCTGATGATCCCCTTACTTATCTTGGAGGTTTAGTTTCGGTTGATATGCTTGATCACTGCGTTGGAGATCAATGCGGAAAAAAAGGTCCTACGCAAGTAGAAAGACTGAGCGGTCAATCTGGCAAGTATGTTTTACAGACTACTAACAGAAACTCATTCATTGACGGATCTAGTAATGAACAAGCAACTGAATATCTCGAACTTAAATACAGTTCTGATCTAGATGGTATTTTTAATTTCATAGTCGGTGTAAATCATTATGGTCATTATGAAGATGATAGTTATCTGACAACTTCATCTCCTTTAACGCTTCTAGGAGATGCCCAATTTTTTGTTCCTACTACATTTGGTGATATTAATGAGTATGAGTTAGAGGCCAGCGGTCTATTTGGAGAACTTTACTTTGATGTCAGAGATGATTTGAGAATTACTCTTGGTTTGCGATACGGAGAAGAGAAAAAAATTAACGATATCGTAACGACAAATTATGGACAAGCAAGAAATGTCGGCGCATTTGCTGGCGTGCCTTGGTTGTTGGTCGATGGAGATTTATATAACTGTTTCGAGGGTATTGCAGGAGCTTTTGGTCAAGCACCAGACCTTGGCGTTATCGGTCAGATTTTATCTGGTCAATCATCAAACGGTTGTGGAGCAGGTGAGCAAGAAACCATTGATCTTTATCAAGTTTCAGCTCAAGTTAATGCTGCATCTGCTGCTTTAGCAGGTGGTATTGCTGCAGCTGGCTTAATTACAGATCCTCAACAACAAGCTTTAGCAACTGGAACGGCTTATGCGACTTACTTTATGAGTGTTAAAGATTTGGTTCCTCCGCTCTATGATAGAAGCGAAAATTATAATATTCCTGGCTGGGAGTCTTATAAAAAGAATAAACTAGATTACACAACAACGGCTGGAAGATTAATCGTTGATTATACTTTCGGTGATGATTCTCTTTTGTATGCTTCTTATTCCAGAGGAACTAAACCTGCAGGCATTAATCCTCCAATTAACCCAAGAATTTATGAAAAGGGTTTAATTCCTGCAAACACAGTAGAGGAAAAAGTTGATGCATTTGAATTGGGAATCAAGTCAATTTTGCTCAACGGTCAAATGAGACTGAATACTTCGATTTTTTACAACAAGTATACCGATATGCAAATATCAAGGATTCTTGCTACTACAACTTTTAATTTCAATATTGACTCAGAAAATTTTGGGGCTGAAATAGAAATGGATTTCGTTCCTGCTGCAATTCCAAATCTGAGGTTAGATTTTATGTTTGCCTACATAAACACAAAAATCCAAGATGACGAGCTTACAATTGATCCGTTCAACATTGCAGCTCAAGGTACGCCTTATTTTGATGCCAGCAATACTATTTACAAATGTATTGATCTTTTTTATGAAGGTGAGGGTTGTGTTGCAAACACCTTTATTGCTGATAAAGATCTTGTCAATTCAGTTCAAGCTGTCTTAGCCAGTTTGGATGCTTGGTTACCAGTTCCTGGAACAACTCAAGCAGACGGCCATCCAATTTATATGTCTAGGGTGGCATTATCAGCTCTTGGAATACCAACTTCTACAGGCGTGAAGCAAAGTATTGATGGCAATCGTCTTCCTAATACGCCAGAAATGACAACTTCATTAGGACTTTCTTACAATTTTGAAATTGGTAACGGCATCTCAATTGTTCCAAATATTTACTACTATTATCAAAGCGATATGTACGTAAATGAATTTAACAATGATTTATACGGTAAGGTTGATGCT
>CACFKX010000005.1:0-76027 GCA_902566955.1 uncultured SAR86 cluster bacterium | reverse complement strand
GTTTGATCAATATGTCAGGGTACGGTCCAGGATGTGATTTAGACACAGGAACTCTTGGTGCTTACGGTGGTTGTGTCATGGATACAATAAATTATCCAACAGGCGGAGATAGACCAGAATCAGACGTTGATACAAAAGTACTTGAATTAAAAGTGAGTTCTTCATTCGATGGAAATGTAAACTTCCTAGCCGGTTACACTTACTATGATAATGCTTCCATTACCTTATACGATGTATATGCAAGTGGATTGGATGTCTTAGCTCAAGCACCGCCAGCATTATTGGCGGGTCCTGCTGCTGCTCTAGGCGCACAACTTTATCCAAGTTTATTCAGAACAAATGATAAAGGAACTATTGAATCGCAAGCAGTTTTTGGAGAACTTTATTATGAGCCGAGAGAAGACTTAAAACTTACTTTTGGTCTTAGATATAATGAAGATGAAAAAACAAGCTTAAGTAGAATTGCATTTGTTAACGTTTTAGGTTTTTCTAAAGGTCGAGCTACTGACTTAGGAGTAAATCTTCTGACAGAAGGAGCCATACCAACTGCTGCTGCTTTCGAAGCTTTTGCTTGTGGAAACTTTGAGCAAGGATTTTGTCCCCTTTTAGGAAGTGTTCCTGATTATGGAGAAGCTTATATCGCAACTACAGGTCTGGATCCGTATATGGAATTTAGTGCCATGACCGGAAGATTTGTCGTTGATTATTTTGTCGATGAAAACTCGTTGATTTATGTAAATTTATCTAAAGGTTTCAAAGGCGGAGGTTTTAACCCTGCTCTTGATCCCTTAATTTTCCCTAACACACCTCAAATATTCCCAGCCTCTGATCTTATATCGCTTGAATTTGGGTTTAAAACAGAGTTCCCAGAACAAGGCGTTCGTCTGAACGGAGCTGTCTATGCATATGATGCTGAAAATTATCACATCACAAAAATTATGAATAAAACCTCAATTAATGAAGGTATTGATGTTGATATTATGGGTCTAGAATTAGAGTTGTTATACGCTCCTCCTTCAGTCCCAGGCCTTGCTCTGAATGCTTCTTTAGCAATGACCGAGTCAACAATTGCTGATGGTGTTTCGGCGCTTGATCCAGTACAACCGGATGGAGCATTTTCAGGACATCCAGACAGCAAAAACTGGCATTTAATGAAAGATGAACTTTCAACCATGTTTATTATGAGAAAAGATGCATTGCAAGCTGTTTATGGAGCTTGGTTGCAAGAAACTCTTACAGGTGGGGCAGCTCAAACTGGATTAGATGCTATTGAAGTTCTTACGGCTGGTGCCACAACTACAGCTGATTTAATGGAGGCATTAATACCTGCTGAGTTCCACGGAGATAGAACTTACGGCCAACCAACACCTGTCAGTTATTTGGTCCCTGCTTTAGGTCTAACTCCTTCTGAAGGTCATTTACCTTCTCTAGGTGTTCAAGCTGGGATGAGAACCATGGCTCAATTAATGGGTTTTGATCCTGCAGCTGTTGTTTCTGAAGGTCTCGAAACAGATATCTCAGGAAATTCATTAGTTCATCCTGACTCATCAGCAAACATAGGTATTTCTTACACAGCTCAAGCAGGAAGTGTGAACGTAACAACAAGACTAGATGTTGCGTATCAAGGTGCAAGGTATGTACGTATATTTAATCTCCCAGAGGATCAAATTGATTCTTGGTTAGAATCAAATTTACAGATTACTGTTACACCTGCAAATGATGACAGTTGGTATGTACAATTTTACGGTCAGAACATTACCGATGAACTTAACGTTACCGGCATTGGCCTTGGTGATGCTTCAGTAGGCCAAACTAGAGGAGTTACTGTTAGAGATCCTCAAGTCTTTGGAATTAGAGTTGGTTACAATTTCTAATTTTAGAAAATATCTGCAAAAAACCCTGATTTTTATCGGGGTTTTTTGTATCTTATTTTCTTGTTCTTACGGACAAGACTCATCAATCATCACTATTCAGCAAGGTAAATTAAAAGGCTTGGAGCATGATGATGGCACTATAAAATATTTTGGTATCCCTTATGCGAAAGCTCCAGTTGGCAATCTTCGTTGGAAGGAACCTTTGCCTCATGAAGGATGGGAGGGAACTTTTTTTGCAGAATCTCATGGTAAAGCATGCATGCAGCCACTTGAATTATTGACTCCTGATGGAAAACTGACTGGCAATAATGGTTTTTACGATCTTATTATAGAAAAGTCAGGCTTAGATATTCCATCTGATGAATCTCAAAATAATGCAGGATTTAATCGTTTTACATACGATGATATGTCCGAGGACTGTTTATTTCTAAACATTGTCGTTCCTAAAGGCGGCTCTGCTAACAAACCTGTAATGTTTTGGATCCATGGCGGAGCTTCAAGGTGGGGGTCTGGGCATGAAAGTAATTACACCAGCCAATATATTCCCACAGAGGGGGACGTCATCGTGGTGAGTATAAATTATCGACTGGGGGTTTTTGCCTGGTTGGCTCATCCAGAATTATCAAGAGAGTCAGAAAAAAACGTTTCTGGAAATTATGGAACTTTAGATCAAATAGCAGCTCTAAAGTGGGTTAAAGATAATATTGCAAATTTTGGTGGAGACCCAAACAACATAACCATTTTTGGTGAATCGGCTGGGGGACAAGCTGTGACGTCTTTGATGATAAGTCCATTATCGAAAGGATTGTTTCACAAAGCCATTGCTCAAAGTGGCACCGGATTACCGAATGTTTTAACTGATATCAGAGAAGATAAAGGGATATTAGTTTCCGCCGAGTCAAAAGGTATCAAGTTAGCTGAATATTTTTTAGGAGAAAATGCCAATATAAATGATTTAAGGGAATTGCCAGCCCTAGAAATTGTTTCCATTGATGATTTCCAACTCGATCAAGACTTAATCATGATGACAAATCAAATTGTTGACGGATATGTTTTCCCTGAATCTATAAAAGATGCTTTTATAAATAAAAATGTCCACGATTTACCTTTTATGGTCGGTTTCAACGGAGATGAGGGGACAAGCCTATTTCCATTGATTATTGATCCAAATACTTTTAGTTTATTCGGCGAGTTTTGGCCTGAAAGTCTCTGGTCTTTCGTTAATCCTGATCCTTCATCCTTCCAAGGTCCAAAAGGAATGAGAGATTTTGCATTAAGCTTGGATGACAATTATTACGATGCTGCAACGGATTTCTGGGGATTTTTATTTTTTGGTGCTCCCTCTTATTTTGTTGCAAAGCAACATTCATTATCTGGAAATCCAACGTATCTTTATCAATTTGATAAGAAACCTAATATTCCTAATGATTATCTTGGCGCCACGCATGCTCTTGAACTTGGTTATCTATTTAATAAAGGCGGATTATTCGGCATAGAAGGATCTTTTGATGATTCCGATATTATACTTGCTCAGAAAATGCGAGCGGATTGGATTAATTTTGCAAAAAATGGCTCTCCAAATATTGCCGAAAGATTTGATCATATCAGTTCGAATGCAAGAATTTATGACTCTTCTATTGAAGATAAGAAAATAGAGCACTCTGATTTTTATAAGTCCTACTCAAATTTTTGGGAAAATCTAAATTAGATTATTGACTTACTCAAAGAAATAATTTTAGAAAAATATAAATTCATTTAATTTTTCTCTTTTTTAGGATAGATTACTTTTTTAAATTTAACGATTTATTCAAAACAAGGAGCGTTATGCATAAATTCTCAATCAATTTAATTTTATTTTTCTCATTTCTCACATCACCCTTCGCAATTGTTCAAGATTCTGATGGATTAGAAGAGATTATTGTAACTGCGCAAAGACAAGAACAAAGTCTGCAAGACGTTCCTCTTTCAGTATCTTCATTCTCTGGAGATGATCTGTTGGAGCAACAGATCGAAGGAATTAATGACATGCAATTGTTTGTTCCAGGCCTAAGGTTCGGTGGAAATATTGGTGAAGGTGGTGGAGATATTGAAATAAGAGGTATGGTTAATGGTGCGGTATCAGGTACAGCAGATTCAGCAGTTGGAGTTCACCTGAATGACTTGGCTGTTGGAGTAACACCTCTTGATACTGGTCAACTATTTGATATGGAAAGAGTTGAGTTAATCAGAGGACCTGCTGGGACTTTATATGGAAGAAATGCAATTGGTGGATCATTGAATATGATAACTGCAAAAGGGGATCCAACTTCTTTTTCAGGAAAAGTTAGTCTTGATCTTGGAGATTATGGAAGGTTTGGTACTACTACAGTAATGAACATTCCATTGGATGATAGTACAGCTTTCAGATTTGCTTCAACAACTTTGAAGCAAGATGGTTTAGTAGATAACATTTATAGCAAAGGACTCGATTATAACTTGGATAACAGAAATCAAATGGGATACAGAGCAACTTTGAGCTTTGAACCTTCTGAAAAAACTACTATTCATATTATTCACCAAGCTCAGATTGAAGATTCTAAAAGAACCCTTACATCAGGAACTTGGTGTGATAGAGATCCTTCAGCAGTTTTTGGTTGCACAATGCAAGCTCCTGAAAATCAAAAATTTGAAATTGCCCATCCTATGTCAACTTTGGTTGAACAACTACTCATTGCGCAAGGTGTTTTAAACTATACCCCGATAACTAGTTTAGCTGGAGCTCCTCAAGAATTATGGACGATGAACGTTAGAAACGAACCTTTGTATAATGTTGACGAGTATATTACTCAATTCATCGTAGATCATGAAATAAATGATGCTCTATCTTTATCTGTTGCTGCGAGCAGAAAAGATAGAAAGTTTTATAGGTTGGAGGCATACGAATCTCCTGAGCTAGATACATTAAGATTTAACGATACTCCCGTAACTCCTGGTGGTATTGGAACTATGTCTGCAAGTATCGATTCAAATTGTTCAGTCGAAGGTTACACTGCAGGTTTCTATGGTGGATGCATTTTGGATACTCTGAATTATCCTACAGGAGCTTTCAACTATAGTGCTTTGGCTGACACAGACGCAGTTGAAATGAAACTATTTTCAAGTTTTGACGGACCTCATAACTTTCTATTCGGTATGAATTATTATAAAAATATTCAAGATGATGATACTGATGTCGTAGCATCGGGGTTGGATGCATTGACTGTTTCACCTCCAGCAGCAATGATTGGTACTCAAGCAGCTAGTCTTGGGGCGCAACTTTATGCTCCATTTTTTAGAACCTCAAATTTAAGCTTAATTGAATCAAGCGCAATTTTTGGTGAGTATTATTTTGAAGTTAGAGATGATCTAAAACTTACTTTCGGTATGAGATATACGGATGATTTCAAAGAGGCTGGTCCGAGTAATCCATCATTTAACATTTTAGGTTATGCTAGAGGAAATATTTCTGATGCAGCTGCATCTGCTTGGACAGGTGGCTTGGTAACTTCAGCTGCAGCCTGGGAAGCATTATTTTGTCCTGTCGGCGCAACATTTTGCCCAGTCCCAGAAACTGCTATTCCGGGTAATAAAGTTCCAGCACCAGGGGAAGCTTATAGAGCAGCAGGACTAGAAACAACCAGAGAGACTTCAGAATTTACAGGTAGATTTGTGGTAGATTATTTTATAAATGAAGATTCCATGATGTTTGTTTCTTTTTCTACTGGATTCAAAGGTGGTGGAATAAATCCTGGCTTTGACCCAATTAGTTTTGCTGGCGTACCTACTGGATTTCCTAACTCTGAGGTAAATAATCTTGAAATAGGTTTTAAAAATGAATTTCCAGACCAAGGTATAAGATTCAATGTCTCTGCTTATTACAGTGACATTGAAAATTACCATATCACTCAAATTAAAAATAGAACCTCTGTGAACGAGGGAATTGACGTTGAAATCATGGGTGCAGAGGCTGATTTACTATACATGCCGCCCGAAGTTCCTGGTTTTACCCTGAATGCCTCTCTAAGTTACACATCTTCTGAGATAAAAGATGGAGAAGGCTCTATAGACATGGTGAATAGAGACTTGCAACTAACCGGAGGAGCCGGTTCTGCAGATTGGCACACTGTAAAAGATCAAGTTTCTGAGACTTTTATTGTTAAAAAAACTGCATTACAAGCTATGTGGAACACTTATTTGCAAGAGGTAGCTACTGCTGGCGCAGCAGTGACTCCTGCAGATGGCATATCTGCCTTAAATCCGACTCTTGACGGTTTAACCCTTGCTAGCTTGGTATTTTTTAATCCAGTTGAGCATCATGGTGACAGAACTTTCGGAGAACCTACACCAGTAAGCTATTGGAATCCATTTGCTGGTCAAAATCCTGCTGATGGTCATCTGCCTTCGGTATTAAATAGAGCTTCAGGTCTTCATCAAATTTTAGCTCAACTACATGGATTTGATCTAGTTCCTGGTTCTGACATAAGTGAAGGTTTAGTTAGTGATGTTTCAGGTAATTCCTTATTTCATCCCGAACTGCAAGCTAATCTTGGTATAGGTTATTTACAAGATATTGGTAATCTAAAAATTAATTATCGTCTAGATTACTCTTATCAAGGAGAAAGATATTTAAGAGTATTTAATCTTCCAAGTGACGTGCTAGAGGCTTGGGATGAGCTTGGCGCTCAAATTACTTTGTCTAGTTCAGATAATTCTTGGTTTGTTCAATTTTATGGACAAAACATAACTGACAATAATAGCTATTATTATAGAGAACTTCAAAGTACCGCTGTAGGAAACTACCAAAGGATAATGGCTAGAGAAAGGGCTAGATATGGAATAAGGCTTGGTTACAATTTTTAATTGAGATTAAAAAAAGACCCTGCTTCGGCAGGGTTTTTTTATTTAGAGGGTATATTTATTATAAAATATCTCTAAAGTCTTTTTGGAATGATTAAACACATCAACAATATTGCTGGAATTTTAATTCTTCTTAATATTTTTGATCAGATTTTGTCGTCTAGCAAAATTATTCCTGAAAATATCTATTTTGATATATTTGTTATAGCTTCTTATCTTTTTTTTGGTGCTGAATTTATTACAAGAATTATCATTGAAAGAAGATTCTCTTTCCTGTTAGTTTTCGATTTTATCGTTTTAGCAAACTATATTTTCTTTGGATTTTACGATTTAAGAATTTTAAGAATCTTTAGGGCTTATTCAATTTATAGCAATCATAAAATGTTACTTCCAACTAATACATTGTTGAGAACAGTGTATAACCAAAGGTTGGCGTTACTTGGTTCTCAAATAATGGTTTTTTCCGTTTTACTTATTTTTTCGACTTTAATTCACTTCATTGAAAGAGATATTAATCCAGAGTATTTTGGTTCTATTCTCAATTCAATGTGGTTTGGAATTGCTACGCTAACGACAGTTGGTTATGGAGATGTAACTCCATCATCCCCATTAGGCCAAATTCTTACTTCTTTAACTATGTTTCTAGGTATCGGAATGTTTGCTTTGCCTGCTGCAATCTTAGCCTCGGCATATTATGAAGAAATCCAAAAAAGAAACTTTCTAATAACAATGGAAACAATTTCTAGTATCCCATTATTCTCGATGTTGCCCATAGGGGCTTTAAGTAAAATTAACGATAAGTTAGTTGCTGAAATTTACCCGGCTAAAAGAAAAATTATAGAAAAAGGTGATGAGGCAGATTGCATGTACATTATTGAGTTTGGATCTGTTCAAGTAGAAATAGAATCTCCTGTGACTTTGGGACAGGGTGATTATTTTGGTGAAAAAGGAATTCTTTCTAAAGAACTTCGTAATGCATCTATAAGCTCAATAGAGGAAGTTAAATTACTTTCCCTGTCAAAAGACGATTTAGAAGAACTAATGGGAGAATATCCTCATCTTTTTGAAGAGCTTGAAAAAGTTAGTTTAGACAGAAAAGGTTAATTAAAAGAATAAGAAAACTTAGTACTAAGACCTTGATCATCTTCAACGGCATTAGTTATTGGATCCGAATCATATGCGATGTCATATTGAAGGCTGATACTAAATTTTTTATTTACCAGAAAGTTAAAAGCCATAAGAAAACTTGCCTTGTAGTCACTAAAATCAGTGACTCCTGGTTGGTAATAAATCGTAGTATTAAAGTTAATATTTTCAGCAACTGCAAAATTATCATGGAAATAAGCAGAAAGCCTTGTTGTGTTTGTTACAAAGTCGTCTAAATCAGTTTCTTCTTCATATATCACTCCAGCTCCAAATCTCATTTGATCATCTATAATCATTCTAAGACCAGTCCCAAATAAATTTCTTTCTCTAAAAAGCCTAAATGGATTTTTCGCTGACTGAATAAAGAATTCTGTATTGTACTGATTGTAAGTTTCGAAAACTGATCTTATATGAATGAGTTGAGAAATATCCGTGACGTTTTGATTTATTTTCCTTTCAGATTTTCTCAGAATCATGAAGTTTTCAACGTCATCAAGGTTATAGTCAAACCTTAAATCAAAAGAATAGAAATCTCTGTCTCTGTTACCTCTGGAAGCATTTAAAGAAAATCCAAGGCCAGCAAAAAATCCTTCCTTGCCCTCATTTCTTAACTCTTCAATATTCACTATAGTCTGAGAAATAGCAAATGAGGGCAAGAGTAATGAAATAAAGAAGAATTTATTTAGTTGTTGCAACATACGCTCCATTCCAATTCGGATCAGTTAAATTAAGTTTCATATCCTTAATCCTGTCTTTAAAAATAGCGTAGTATAAATCAAACTCCACAACTTGTTCTTCCCATTTTTTAATAAAGTTTAATGCTAGATCCCATCGTTGGTTTCTATAATTCTCTAGAAATTTATTATGATCATTTTGAAATTCAATTAATTCTTCATCATCTAATGAGAATTTATCAAAAGAAGTATAAATTTTAACTGGCTCAGTTTTCCCTTTAACTTGAATCAAGTCTAGTTCAAAAAGATTAGATTTTGACTTGAGGGTATTCACAGTTTCTTGTCCAAGAATTCTTTGAAAACCATAAGTTCCTGATTGACCTTCTAATCTTGACGCCAAATTAACTGGATCTCCTAAGACGGTATAATCAAATCTTTTTTCTGATCCCATATTCCCAACAATACATTCACCAGTATTAATACCAATTCCGATTTTAAGTTCCATTCCTTTTTCTTTTTGGAATTCAATATTAAAGTTTTCTAACGCCTTTTCCATATCAAAAGATGCTTTTAGAGCTAAATCCGTATGATTTTCTTGATCTGTAGGTGCATTCCAGAATGCCATGATGCAATCACCCATATATTTATCAATTGTTCCTTCATTATCCAAAATTTCATTAGACAAAACTGTAAGAAGTTTATTTATCAGTTCAGTTAATCCTTCTGGATTAGATTTGTAACTTTCTGATATAGCTGTGAACCCTCGTATGTCAGAAAAAAGAAAAGTCATAGTTTTCTTCTCTCCTCCCAATTTAAGTGATTCACTTGATTCCGCAAGTCTCGAAACCATTTCTGGAGCAAGATATTGAGAAAAAGCTGTTCTAACTTTACTACGTTCCAACTCAGTAAAAAGAAAATTAAAAAATGTGATTATCAAGTAACTCAATAAGCATATTATTAATGGAGAAATTGGATCTATTAAAAAATCTAATTGATTGAAACCATAAAAAGAACCATAGAGACTACTCAAATTTGCCACTAAGAATGTAATTAATCCCCCGATAGGTCCAAAATATTGAATGACCAAGCAAATCAAGATGGAAAAAAGTAAACCAAATAAAAATTCTGCTCCTTCCATCCAATCTGGTCTTACTAAAAAATCTCCATTTATAATTTGTTGAATGCCTTGAGCTATGATTGTTACGCCAGGTATATCTCGCTCTAAAGAGGTATTTCTTATGTCGAGCAGTCCAGACGCGCTAGTTCCTATAAGAACAATTTTTCCAGCAAAGAAATCTTTATCAAAAGAATTATTTATGACTTTAGCTGCAGGAATGATATTCAAGTTTTCCTTATAAGTAGAATGCAACCAAAGGTAACCGTTTGAATTAGTGGGAATAATTACGTTTCCTAATTTTATGTTATTAACTCCAGTGCTCTCACCAAACGCTAACTCTCCTGATGCATTTGATGACTTGATTTGATAAGTACTTGCTCCGATTGCAACCCTAAGGGTCTCTAGCATCAACGAAGGTACTATCTGTCCATTCACTACTTCAAATGTGGGGAGGCTTCTAACAATACTTGAATCACCCCCAATACTCATAGACCCTACGCCCGCTGCAGAATCAACTAGAGACGGTAAGTTATTTTGCATTCCTGTGTAATTAGGAAGAAATTCTTTTGGTGAATCACCCTGAATTATAAGACCGTATTTAGTTTTTACTTCTAAGGTTCTTAATTTATTATTTGGTGCACTTCCCAAGACAACAGTAGAGTGTGACTCCATAGATTCAGCAAATATTTTGTCGTTTGGCTTTATCTTTTTTAACTCTTTAATTAGTTCAGTATTTGTTGAATATTGTTCAGTTAGAACATCACTACCAGTTCTATCTCTTTCAGCGAAAACAATATCAAATGATGTAGTTAAAGCTCGCTCTGTGTTACTCACTAATTGAGAAATTAGATCTCTTGACCAAGGCCATTGACCTAAACTATTGAGAGACTCATCATCAATATCAATTATTACTACTGGATCGTCCTCTAAAGGTTCTCTTGGACTTATTTGTTGCAGAGTATCAAAAGCAAATAATCTTAAATCATTAAAAATATTTAATGGATTTGCTAATGGAATTAGACCAATTAAAACGGCTAAAGGGAGAAGTAATTTTTTTTGAATGTTCTTCATCTTTTTTTGATAAAACCTTTATAATTGACGCCTTGTCATGTTTGTCAGATATATTTTATTACTATTTATCTTTAGTTTTAGTATTTTTGCTTTAGCGCAAAACGTTCCTCCGACTATATCGGATCCTGAGCAATTAGAAACGATTAGAAAAGAAAGGCAAGCTATTTTTAACGAATTGATAGAGGATCCAACTAATCAAGGAAATTTATTCAAATACGCTAATTTATCAATTATTTTAGGAGATTTAGAGGCAGCGATTGGGGTTTTTGAACAAATGCTTATTTACGATCCTACTTTGGCAAGAATTAGGCTAGAACTTGGAGTGCTGTACTTTAGACTGGAGGCATATGCTCCAGCAAAATTATATCTTGATAGCGTAAAAGATTACGATCCTCCTGAAGAAGTGATCACAAAAGTCGAATCTTTCTTAGCTGCCATTGAAGAGCAAGAAAAGCCTGTAACGGTTAATCAATTAATGACCTTTGGTTTTGCTAGCTCTTCTAATGCAAATGCTGGTATAGATGCTGACATCATTGAGATAGCTGGTTTTCCTCTTGAGGTATCGCCAGATTCAAAACCTCAATCGGATTCAAAATTTTCTGTCAATTACAATTTGTCTTTAACTCAAAATTTGAATAATCCCCGTGGTGATGCAATTAATTATTTTCTTGCAGTTGCTACCACTTATCAATCTAGGTTTACGCAATTTGATCAAAGAAGTTTCGTTTTTGGCCTAAATAGCCGTTTAGATGTAGAAGAGGGCAGATTTGGAATATTGAAGAATCCAACGGTCACTCCAAGCTTCACAAGAATTCAAGTTTATTTATCCGGAGAGCCTCTGCTCGAATCTAATGCTTTCAGTGTAAGTCATTCTGGATCCTTAACAAATGGTTTGGTTTTTGAATACGGCTTTAACGTAGATAAAAGGAATTTTATAGGGTTAGATGCGAAAAGCGGTTACAGATACGGAACTTTTGTCAATAACACTTTTAATTTGCCAAATAATAACTCTAGTTGGACTATGAATATTTTCTCTGATAAATATGAGGCTAACCAAAAATTTGAATCCTTTAGACAATGGGGTTTTGGTTTTAATTACAGAATGCCTCTTCCGGATGCATGGGTTATGGCTGCTAATTATGATTTCTCTACTAAAAATTACCTTGCACCTAACGGACCACTTGGAACAAGAAAAGATATTAACGAATCATCAGATTTAACCTTTTCAAGACTTTATATAAATTGTTTATCTATGAATATTTTTATTAAACCTTTTGATAATAGAAGCAGCATTGATATTTTCTCAAGAAGTAACACCGATGTAGGTGTCAATCTTTCTTATCTTTGCTTAAATAACTAACCTTAAAATTTACTTGAGTATATAATCCGCAAATGAATCAAATAGTCCAATTTTTTCTAAAAATCAGAAATAGTCGCTTTTTTAATGGAATAGTAATTTTTGTAATAATTGGCTCTGCTATTTATGCCGGAGTCAGTTCCTACGACCTTTCGGAAGAATACGTTGGATTGCTAAATTTTCTTGATACCGCAATAACAGTTTTCTTCCTAGTAGAGATTATTATCAGAATAGTTGCAGAAAGATCACTGATAAAATTCTTTAAAGGTGGTTGGAACGTCTTTGATTTCATCATCGTTACGGTCAGTTTAATTCCAATCACTGGAGGAGAGACAGCATTCGTTGCAAGATTACTCAGAATTGTCAGGGTATTAAGAATTATCACCGTAGTGCCTGCATTGAAGAAAATTGTCGATGCGTTGTTTGAAACGCTTCCAAGAGTTGGTTTTGTGGCTCTTCTAATGTTCATTTTCATATATATATGGGCTGCTATAGGAACTTTAGTTTTTGGAACAACAGATCCAGAACATTGGGGTAATATTGGTCTTGCTATGCTTACCCTTGCACAAGTTGCTACATACGACGACTGGGCTGCAGTTATGAAAGATATAATTGAAGTTTTTCCTTGGGTATGGATTTACTTTATTAGTTTCATTCTTCTTAATGCCGTAATCATGTTGAATATGGTCATTGGTATCATTGTTGATGTTATGTCTAAGAAATCTAGCAGCGGCCAATTAAGTGCAGATGAGAATCAATAATTTTCTGATCCTTTTTCTATTATTATCTTTATCTTCATGCACCTATCAAAAGGTAATTAAGAACTCTATGTATGATTTAGATGAGTTTGATGCATGTTATTTAGATCATAAATCCGTCCTAGACTCCGATAAACAGAAGTATCTAAATATGCTCATAGAGTTAAGAAATTATAATTGTTCTCGTTATTATGAACTTTTTATGAGAGGGACAATTATTCAGGGCAATTAAAACCAAAATATCAGGAGCAATGGTGTTGAAATGGCTATTATGAGTAATTCTAATGGTAGACCTAATTTCCAATAATCTCCAAATTTATAATTACCTGGTCCCATTACCAAAGTGTTACATTGATGTCCGATAGGAGATAAAAAAGCACAGCTTGCACCAATTGCAACACACATCAAAAATGGTTCAGAAGGATGACCTAACTGATTTGCAATTGTGACTGATATAGGTCCCATAATAACTGCAGTCGCTGCATTATTAATGACATCAGATAGACACATTGTGGCTACCATCAAAATAACAAGGGTTGCAACTAGACCAAATTGAATAGATTGAGTCGCTATTACGGTTGCTAATATATTTGTAAGACCACTGTCATATAGTGCATCGCCTATAGGAATCATAGCTCCAAGCAATACAATAACAGGCCATTCAATATGACGATAAAGCATATTTGGTTTTAGTAGTTTAGACGCAACAAATGCTAAAACGCATAGTAAAAATGCTATGACGACATTTAAAAAATTTGTGATAACCAAAAGTAAACTAAAAGAAAATAACCCTAATGAAAGTAAAACTTTAGAATCATCCTTTATTACATCTAACTCTCTTTGCCAAAGAGGCATCAAACCAAGATCTTGCATTTTATCACTGGTATCTTTTTGTTCTTCTCTAGTAGCAATCAACAACACATCTCCAGCCTTGAAATGTTCGTTTGAAAGGCTTCCTTGAAAATTTGTACCTTTCCTCCACAACCCAAGAACAGCCATCTGTCTCCCAACCATATTTGAAAAATAGCTTATAGTTCTACCTATTAATCTTGACCCTGGAGAAATCATGGTTTCAATTTCACCAAAGCTTCCTGAATCAAGATCTTTAATTTCGGTTCTGAGAGAAAGACCATACTTATCTTGTAGTCCTGATACTTCCTCTGGATTTATTTTCAAAAGTAGAATTTGAGATTCTTTCAATTCCTCAAAATTACTTAAAATTTCCCTGGCATCAGATGTTTCATTTACTGAACCTATGAGTACTGTGTCAGAACCTAGTTCCTTCCTGAATTCTTGAGTTTTTTTACCTATAAGATCGCTATCTTTATCAATCACAAGTTCAACTAAATATTCATTAATATCAACTAAAGAAGATGAATCACTGTCACCAGATCTATTTTTAACAGGAATGAAACCAAGTAATGCGATAAAAATTACGCCTCCGATACTCACAGGCAACCCTGCATAGGCAAAATCAAAAAATTCGAACCCTTGATCGGAATATTGGTCCCTAAATTCGGAAATAATAATATTTGGAGGCGTTCCAATTTTTGTATTCATACCCCCAAGAATTGATGCGAAGGCAAGAGGCATTAAAAATTTAGAAGGGGACCAGCCCATTTTCTGACATATACCCAAAGTTACAGGTAATAACATCGCCATAGCACCAATGTTATTCATAAAAGAAGATAGTATGACTGCAATACCCATCAATATGACTAAGAACTGAAATTCACTATTAGCAATTTTCTGTAATAGATTGCCAATTTTCCCTATCAATCCTGATGCTTCTAGGCCTTTACTAATCAATAAAACAAGCGCAACTGTTATTACTGCGGGATGTCCAAACCCTACAAATGCTTCTTTAGCTGGAACAAAACCAAGAATCACTAAAACTGCAAGACTTGTTAATGCTACTGCATCGTATCGAAATCTGCCCCAGATAAACATAACAACCATAACCAAGAGTACGGCTGAAAGGATGATTTGATTGATATCCATAAAAGAAAAGATACTTTACATTAAGTTATTTTAATTAGCATGATAGATTTTGGTTTTTTTAAAAATCTTATATATGTTTTATAAATTAAGGCTTTTTAACCTCAAATATAGTAAAATTTATGAACGAAATATGTTTTTGTTAGTTTGACTAAGTGTCATTTTGACAATAAAATTCTTTTTTCTTAATAATGAGAAAAATAAAGGAAAACTTCATGGAGTGGGTTTATGAAGATAATAAACATGAAAAAATTTAACAAAGTATTGATCCTTCCTTTGTTAGTCTTTGTTTTAGCAAACTGTGCTGGAACAAATGTCACAACTTATTCATCTGCATCAATTATGCTTGATGACTTTATAGAACAGAATGGCGGTAAAGGTGCAGTTAATGATGAAACGTTGCATTATCCTTTAGACATTCAAACTTTGTCATGTTCTGAGATGCAAGCTAACAGAATAAGAATCTCTAATTTAATCAATAATTTATCTGAAAAAGTAGTAGAAAACGCAAATAGAAGTACTAGTTACTCCACATATGGATTAACAAAGCATGATCCCTTGGTTGGAACTAGTTTTATTGGAATCAGCTCTGTAGGCTTAAATCCTGAAGTTACTGAATACAGGAAACTAAAATTAGTGTTAGAAGAACTTAACACTACTTCAATCCTCAAGTGTACTCCACCTGAGGTAATGAGAACTCCGTAAATCTTTTCTAATTTACAGGACTCTATGGCTATATAATTAATTATGGCCATTCGTCTTGCTTATCTAATCAGTTTCTTATTTCTTTTTCTTTATGGAATTTTTGCTTTTCTTGGTATAGGTATTTCTCTTGAGCCAGGAATGGAGATTGGAGGGGTATCAAGGTGGTGTGAAAGAGTTAGTGATAGTATTTTCAGAGAGCCTGTAAATACTATTACAAACTTAGCCTTTATGGTAACTGGCTTGATAATGTTTCATGTCCTTAATCGAGATGAAGAAAATGTAAATACTTTCCATACTCTTACTCCAATAGCAATTTTATATGCATCTGCAGCCATTTTTTTAGGACCCGGATCGTTTTTAATGCATGGAACTCACACAGAATGGGGCGGTTGGGCAGATAACTTAAGTATGGTTATGTATATAGTTATCCCTTGGCTATATAACTTCAAAGTTATGGCTAAATGGAGTACTAATACCTTTTTTAAAGTTTATTTCAGCATCATTGTTGCGTATGGATTAGGACGATGGTTTTTAGGAGATGGGATGGGCATTGGCTTCAGCGTTTATGGTGTCTCTATAGGAGTATGGATAGTTTCTGAATTCCTTTTTAAATATTGGAGCCAAAGAATGAGATTTCTCTCCGGTTTTATGGGTTTTCTTGTTGCTGCAATATTTGGGATCTATCCACAAGAAATATTTAGTAATCTGGATCAATACTGGTGGATTTTATTTTTCTGGCTTCCTGGGATCGTTTGTAATAAGAAACCTGAATACGAACGAAAGCATTTCCCTTGGTTTTTTATTGGAATGTTTTTATACATTTCAGCTTTTGTAATTTGGTTGCAAGGATATCCAAATCAACCTCTATGTAATCCAGATTCCTTAATCCAACCCCATGGAATATGGCATATTCTTTGCTCCTTAGCTACGTTGAGCTTTTTTATATTTTTAAGAACCGAACAAATAAAAAAAAGAGAGGTCTAAGCCTCTCTTTTTTTTAATGAAATTATCTTCTCGGCCAGGCTTTGACAGGAATTACCAAAGAAGTATTTAATACTTCTCTCATCCCTTTTACTTTCCTTGAAAATTTTTCAAAAGCCTTTGATGATGTTAATTCTGTAGCCCCATCTGTCAAAGTTACAAAATCAGAAGCTCCGATATAAACAAAGTGTGTAAATTCATCATTGCCATATAGAACTCTGTTTAATCCATAAGAGCTTGTAACAGATCCTGATTCAACATTAGATTCCATTAGTTCTGACCATGCCTTGGCGTACTCTTCCTCATTTTCTAGATTCATTCTCATGTCATATTTAGTGAATGCACCATCAATAGTCCAATCATTGGCTTCAATGATAGGAATAATTGCAAGATCTGTTACTGGACTCGCTGAACTCATTAAAGAACCAAGCATTGTGGCAGCTTCTGGACAGCTTTGTGTTAATGCGCCTGCATTTTGAAAGTCCTCTCTTGTCATATAAGAGGCAATAATAAAATGCGTAGAGTCACTTGCTCCATTAAGTGTTTCAGACATTAACCCTAAGTCGCCTGGAAATTTCTTACCGCAATCAGATGCATGAAACTTATCCAAAGCTGAAATTACACCTGCTGGATTCGTTACATTCATATGATAGAAAACATGCATTACATGCCTTTCACTTTGCGCATAGATAAATCCAGAAGATATAAAAATTAATAATAATAATTTTTTCATATTCTCTCCTTAAATATTACCAATATACATCAATGTTTTTACTAAATTGAATAATAATAGAAAATATTACGATTAAATCGTATAGCTCATTTTTTTAGTTTGGCATATAGTCTTTTATTATCGTGACTAAGTTAGTTCCAATAAGTTGCCTGACATTTCCAGCTTTAGAATAAAATTTCTGCATAGATTTTGTAGGCATTCTTTCTTGAAATACTTCCATAGCTGAAGCCATATCTGGATAACCACAGAAAGCCATATGAGTTCCATAGCTTTCTACTCTTGATCCCGGACCCCAAGCTGCTAATCCCCATGAACCTGGACAGCGACTATCCGCACTATTCATAAGTTCAGAATAAGCTTTTGCATAAGCAGCTGGATCAGATACATCCATAATCCAAGAAACAAAAACTTTGTCTTTTAATGTATCACCGCCGGAAACAACCGGAAAGGCTAACATTTCATATGTCGAATTAGATATTTCAGACATAGTTTGAAAGTATTTTGTCCAGCCAGGACAAGAAGCCCATTGTCCACTCCACTGCAAATATGACTCATTATTTTCAAATAATACTGCATAAGAGTGAGTAGTGACTTCATCTGCATTAAAGTTTTCGGCCATTAATCTGACTACAGCTGATCCTCCAGGACAATCTTGCGAGAGTTTATCTGTAGCTGACAAAACTCCTAAAGGATTATCTGTTTCTATACCAAAAAAACCAAAGAAAGGACCATCAGCTGCCCAAACATTGGACAAACTAAAAAAAAGTGCAAAACATAATATTTTTTTCATTTTTTATTCTCCAATTAAATTAATCGAATCTTGCAACAACAGTACTCATAGAGACCCTTTCAATTGTTACAACACCTTGCACTTTAGATTGAAAGTTTATGAATGCGGGTGAAGGACTCTTTGCATTTCTATGCGAAACTTCAAGATAAGTTTTCATGTCAGGATATCCACAGAATGTTAAATGAGTTCCCCAAGATGGATTTGTACCTGCTCCGATAGCGACTAATCCCCAAGAGCTAGGACAAATTCCTTCAGCAGCAAGTGCAGGCATCAATTCTGCATAAGCTCCAGCAAATTTGGCTGGATCTGTTACAGATATGTTAAATGCCTGAAAAACTGAATCTTTCAATTGATCTCCTCCGCCCATGAGAGGAATCCCCATTGAATTAAAAGTAACATCCACTACAGGATTAGTTTTGGAAAAGTATTTTGACCATCCATCACAAGAGGTTGTGCTATTCCAATAATCCATAAATTCTTCATTATTTGCAAAAGTGCCAACAAATAAATGAGTTGATTCATCGTCTGCATCAAATGTATTAGCTAAAAGAGTAAACCTTCCTGCAGCAGGACAATCTCTGTTTAACTTATTCGCAGCATTTAGAACTGTTAATGGATCTTCAGTAGAAATACCAAAATATCCAACAACAGGGCCGTCGTTGTTTGCAAAAGTTAAGGAAGAGAGGATTAAACTTAATAATATAAACTTTATTTTTTTCATATAATCTCCTTATTAGATAACTTAATATACAACATTAGGTTAGTTGATAATTAAAATTATAATAAATTTACAAAAACGTAACATATTATTATTTATAAGTTAGGTGATCATTAAATGGAGAAAATATGACAGAGGTATTGAAGGTAGAAAATTTGAAGGAGGGTGTAACAATACTTACACTTAACAGACCTGAGGTCTTAAATAGCTTGAATAAAGAACTTGTTGATTCTTTATTAGAAGCTTTTAATGAAATCTATGAGGATAGTTCTATAAGATCAGTGATCATAACTGGAGAAGGTAGAGGTTTTTGTAGTGGCGCTGATCTAGCTGGGGGAGGTTGGCCTCATGATCCTAAATGGTCACCAGGAGAGTCAACTGCTAATGCTATGGAGATTGGCTTTAATCCTTTAGTTAGAAAAATTGTTGATTGCCCTAAACCAGTTGTTAACGCAATAAATGGTATTTCTGCCGGGGGAGGAGTTGGGTTAGCTCTCTGCGGTGATTTAATAGTTGCTTCAGAGTCTGCAAAATTCAAACTCGTTTTTGGTCCACAACTAGGAATTATTTCTGACGTTGGTGCTTCATGGTTAATTCCAAATTTACTTGGTAGAGCAAGGGCAAACGGAATGGCGCTCTTAGGTGAAGACGTCGATTCAAGTAAAGCATTAAATTGGGGATTGATATGGGAAGTAATTCCTGACGATGAATTAAAAGAAAAAGCATTAGAGTATGCAATAAAACTAGCTAATGGATCTATTACCGGATTAAAAGCTATTGTTAGAGCACATGATAATGCTCTTAAAAATACTCTTAACGAGCAGCTCGATTATGAAAGAGATACACAACGAATACTTTGTGATGGGGATGTTTTCAAGGAGGGTGTAACTGCATTTATCGAAAAAAGGAAACCAAATTTTAGAGATATAGAATAATTTCTCATCAAAAGAATAACTACTTCATAGCAAGGCTTTTTTTAATCGAATTTTTCCCAATGAAACTTAGGCAATTTTCTAACGCCTTTATCTATTTGTTCAGCCCAAATATCTGATAATTCCTTAAAAAAAGGAGAATCAAGTTTAAGTTGTTCTTGAAAATCCAAATTAATTTCATCTTTCTTAAAAACAACTAAATCAATAGGAGGTCCTACTGTTAGATCTGATCTCATTGTAGAGTCTAAAGAAAGTAAAGCGACACGAGCCGCATCACCTAGTGAAATATTTTGATAGATCATTCTATCAAGGATGGGTTTACCGTATTTAATCTCTCCGATTTGCAGATAAGGTTGATCATCAGACATATAAATAAAATTTCCTTCAGGATATACAAGCAATAGATTTGGATCTTGCCCTTTTATTTGGCCACCAACTATAAAATAAGAACCAAGGATGGCAGATCCCTGATTCAAATTTTCTTGCGTCTTAGATTGATATTCAACGTTTAGTTCGCCAATATAAGTAGCAACCTCCTCTATGTCTGCGCATGTATTTAAGCTTCTTACTGCGTTTTTGGAATCTAAATCTTTTTCAATTCTGTGATAAACAGCTTGTGAGGTAGAAAGATTTCCAGATGTTAAAATTACAAAAGCTCTGTCTCCCACATTAAATGTAAACATTTTTGAGTATGTGCTTATGTTATCAAGTCCAGCATTAGTTCTTGAATCTGAAGCAAATACTAATCCATTATTTATTTTTATTGCTAAACAATAGGTCATTTTTTAATCTAAATGGATGTTATATTCGATAAATTGGAGATAAGTAAATAACAAAATGAAACTTTCATGGTCTAAGTATGAGCTATCTAAATCGTACGATGAGTATATTACACCAAAGCGCACTGTTAGAGGTCACTTAAGAAAAATTGGAAATTTTTTTGAATCTCTTTCACATAACGATCTACAAGAACTTGATAGCGCAACAAAATCTGCCATCAAATCAATGGGTATCAATTTTCGAGTTTACTCTGATGAAGGTTCTGAAGAACGAACATGGCCTTTAGATTTTATTCCTAGAATTATAAAAAAAAGTGAGTGGAACATTGTCGAGAAGGGACTGAAACAAAGAACTAAAGCACTCAATTATTTTATTGAGGATTGTTATAACGAACAAAGTTTTCTTAATTCTGGAATCATCGATAAATCATTAATAATAAAATCTAAATATTTTATAAAATTTTGTAAGGGTACTAAATTACCTAATAAATCTTGGGCCCATATTTCTGGCAGCGATCTCGTAAAAGATATAAAAGGAGACTTTCATGTTCTTGAAGACAACTTGAGAGTTCCGTCTGGAGTGTCTTATATGCTAGAAAATAGATACGTTATGAAAAGAGTTTTTCCTGATTTATTTTCACATTATGGCGTTTCTAAGATAGACGAATATCCCACTAAACTATATGAATGCTTACAGGAAGCATCATTATCCAAATTAAAAAGACCTGAAATTGTTCTACTTACACCTGGAATTTATAACTCGGCTTATTATGAACATTCATATCTCGCGCAACAAATGGGGATAGACCTAGTCGAAGGTTCAGATTTAATCGTTAAGAAAAATATAGTTTATAAAAAAACAATCGAAGGACTTCAAAAGGTAGACGTTATTTATAGAAGAATTGATGATGACTATCTTGATCCTGAAGTAGGTAATCCGTTTAGTGTTATTGGGGTAAAAGGATTAATAAGAGCCTGGAAGAGTAAAAATGTAGCTATTGTTAACGCACCTGGATGCGGTATTGCTGATGATAAAGCTGTTTATTCTTATGTTCCAGAAATGATTAATTTCTATTTAAAGGAAGAACCTATACTTCCAAGTATAAAAACTTTCATGCTTGCGAATAAAAATGAAAGAGATTATGTATTTGAAAATATTAAAACAATGGTTACAAAACCTGTGGCAGAGTCAGGTGGATATGGAATATCAATTGGTAAAAACTTAAACGAAAGAGAAATACTTAAGTTAAAAAGATTAATAATGAAAGATCCTAAAAATTATGTTGCTCAACCTTTAATAGATTTATCAACATCGCCAACATTTAGAAGAGATTCGTTATTTCCAAGGCATTTGGATTTGAGACCATTTATTCTTTCTGGTAAGCATACCTATGTGACAGTTGGAGGTCTCACTAGAGTCGCACTTAAAAGAGGCTCGACAGTTGTAAATTCTTCTCAAGGCGGAGGAAGCAAAGATACTTGGATAGTGGATGCATAATGTTAAGTAGGAGTGCAAAACATTTGTATTGGCTCGCCCGATACGTAGAAAGAGTTGAAAACATTGCAAGAATGATCGATGTAAATCTCGAACTAATTTTAGATTTTCCTGACGATCATTCTTTAAACTGGAAACCTCTAATTGATACTTTAGATATTAATGAATTATTTGAGGGTAAATATAAAAATTATAACGAAAACAATGTTTTAAATTTTTTGTTTGAAGATAAAAAAAATCTAAGTTCTCTTAATAATTGCTTAGAGATGTCTAAATATAATATAGAAACCATAAAAGATGATTTACCCAAAACTGCAAATGTAAGTCTGAATCATCTATATGATCATGTTCTTGATCAGAAAATTTCTAAAGTTCATCAACGAAGGAAACTGCAACATATAACAAATATAGTATCGATGACTCAAAATTTTTTTGGAGCTATAAATGATAATCTCTCTAGAGGTTATGAGTTTGAATTTATCAGACTAGGTAGATTTATAGAGAGGACAGATATGATATCCAGAATTATAGATTGCTTATGTATTTCAAAAAGTTCTAAACAAACTCATGATTTTTCTACTATGGAATGGATTAGCATGCTCTCAACTTTATCTGCTCAAGATGCATTTAGAAAGGAATCAAAAGGAGAAGCGAACAGGGGTGAAGTTATAACTTTTTTACTTAAGAATGACAGTTTTCCCAGATCAGTATTTCGAAGTCTAATCACTATTGAGGCATGTTTGAAAAATCTTCCTAAAAATACAAAGTTACTACAAATGATAAATAGGATTATCAATATTTCTGAGAAATCTAAACTACATAACTTTGATGATAAAAGACTACATTTATTTTTAGATAACCTCCAAAAAAATGTGTCTAAAATTGATTCTAAGATTCACAATACTTATTTTTAAAAAGTATTAGAAATAAATTTTTTTTTCGTCATAATTTAATTAACAAAGGAGAAAAAAAATGAGAAAAATTCTATTTTCAATATTGATAACTATTTTTTCAGTCAATATATTTTCAGATGATCATGGGATAAAATCTGGAAATGTTGTAGCTGAATTTCACTACTTTGACGTAACCGATCCAATGTCTTTTGTAGCAACAGTTGATAAATTTGATGTATCTTCCTGTGCGCAAAACTGGCGAGAAAAATCAGGGGTAAATATTGGCCTTTATGCTCTTGGTGGAGGTGCTCATTCTCATCTTATACTCGTGGTGTACGATGATTTTGATCAAATGCAGATCGGAAGATCTATTTTTGGATCTTGCCAAGAATCGGCTCAAATGATCAAAAGCATGGATAATTACTCTAATTCTGATAAGTATTACAACTTTGTAACAGAATTGGCTCTTGAATCAGGCGATTGGAGAACGGATACAGTTTTTGCAAATGTTGACATAAAGGTTGAATCAGGAGAAGAGGCTAAATATTTGAAAGCTTGGGTAGATTTCATGGAATCTCAAGAAAGTGTCGGTTCTTTTGGAATTAACCGAATTCTCTTTGGAAATAAATACTACACTCATATGATCTATTTAGGTTCTAATTCCTTGAGTGAACTTACAAATTCCATGAAAACTGCATTTAGTTCAAGAGACTATCAAACTTATCTAAATAAAGTGGAAGATATTCGAACGAATGTTCAAACAAGAATGGCACAATTTGTAAAAGCATATCCTAACGAAAGATAAGAACAGTATTATTAAAAAATACCCGATTTATTCGGGTATTTTTTTTATATAAAGAAATTAGAAAGATTCACTGAAAAGTGATTTTAAGTTTTTATCTTCTTTTATTTTTGACTTTAAAATTTTTTTTCCTTTATCCAATATTTCATGATCATAGTTGATGATAGAACTGTTAAAACTTTTTTTAGCTTTCACCTTTTTGTAATAATCTTCAAGAAACGGTTTATCTCTAAATAATATTTCGTCCCATCCTACTTCTTCAATTCTATGAAGAATAACCGCCCAACTTATATCTGCTAATGTAAATGAATTATTGACAATCCAATCTTCTTTTTTTGTCTTTAAATGATTATTTAGTTCAAGTAGGTGATTGTTAATATTCTTTAATGATCTTTTAATTAATTTTCTGATAGGAGAACTACTCGAGAAAGCTTTATATCCAAACATCTTAAGAATAATAAAAAGGAAAACCCTTATTTTCAACGGATGATTTATTAAACCAAAAAGTATTTTGTTGATATTTATATACTTAATCATTGAAGCAAAAAGTGGAAAAGTCAAAGCGCCTATACAGTTTCCTGCATATATATCTTGATTTTCCATTGGATCTCCAACCATAGAAGATTTTTTTACCCAATAGTTCATTGAAGTTTTATCTTTTTCATTATCAGGAATAAGAGAACTTGAAGAAGATTCTTTAGTTAAATAGTAAATTTGTTTGTGCGATTCATAAATTGGATAACCTTCATGAAGTAAAACTGGGACAGTCGCACCAGGATTAATTTTTAAAAATTTTTTAGAGGCAACTTGATATTTACCTGTTTCTATTAAATCAATATGTTCCTGATCATATACTATTTCTAATTCTTCAAGGCATAATCGAACTTTACGAGAACAAAGCGAAAAACAATTATGATAGAGAATCCATTTTTTATCTGTATCAATAACTTTAAAACTTTGTTTTCCTTCTCTAGCCACGTTTTATTTTTTTCCTAATTGAATAGATAAGGAGAATCGCTAATAAGATAAACAAAATTGCATAGGTTTTATTTGCTAACAATAAAATCCATATAAATATAAGAGTTCCGATAATAGGGGAGGGCTTCTCTACCAATTCAAAATCGTAATTTAACCAAGGAGTTCTACTCTCTTCGGATAACATCCTATCCCCGTGAAGATAAAGATAACTTGCATCAGGATATCCTTGTAGATTTCGTTTAGGAATTTTATTGAGAGTTTCCTTCATTCGATCAAAAATATCAGGATAATCTTTTGATAAATCATACTCTTCAAGTGGATCCTCTATGATATTAAATAATTCATAGTAATTAATTGAGTTACTTCCAGCTGGACCTTTCTTAAAGTAAAGCTTCCAGTCTTCATTGAATAAAGCAATTTCTTCAAAAGCTACACTGGCAGCTAAAACTGAATTTTGTGGTTTATCAACAGTTCGTTTAAGCAAAGAATCCCATCTACTAGTACCTTCAAAAAAACTGTTTTCATAATCGATTTCAGCTGCACTCAATAAAGTTGGTAAAACATCCTGTATGAAAAAAAACTGATTAGAAGATTCACTTTTAAATTTCCCTTCCCACATCATGAATGCTGGAACCCTTATACCTCCTTCATATGCTGACCCTTTACTACCTTTTAATCCTCCGCTGCTTCCTTTAGCATTCAATAATTCTGGAACAACTACCGCTCCAATTGGATCAATGTCAAAGACAGGACCATTGTCACTAAAAAAAAGTATCAGGGTATTTGACGAAAGCTCTTCATCTTTTATGCTATCGATGATTCTCCCAATTTGTTTATCTAGAATACTAATATTTGCTGCATAAATTCTTTCATTTGGATCATCAATATATCTAAACTTTTCTATGCTCTCATATGGAGCTTGAATAGGGGTGTGAGGAGCATTGAAAGCTACATATAAGAGTAAAGGCTTGTTATTTTGTTTATTTTGTATGACTTTTATTGCTTCGTTCGCAATTAGTTCTGTTGAATAACCTTCTTCTCTTAAAGGCACACCATTCTTATGCCAATCAAGTCTTCCTGACATTGTATGGTTAAAATAATCGATCCCTCCATTCATAAAACCATAGGTTGTATCAAAACCTCTTTGACCTGGTAAATATTCTTTAGAGTTCATTCCTAAGTGCCATTTTCCAACTAAAGCTGTTTGGTATCCCGCTTCTTTGAAATACTCAGGTAGTATTTTGTACTCAAGTGGAAGCCCTATGGGACTTGTAGAAGGATTACTAATTGGTCTAAGAATACCTACAGAATATGCTTCTAGCCCTGTCATTAAGGACGCTCTTGTAGGACTACATATTGGATTTGAATAAAATCGATTTAACTCCAAACCTTCATTCACAAACCTATCTATGTTCGGAGTTGGAATAATGCTTTCATGGTATGAAACGTCGCCCCAACCCAAATCATCAGAAACAATAATGACAATATTTGGCTTTTCATATGGAAAAATAGAATTAGAAAAAAAAAGGAAACAGAAAAGTGTGAACCTTAATTTTTTAACCAATTGACTCTAAAAAGTTAGCTAAATTCTTTCCTATTTGATCAGGAGAAGTTTCCTGAATAAAGTGATTTCCTTTTACGGTTACTTCTGTAAGATTTTTCCAACTTCTTACAAATTCTCTTTGATCGCCAATAAGTATTGATCCTGGATCGGCATTAATAAAAAGTTTAGGAATATCAGAGTCTTTGTGGAAATCTGCATTTTTTTGCACTTCATCCACAACCTCAGGAGGTTCTCCCTCTAAAGGAATTTGTCTTGGCCAAGTCAAAGTAGGGCGTCTATCTTCTCCTGTATTAACAAAAGGTCTTCTATATTCATTTTTATCTTCATCAGTCAGATTAGGGGCATCTAAAAATAAAATCTTTTCTACAAAATAATTCTTTTCAAGAATTAATTCTTCTCCAGCTTCAGATCTATAGAGACCAAATATCTTTCTAGCCATTTCAGGCCATTGATCCCAGACCATAGGCATTACAATTGCTTCCATGAAGGTTATGGATTTTATTCTCTCAGAATTTTCTCTTGCAAATTGAAAACCCATAGCAGATCCCCAATCATGGATGACTAAATTAATATTATTTCCAAGGTTTAATTCTTCCAATAAAGAAGTCAAATAATCATACTGCCCATGATATTTGTAACCTTGATCATCTATATTATTTAGTTTTTCTGAGTCTCCCATACCAATAAGATCGGGTATTACTATTCTTCCTAATCCTTCTACATGCGGAGCTATATTTCTCCACAAATAGGAAGATGTAGGATTTCCATGTAAAAAAACTATTGGGTCTCCTTGACCTTGGTCAACATAGGCCATTTCTTTGCCTTTAATATTAATATATTTTTTAGGATACATTTTTTAAACTAACGCTAGTGCCATCATAATAAGAATAATTGTCGCAGGAAGCCAAACTAGCGTTCTTATAATGCCTATTCCAGCCATATATAAAGCTCCATGGGCTATTCTTAATATTAACCACCACATTGCTAAACCGCTAATATCTATTCCAGCAGCAATAGACCAAACTGCTAAGGCAAGAAAAATCGGAAGGGTTTCTTTCAAATTATCTTTTGCCTTCGTAGCCCTAGAAAGCATTAAAGAGGGCGGATGTTCAGGTTCATTATCTCTATTAGAAATTTGCCAATTTACGTTTTTTGAATTCAACATCATTGGTATAAGCCAAATTTGAAATAAGGCCAGCAGTAAGGTAAGTCCTATTATCATTTCCATAATTTTCTCCTTCTTAAGAATTAAGTATAAGTTATTTTTTTTAATAAATTAAAGCAGTTTTCAATTTACTATTTGTTTCTATCGTCTATGATCATTTTATGAAAATTATTCATTTTCTTATCCTTTTTCTTGTTTCAATTAATACATATTCAAATCAAGAGATACTAACCTTAGGTTTTGGCTCTTGTCTTCATCAAGACCGAAGCATGGCTATTCTTAAGACCATAGAAAAGAAAGAATTGGACCTATTTATGTTTATTGGAGACAACGTCTATGGAGATCAGGAAGATGGAGAATTAGATAAACTCATAAGAACTTATAAGCAGCAATTCAATAATTTAGAGAATTTTTTACAGAATGTAAGTACAGAGTTTATTTGGGATGATCATGATTTTGGATTAAATGATGGTGGTTCTAATTATCGTTACAAAGATATAGCAAAATCTCTTTTCTTAGAGACTTGGCAAATTCCTGCTAACGATCCACGCAGACTAAGAGACGGTCTCTATTTTGACAAAATAATAAACAAAAATGGTCTTAAAATACATTTAATCTTTTTAGATAACAGATCATTTAAATCTGAATGGAAATTAACAGATGAATTCAATAAAAAAGGAAAAGAAAGATATATTGAAGATTTCAATCCTGAAAAGACATTGTTAGGGAAAAATCAGTGGAAATGGCTCAAAGATAAATTAATTGTAGAAAGCGATATAAAAATCATCATATCTAGTTTGCAGATTTTGAGTTTAGGGCATGGATGGGAATCGTGGGATAAATTTCCCTTAGAAAGAGAAAAATTCCTTAAACTCATAGATGAATCCAATATTTCTAATCTTTTTATTCTATCCGGAGATAGACATAGAGGTGGGTTTTATCAATTTAAGACAGTTGGTAACAATAATATTTATGAATTCACATCTAGTTCATTGAATCTACCAATACCATTTAATACTGAAGAGAAAGGTCCATTGAGGATCGGTTCAACCTATAGAAAAGCCAACTTTGGTGTTCTTCGTTTATATGAAGACCAAGTTGTTATGGAACTTACTTCAGATAGAGGAAAAGTAGTTAATTCATTAAACGTAGCAATTAACTAATTATTTTACATTCGTATAATATATATTATGTAAAGTAATATATATCAGCTAACTTCCATATAAACAACTGAATACCCTTCTTTTAACGTGCTTTCAGTGATTTCAGAAAATCCATGTTTTCTATGAAAATTAATAGATGACTCATTTGGTGGATCAATATTTACTTCTGCACATATCGGTATATTAAATTTGACTTTAATTGATAATAATTTGTTATAGAGAATACTTCCGATACCTGATGACTGATATTTATTGGCTATTGCAATACGATCAATATAGAAGAATTTATTATGTCTATTTTGAAAAAATTTATAATTGATAGATTTATAATTGGTTTTTTCTCTGAGACAGATGACAAAACCCAAACATATACCCTTCTTTATAGATCCATAGGAAATATCTGATATTTTTATTAAATAAATAAATTCTTCTAGAGATACAGATCCAACTTTAGGAACTTGTTGTTGATTGATTTCGTAGAACGATGAAAATATTTCTTCGTCTTGATTAATTTTTAAATCAATTATCTCCAAATTTAAAATCTTGGAAATAAACTAAGCAAAAATCTGAAGTAGGCTTTTTTTATTTTAGTCATTCTCTAAGGGAATTACTGTTTCAATGTTTAACTGTCCCTTTAATCCAGCAACTCTGTGTTGCGCGCTTTTTATATATTCTGGATCAGAGATCATATCTAACATTGCTTTTCTGCTTGGATAAGAAGCTATCGCAACAGAATCCCAAAGTTCTTCCACTACACCTAACATTAATCTCTTAACGTTAGCACCAAATATAGCTTTTGCCCCAACTTTAGCTAGATGATGTTTCACTTCCTCAGAATAGATAGCATAAGCTTCTCTTCCTGATAAATCTGTCTCTCTTTTATCAGGATATTCGGCTTTATCTTTAAACTTGAGAAGATTTACCATATAAATTGGTTCATCATTTCCGGGGTCGAGAAATTCTGCCATTTGTTCATCATTCGGCATTACTTTATTTTCAAACTTCATTAAACAGCTTTTTTGAGTTTGGATTGAATTATTTCTTCTGCTTCACTCATTATCCTATCTATGAGTTCTTTTACGCTAGGGATATCATAAACCAGGCCTGCAACCATACCGCAAGACCAAGCTCCTGCATCCATATCACCATCCATCATGATTGTGGGATAAACCCCTGCAACTTCATCAACAATATCGGAAAAAGTTAACTTTTCCCCAAGTGCTTTTTCTTTTTCCATCAATCTATCAACTGCGGGATTTGTTAGCACCCTTTCAGTGTTGGTAAGTGATCGCATAATTAATCTTGTATCTAACTCAGATGCATTTACGATAGCTTTTTTAACGTTTTCATGAACTGGAGCATCTTTAGTTGCTATGAATCTTGTACCCATATTCATGCCTTCTGCCCCTAAAGCCATTGCAGCAACTAAACTTCGGGCATCAGCCATTCCTCCTGAAGCAACAAAAGGAATTTCCAATTCATCTGCTGCTCTAGGCAACAAAATAAAATTAGGAATATCATCCTCGCCTGGATGGCCTCCGCATTCAAATCCATCAACAGATATAGCATCGCACCCAACGCTTTGGGCTTTCAAAGAATGTCTTACAGATGTGCACTTATGAATAACTTTAATTCCAGCATCTTTTAAGGCAGGCATATATTCAGCAGGACTCCTTCCAGCTGTTTCTACTATTTTAACTCCTCCTTCAATGATAACTTTAATAAGGCCTGGGTAGTCAGGTGGTGTTAACGAAGGTAAAAAAGTTAAATTCACACCAAAAGGTTTATCTGTCATATCCTTACATTTTGCTATTTCATTTGCTAACTTTTCTGGAGTGCCTTGAGTAAGACCAGTGATTATTCCTAAGCCACCAGCATTCGATACAGCAGCTGCCAACTCAGCAAATCCAACATAGTGCATTCCACCTTGAATAATGGGATGCTCTATATCAAAAAGTTCAGTAATTTTTGTTTTCATAACTCTCCTAGTTAATTGACGTAATAATAATTTCTTTAGAATCTATAGGTAATATAACCATTGTTCCGTCGTCAGATAAAGTCCAATTTGAAAGAATATCATCTATTCCTCTAGTAAAAATATCTGCAACTAAATCAGTTCTTGGTGCAGGAATTAAATGGTAATAAACAAGATGGCCAACGTTTGCTTCTTTCGCTAGATTCGCAACTTCAATAGTGTTGGTATGGTAATTTTGTATATCTACAATACCAATCCTGGAAGAGGAGTTCTCTGGAAGGGCGTTATACATCATATCTAAAGTTCCTTTATGAAAAGCCTCGTGGAATAAGACATCAACATCCTTTGAATTATTTAAGATTGCTTCTGAGTAAACAGTATCTCCACTCAAAACGATAGATCTTCCTTTATATTCAATCTTAAAGGCTAATGAAGGATCAATCGGTTTGTGGTCAACCAAAAAAGCTGTAATTACAATTCCATTAGATTCGTATACTGGTTTGCTAAAGTCAGTTATTTCGTATCCATCAAAACCTGCTGCTTTTAAAGGAGCAAATTGATCTCCATGATGGTCATTACGATATTTCCAATCTAATGAATAGGCTTCTGTGAATCCGTTAAGAACCTGATTTATCCCCTCTGGACCGTACACTTTTAATTTAGACTGTCGACCTGTTCCTACCCAATTCCACATATGTATTTCAGGAAGTTCAGCTATGTGATCTGAGTGAAGATGTGAAATGAAGATACTATTCAATTGATCTAAAGGAACGCGCCAATTTCTTAAATTATCTATACTTTTATTTCCAACATCAAAAATGAAAGTTTCATCTCCGGCTTTAATCATTACGCAAGTCTCTGCCCTAGTTGGATGTGGCAATGGAGATTTTGAACCGCACACCAAAGCACTTAAAGAATCGTCTTCTGGAAAAATATCTGGTGCGGTGCTTATTAAACTTTGAGCAAGTCGTTGAAACAAAGCATCTTGTACCGCTGGCACTCTACTCAGCAAAAATAATATTCCAGCGATTATAAAAATAACCAAAATTAGATAGATAGTAATTTTTTTCATATCAGGATTTCCTATTTAAAAGTGAAGTAATAAATAAAATTAATAAGAAAACAGTGACATAAGGAGCGGATTCAATTCCTGGAGTTGTGCCAGTTTTATATTCAGCAAAATTGAGAGGAGAATTTGAAGCATTTATAACTCTAGCTGACCAGTCAATTAAAAAAACTAAAATAGTTAAAGGTAAGAGAGACTTGTATCTAAAAAGGATTACCCAAGCAAAAGCACAAAATAATAATTGAATTAATCCCCATAGCGAAAAAAATGCATAGATAACTGGCATTGGATCAGGAGAGCCATCTATCACTATCATATTTGCTATACCATGCAGACCAAATTCTGCGTAGAAGAGATGAATAATTGATCTCCAGGTCATTAATAAAAGAAAAGGAATAAAAATGTAAACTACCAATCTAGAACCAAGATAATTATTATCAGCAATCTTAGGAAACAACATAGCAAACATGAGTTATTACTCTTTTATGAAATCAATAAGTATATTTGATAGTTTTTTTGCCTTAGTCCACTGAAAAAAATGCCCTCCTCCAATATTCGGTGCACTTTTTGCATTAGGACAGATTTTCAACACGTCTTTTTCAGCTCCATTTGTAACTGGATCATCGCCCGCAAAGACACTTAAAAAAGGTTTCTGCCAACTTTTATAAAATTCTCTTGCTTTCTTTTGCGCTTCTAATGATTGATCAGGAATCATCGGTACATGACTGGGCATAGCTCTAGGACCCATTTTATAGGACGGATTAGGGAATGGTGCTTCGTAGGCTTTATCAAGATTTGATTTAAAAGGAAATAGTTTCCTTAAGCCAAGTCTAAGAAATATAAAATAAATTAAAAATTTGATGCGTGAGTTTCTTTCCATCATGCTCGTCATCATAAATCCAATAGGAAGATCTTCAGTATCCCAGCATAGTTTCTGCCAATACATAAAACTTAAAGCTGGATGATGTGATGAATCGCTACCCGAAATATTTTTGCCATCCATTTTTCTTATTTCTCTTTGCATAGATATTGGATTAAGTTTTATATTACTATTTCTAAAAGCTTTGATTTTATCTATGACGTCTTGAGGTACATCAGGGTTATACGGTAAACCTGTATTCCCCATAGCTACTTTAAGAAATCTATCTGGTTGGTTAGCAACAACCCTTAATCCGATAAGGCCTCCCCAATCCTGGCCAAAAAAAGTGAGATTATTTAGATCATTAGTTTTTATCCAATCGGTCATCCAATCCACTTGTCGTTGATAAGAATAGTCTTCTCTTGATGCAGGTTTATCGGATTTACCATAGCCAGGTAAATCAGGAGCAATAATTCTAATTCCAGCATCAGTAAGATAAGGAATCATCCTTGAGTACAAATAACTCCAAACAGGCTGACCATGCATCACTAAAAGAATTGGACCATCCTTAGGACCCTCATCTATATGATGTATTCTCAAATCAGAATCGTCATGAGTCTTTATGAAGGTGTAATTAGGTTCATACGGAAAGTCTTTTATGTTTTTAAATCTACTATCCGGAGTCCTTAAAATTTTCATCCTTTAGAACTTTATAGAAGCCATAGAATCACAAATTTCATTAAACTCAGTAATCGTCTCATTAATAATTCTTTCTACTGGTTTTATTTCTTCTATTAATCCTATTGATTGACCTGCCAATGCAGGTGCAGCATTCATATCGCCATCAAAGTATAGATTCTTAATTCCAGACATCGCACTCATATCCATGAGGCCAACGTCGTAAATTTTATCTGTAAAATCAGTTTTCAATGCTCTTATGCAAGGTTTAGCTTTTTTGTTGAGAATATATGTACCTTGCTCATTACCATTTACGATCGCATTTTTAAAATTATCATGAACTGGACTTTCTAAGGATGATACAAATCTTGTACCCATTTGAATGCCTTCTGCACCAGCAGCAAAAGCAGCTGCCATTCCTCTGCCATCCACGATGCCTCCAGCTGCAACAATAGGAAGATCAGTGTGTTTCTTGATTGATTGAATTAATACATGAAGTCCAACTTCCTCGGGATTTTTAAAACCGCCCCCTTCTGTCCCCTCTACAACCAAACCATCAACTCCTGCATCAACTGCTTTCATGGCGCCAGCAAGGTTCGGTACAGCATGAAATACCTTGATATCGGCCTCCTTTAATTTATGTATATATTTAGCTGGATCTCCTGCAGAGGTTGTAACAAATTTAACATTTTCACCTATAACAACATCAAGCATGCTCTCGTCAGATAAAAATAATATTGGCAAATTAACTCCAAAGGGGCTGTTGGTTAATGTAGCCATTTTTTTAATTTCATCCTTGCATTGATCTACCTCTCCAGAAGAGGTTTCAATAATGCCGAATGCACCAGCATTGGATACAGCTGATGCAAGGTTACTTCTTGCTATCCACCCCATAGGAGCTTGTATTATTGGGTATTTACAACCCAACATTTCAGTAATTCTATTCATTTGATGTCACCAATGATTCACAATGATTTAATTGTAAAAAAGAGAAAACTTCATCTTTTTTTTCAGTATCTAGTTTCTCATATTCTTCTTTAATCCATGCTAAACATTTTGCTTGATACGGAAAAGATTTTTGTTTCCATTTACCTTTATCTAAGTCAATTTCCCACTCATCATTGCCTTCATCAATTGCTTTTTTATTTGCAATCATGGTTGGTACATAGGAAGTGCTCATTTCTTTAAATAAATCATGAATTGTTTGAGGAAGATCCGAGAGCGTTAGATTATTTTCTTGAACTTCAAGTCCGCTTCTATCTTCAAGAGATCTAACCCATCCAATTACCCTTGGAGCTAATTCATGAGTAATTTTACGAGGCGTAGGATCAAATCCTATAAGTTGAGTAAGCTGACCGTATACAGCAAAATCACAAGAGGATGGAGATGATCCAAGTAAATACGGTTGGATTTTTAAATGATTTTCTAAAATCTCAAGAAACGATTTATAACTATGATCAATAAAAGGGGCAGTTTCGTCGTTAGATCCAACAACCCATAATCTATCTATTTGTCTTTTTGCAAAGTGGCCTTTAAAAAAAGCTAGCTTATCATCAGAAATATTATTCATAATTCCTAATGGTAAAAGAGTTCCGGCATTATCAGCATCTTCAGTAAAATGCCAACGATAATGAAACATATATTTTGTGCACCATTCATCACCAAAGTCTTCAAGAACATAATTAATAAATCTTAAAGATTGATCTTCAGGATAAACAGATCTATTTGGATAAGAATTTTCAAATTCTTCAATTAATGGCGTTGAATCAGTTACCGCAGTTAATTTTCCATCTCTGGGTAGAAGAAAAACCGGTAATAGAATTGGTTTCGGTGGATCAATATTCATTAGTTTTAGGATCTCAGATACATCTCCCCAAATAACATGATGTGGAATTCTTTTATATCGCAAATATGCAATCATCTTCCTTGTATAAGGTGATGCTGGATTACCTATTAATTTAATGGGTGTTTCGTTCATTTGAGTTAATCTTTTCAAAAATATATAATATGACATAAAACATGTCAAAAGATAATTATATGGAAATTACATCTATAGACGGTAGAAAAAAAAGAAGCGAAGATACATCTGAATTAATTATAGACACCGCATTTTCCCTTCTCAATGAAGGCATTTTAAACATCACTCATGAATTAATTGCCAAGGAAGCAAAAATCGGAACTCGTACTATATTCCGTCATTTTAAAGATAAGAATTCTTTAATTATCGGTATGCATAATAAGCTTTTGAATGACTTTGAATCATCTAAACCAAAAATCGATTTGAATGTTGATGTAAATTCAAGGTTGAAATTACTCATTGAGTTCACATGCAATACATATGAAAAATATCAGTATGTATATCATTGGACAGTTAAAAATTTATGGTATTCAAAGGATGTAAGGATGAATATCGTTGAGTGGAATAAAAGAAGCAGCAACTATATTTTTGAATTTCTTCCCGAAATAAAAGACCAAAAATGGGAAGAAAAAGAATTTATTTTGAATACTCTCTCGTTTCCTTTTTGGCAAAGACTTGTTGGAATTTCTAAACGCACAAATAAAGAAATTAAGGGTATTCTATTTAAAAATTTAAAAACTTATTTTTAACTACCTTAGCTTGCCTTGGACTTTTGCTCTATGCCTTCCAACAGAAAAAGAGCGTTTTGATAAATGCTTCGTGTTTTTACCGTTGACTCTTTTTCTCCACATCTTAAAACTACTTTCTTTCATTTCTCGCCTCATAATCTCTATTACTTCCTGTTCTTTTAAAGAAAACTGAGCTTCGATTGCATCAAAGGGTGTTCTATCCTCCCAGGCCATTTCAATAACCCGTGAAATATCTGAGTCACTAAGATTTTTCATTTCAGTAAATTAGATCAATATAGTAACTAACTATAGCTAGGATAATAATAATCACACCTAGCGAAGAAAGTAACGTCCAAAGATGAAACTTTTTATCTTCCTTTTTCATCTGGCATAATAGTCATATACAAACATATTTTATGGCAAAAGAAGATCTAATAGAAATGGAAGGTGAAGTTATCGACACCATGCCCAACACTACATTCAAAGTTAAGCTTGAAAATGATCATGTGATAACGGCTCATATTTCGGGAAAAATGAGAAAAAACTACATCAGAATTCTCACTGGAGATAAGGTTAAAGTTGAAATGACACCTTATGATTTATCTAAAGGTAGGATTACTTACAGGGGTAAATAATTAAACCTTTTCTTTTTTCTTCTCTTCTTTTCTTGGACTAGATTTAAGATCGATTTTTAATTCATCATCTTCAACTGAAACCATAACGCTACCGCCATTTTTTGAAAGTTCACCGAAAATTAATTCCTCAGCTAACGGTTTCTTGATTTTATCTTGAATTATCCTGTACATAGGTCTTGCACCCATTTTTTCATCGTATCCTTCTTTTGACAGCCAAGATCTTGCAACGTCATCAACTTCTAAAGTAACTTGCTTTTCATCAAGTTGAGCTTGCACTTCTGTTAAAAATTTATCAACTATTGTAAGAATAACTTCTTCAGGTAAAGAATCAAATTGAACTATTGCATCAAGTCTATTTCTAAATTCTGGAGAGAAAGCTTTTTTTATAACTTCAGCACCATCCGATGAATTATCTTGTTTTTGGAATCCCATAGAATTCCTAGCCATCTCTTGTGCGCCTGAATTAGTTGTCATGATTAAGACAACGTTTTTAAAACTAGCTACTCTGCCATTATTATCCGTCAACGTACCGTGATCCATTACTTGAAGTAAGACATTAAAAACTTCGGGATGAGCCTTTTCAATTTCATCTAATAAAATTACTGAGTGAGGATTTTTTACAGCTGCTTCTGTCAATAATCCACCTTGATCATAACCAACATAACCAGGAGGTGCTCCAATTAATCTAGAAACAGTATGTCTCTCCATATATTCAGACATATCAAATCTGATTAGTTCTACGCCCATAGACAATGATAATTGTCTTGATAATTCTGTTTTTCCGACACCAGTTGGTCCGGCAAATAGAAAACTTCCAATTGGCTTTTCTTCGTTACCAAGGCCTGCTCTAGACATAACAATAGAGCTGACTAATTTTTCAATAGCGTCATCTTGACCAAAAATAACTCTTTTTAAGTTTTCTTCGAGTTTACCTAAAGAAACCTTGTCATCTTTAGAGACACTTTTTTCAGGTATTCTAGCCATCAATGAAATAACCTTTTGGATGTCTAGTTCAGAAACAGTTTTTCTTCTATTATTTTTTAGAAGTCTTAACCTTGCACCAGCTTCATCAACAACATCAATGGCTTTATCTGGAAGAAATTTGTCATTTATGTGCTTTGATGAAAGTTCTACAGCTGATTTTAATGCCTCTTTTGAATATTTTAGTTCATGGTGCTCTTCAAATTTTGATTTTAAACCTTCAAGAATTTTTAAAGTTTCTTCCTGAGATGGCTCTTCAATGTCTACTTTCTGAAATCTTCTTGATAATGCCCTATCCTTTTCAAAAATATTTCTGTATTCAGTATAAGTTGTAGAACCAACCAAAGTGAAACTACCTTTTCCCAAGGTAGGTTTTAATAAATTTGAGGCATCCATTACTCCTCCAGACGTTGCACCTGCACCAATTACGGTATGAATCTCATCTATGAAAAGTATAGATCCTTCAATTTTTTTTAGTTCTTTGAGAATTGACTTTAATCTTTTTTCAAAGTCTCCTCTGTATTTTGTTCCAGCAAGAAGAGTTCCCATATCTAAAGAAAAAATTTGACGATTTTTTAAGACATCAGGGACATTTCCTTCTACTATATTTTTTGCAAGACCTTCTACAACAGCTGTCTTTCCAACACCGGATTCTCCAACTAACAGCGGATTGTTTTTACTTCGTCTTGAGATTATTTGAGTGATTCTCTCTAATTCATTAGATCTGCCAATAAGCGGATCTATGTTTCCTTCAGCTGCTTCTTGATTTAAATTAGTAGCGTATTTAATTAATGCATTTTGCTCAGATTCGTCACCATCTTCATTTTGATAGTCTATTTCTAAATCTTCAGATTCCTCTTCCTCCCCGTGACTAAGGTAGGAAACAGCATCTAATCTTGTCATGCCTTGTTGTTTTAACAAATAAACGCTGTAAGACTCTTTTTCACTGAATAAAGCAACAATTATGTTAGCACCCGTTACTTCTGCCCCTTTTGTGCTTTGAACGTGAAAGACTGCTCTTTGAATTACTCTTTGAAAGCTCAGAGTAGCTTGAACATCTTTATTTGAATCTCTATTTTCAGGGATAGAGTCCTTTAAAAATTTATCTAACTCTAAAGTTAATTTTTCAATATCAACATTACAAGCAGACAGTAACTTAAGAGCTTCGTTATTATCTAAAAGACAAAATAATAAATGCTCTGTTGTAACAAATTCATGGTTAGAGCTATGAGCTTTCTTAAATGCGTTATTAAGACAATTTTCTAAATTCTTTTCTAACATCAATCTTCGTCATCCACTGGTTCAATTTCACTTAATAAAGGATGTTCATTTTGTTGAGCAAAATCATTGATTTGTGATGATTTTGTTTCAGCTATTTCTTTTGTAAAGATACCACAAACTCCTTTTCCATGAGTGTGCACTGCTAACATAATTTGCGTTGCTCTTTCCTGATCATAATTAAAAAACTTTTGTAACACATATACTACAAATTCCATGGGCGTATAGTCGTCATTCAACAAAAGAATTCTATATAAAGAAGGTTTTTTTACTATTGGATCAGAAGGTCTAATAGCGACTGATAAGTCGCCCTCAAATTCTTCTTCTGGATTCTTGCTCTCTAATTTAAAATCAAAAAACATTAAATCTTTGCTATTTGAGATACCCCATCTTCATGCCTTTGCAAACCTCATCTGCAAATTCTGAACACTTTAGTTTTGTAGCATTCTTCATTAATCTAGCTAAGTCGTAAGTAACAAGCTTATTTTTAATAGCCCAGCTAATTCCTTTGATTACGTTATCTGAAGCTTCTTTCCATCCAATATGATTAAGCATCATTCCGGCTGAAAGAATCAAAGATGATGGGTTTACTTTGTCTTCACCAGCATACTTTGGAGCTGTTCCATGAGTAGCTTCAAATAAAGCGATATGATCTCCAACGTTAGCTCCTGGAGCTAAGCCTAACCCACCTACTTTGGCTGCTAAAGCATCAGAAATATAGTCGCCGTTTAAATTCATTGTAGCTATAACATCGTAATCAGCGGGCCTTGTCAGGATTTGTTGTAAAAAAGAATCGGCTATTACGTCTTTGATAACAATAGTCCTTCCAGTTTTAGGATTTATAAAACTCATCCATTCACCACCATCTAGAGAAACCGCACCGTATTCTGTTTTAGCAACTCCGTAACCCCATTCCTTAAATGCTCCTTCAGTAAATTTCATTATGTTGCCTTTATGCACCAAAGTGACAGAGGATCTGTCATTATCAACAGCATATTGAATTGCTTTTCGAACCAATCTCTCAGTTCCAGGCTTGGAGATAGGTTTAACACCAATACCGCAAAATTCTTCAAACCTAATATTTCCAACCCCCATTTCTTCCTGAAAAAATTTAATAACCTTTTTTGCTTCGTCAGAATCAGCCTTGAATTCTATACCGGCATAGATATCTTCAGAATTTTCCCTAAAAACAACCATATCAGTAGATTCAGGATAGATTACTGGGCTAGGGACTCCTTCAAAATAAGTAATCGGCCTTTCACAAGAATAAAGATCTAATTTTTGTCTAAGGGCAACATTTAAAGACCTAATACCTCCACCAATAGGAGTAGTAAGTGGGCCTTTTATTGCAACAATATATTCTTTAATTGCATCAATCGTTTCATCAGGAAGCCAAGTATCATTCCCATAGGTTTCTACTGATTTTTCACCACAATAAATTTCCATCCAAGAGATCATTTTTTCATCGCCATAAGCTGTTTCCACAGCATTATCGATGACTTTAATCATTGCAGGAGTAATATCTGTACCAATACCATCGCCCTCTATGAAAGGAATTATGGGATTATTAGGTACATTTAGCTTACCTGCTTCATTAATTGTGATAGGTTCTCCACCAGACGGAATTACTATTTTTTCAAAACTCATAACTTTTCTTTATCTATAGGTAGGGATAATTTAGGGGGAGATTGTACCATTAAAATAAAGGTTTAAGACTTTTGCATTTTTTTAATAAAATACCTTGATGAGAGTACTAGTTGGCATGTCAGGCGGTGTAGATTCTTCGGTTTCTGCAGCACTTCTTCTGCAAGAAGGATATGATGTAGAAGGTGCTTTTATGAAGAATTGGGAAGATGATGATGGAACCCCACTTTGTACTGCAAAAGAAGATTTTATGGACGCTGCTAAGGTTGCAGATCAATTAAATATTAAATTACATCATGTAAATTTTTCAAAAGAATACAAAAGTAAGGTTTTTGATAAATTTCTAATAGATCTAGAAAAAGGTAAAACTCCCAACCCTGATGTTTTATGCAATCAATATATTAAATTTAATGAATTTTATAAATATGCTATCGAAAATAATTTTGATTGTATTGCCACGGGTCATTACGCAGGAATAAAAAAGATTTCTGGACTTAATTACTTAGTAAAAGCAAAAGATAAAAACAAAGATCAAACCTATTTTCTTTGTAACATAAATCAAAAGGTTTTAGATAAAACTATCTTTCCACTTTCTGAATTTACAAAGAAAGAAGTTAGGGATATTGCAAAATCAATGAATTTATCTACCTTTGAAAAAAAAGATAGTACTGGAATATGTTTTATTGGAGAAAGGCCCTTCCCAAGTTTTTTGGAGAACTATATCAACGACAAACCTGGAAAAATTATTTGTGACAAGGGCAATGAGGTTGGTTTACACAGGGGCCTCTGTTTTTATACCTTAGGTCAAAGACAAGGGTTAGGAATCGGTGGATTGAAGGATTACGACGAAAGACCTTGGTATGTAGTAGAAAAAAAATTATCAGAAAATATTCTTGTAGTAGCTCAAGGAAACGATAATCAACAATTATTTAATAACAAATTATCTGTTGATTCTATTAATTGGATCTGTGAACCAGATCTGACCAAACCTATAAAACTGAAAGCCAAAATTAGATACAGACAAGATGATCAGGAATGCATCTTATCGAAAAAGGGTAAAACGTTTAGTGTAGAATTTAAAAAGCCTCAGAGAGCCATAACTCCAGGTCAATCAATTGTCTTTTATCAAGATAATATTTGTTTAGGCGGTGGAGAAATTTATAAGTCATGACTAAAGAATCACTTTTATCAATATCTCCTATTGATGGAAGATATAAAAATAAAGTTAAAGATCTTGAAAATTATTTTTCTGAATTTGCTCTGATCAAAACAAGAGTTGAAGTAGAAATAAGATGGCTATTATTTTTATTAAACATAAAAAGTTTAAATTTTTTACCTCTAATTAGTAAAAACCAAAAGAAAAAAATTGAAAGTATTTTTTTAAATTTTAATTTGAAAGAAGCGTCAAAAGTTAAGTCTATAGAAAAAATTACCAATCATGATGTAAAAGCTGTAGAAGTTTACATAGTAAAGGAGCTTGATTCAGTGGGATTATCCAAACTGAGTGAATTTGTGCATATCTGTTGCACTTCTGAAGATATCAACAATCTGTCTTATGCATTAATGGTTGAAAGATACAGAACTGAATGTTTACTACCAAATCTAAAATCTCTCAATAAAGAAATTAATAAAATGGCTATCAAATGGGCAAATATTTCTATGCTTTCTTTCACACACGGTCAAAAAGCTAGCCCTACTTCTTTAGGGAAAGAATTTAAGAATTTTTTTCATAGAATTTCCTTTCATCAAAATAAAATTAATGAATCGAAACAATCTGCAAAATTTAATGGAGCTGTAGGTAATTTTAATGCCCATCATGCACTAGACTCTGAAATCAATTGGCCAAATATAACTAAGAAATTTATATCTTCATTTAATCTAGGATATTCTCTAATTTCATCTCAAATTGAATTTAAAGACAATCTTGTTTTCTTACTATCTAATATAGAAAATTTAAATAATGTATTAATAGATCTATCAAAAGATATTTGGCTTTATGTATCTAAAGATTACCTGAAACAAAAAATTTCTTCGTCCGAGGTGGGTTCATCAACTATGCCGCACAAAGTCAATCCAATTGATTTCGAAAATGCTGAAGGAAATTTAACTTTATCAAACAGCTTAATTCCTGCTCTCAAAAATAAATTACAAATTTCTAGATTACAAAGAGACTTATCCGATTCAACAGTGAGCAGAAATATTGGTCTGTGTTTTGCATATTTAGAAATTTCACTTAAGTCACTGAATAAAGGGCTCAATAAACTCGAACCAAATAAGAAAAAAATTAATGAGGAATTAGAGGAAAGTTGGGAAGTTTTAGCAGAAGCAATACAGATTGTCATGAGAAAAAATAAGATTTCTAATAGTTATGACATCATAAAAAAATTAACTAGAGGAAAAGAATTAAGCGGAGAAAGTTATCGAAACTTAATAGAAAATCTCCCTATTAATGAAGTAGATAAAACTAAACTTCTTAAGCTAACTCCTATACAATACACCGGCTTAGCTAGCTATCTAGCAAAATTAAAGTAAGTATTCATTGAGAAGAGGACCGTAAATGCTTGATTATAAAAAGACTGTAGAACATTTTGAGCAATTAATAGCTAAAGGTGGAGATTTATACAAAAATATTTCTGCTGAAAACGCAGCTCGAATGGATTTACAAAATAGATTCAAAACAGGCTTGGATATAGCTAAATATACTGCAGACATAATGCATAAAGATATGTCTGAATATGATGGAGATTCATCTGTTTATACTCAATCTTTAGGTTGTTGGCATGGATTTACTGCTCAACAAATGATGATGGAGATAAAAAAATCTAGAGAAACTACTAACAAGAGATATGTTTATTTAAGCGGATGGATGGTCGCTGCTCTGAGATCTGACTTTGGCCCTCTTCCAGATCAAAGCATGCATGAGAAATTAGCTGTTCCAAACTTAATTAAAGAGATATATACATTTTTAAAAAGAGCCGATGCTGTTGAGTTACAACATCTATTCAATGAATTGGATGAAGTAAGAGAAAATGGTGGAGATGAATCAGAAGTGATATCCAAAATAGATAATTTTGAGACTCATGTTGTGCCAATAATTGCAGATATCGATGCTGGCTTCGGTAATGAGGAAGCAACATATTTACTAGCAAAGAAAATGATTCAAGCTGGAGCGTGTTGCATTCAGATTGAAAATCAGGTTTCTGATGAAAAACAATGTGGGCACCAAGATGGAAAGGTTACAGTCCCTCACGAAGACTTTTTACATAAAATCAATGCAGTAAGATATTCTTTTTTAGAACTAGGTGTTGAAAATGGTTTGATAGTTGCTAGAACAGATTCTTTAGGAGCAGGACTTACTCAGAAAGTTCCAGTAATGCAGGAACAGGGCGACTTGGCAGATCAATATAATTCTTTTCTTGAAACTGAAGAAATAACTAACCTTGACGAATTAGATGAAAACGATATAACTATCCATCAAAACGGCTTATTAGTAAAACCTGTTCGTTTACCTAATGGCCTTTACAGATTTAAAGAAGGCACAGGTTTTGACAGAGTCGTCCTTGATTGTATTACAAGCTTACAAAATGGAGCTGATCTCTTATGGATTGAGACAGAAAAACCAAACGTTCAGCAAATTGCTGATATGGTTAATGCAATCAGAAAAGTGGAACCCAAGGCTAAGTTAGTCTATAACAATTCTCCATCTTTTAATTGGACTTTGTCATTTAGAGAACAGGTTTACAAAGAATGGGTTGATTCGGGTAAAGATGTTTCGGCATATCCTGATCCTTCCTCGGATCCTAAAGGTTTAATGGATGTTAAGTTTGACGATTCTGAGCTGGCCTTAGAAGCAGATAATCTCATAAAAACTTTCCAGAAAGATGCTTCAAGAGAAGCAGGAATTTTTCATCATTTAATTACTCTTCCCACTTATCACGAAACAGCTTTGGGAACTGCAACATTAACTGAAGGTTATTTTGGTGATGAAGGAATGCTAGCTTATGTTAAAGGTATTCAAAGACAAGAAATAAGAAGAGATATGTCATCTGTAAAACACCAAGATCTTGCTGGGTCAACAATTGGCGATACTCACAAAGAATATTTTTCAGGCGATAAAGCCCTCAAAGCAGGTGGAAAAGACAATACGATGAATCAGTTCTAATTACTTAGGACATTTTTTTGGATTACCGCCACATATAGTGCATTCCAAATCACTATCGAGATTGCTCATACCTCCACAAGATCCTTCTAAAGGCTTGTTGTTCAAGATTAATCCAAGACTCAATCCTAAGATTGATAAGATCACAACAATAGATGCAAAGAAAAAAGTAGCCATATTTAATGAATTATATCTTCAAAAGATGGAGTCATTCTAATAGAAAATTCACCTTCTGACCTAAAAATAAATAAAGCTGCAATTGAATTATTAACTGCAAATTCAAAACCTTCTTTTAAGCCCATGACATTCAATGCAGTTGCCAAAGCATCTGCATCACCAGCATGTCGAAACTGTCCAGGCAAGGCTACAGAGACGGATGTTAAATTATTTGAAATAGGAAAACCTGTTTTAGGATCAATTGTATGAGAATAGCGCTTATTATCTAAAGTAAAAAAATTTCTGTAATCACCTGAAGTTGCCACAGCCATATACTTTTCGTTGTCTTTTTTCGATAAACACTCAATTGGTTTGCTGTTTTGAGTATCAGGATTTTCTATGCAGATAATCCAAGGAGATTTTATTTTATTTCCTTTAACAATTATTTCTCCACCGATATCAATAAAATAATTATTTAGATTTTGATCATCCAATAATCTAGCAATCTCATCAACTGCATAACCTTTGGCGATTGCAGAAAAATCAATTTCTAAATGATCATTGTCGCTTGAGTCGCATCCCTTGGGAATAATATTCTCAATATCATCCTCCTCTGGCACAGACATTCTTTTTAGAGGTCCAAAACCCCAAAGATTTACCAGGCTGCCTGCAAAAATGTTGAAGTTTTGATTTACAAACTTACATATCTCAATCGAATGATTTAGTAATTTAGTAAAATCATCATTGGTAGCTTGTATCTCTTTTCTATTAAATCTCATTAAGTAAGACTCACTTTTATAATTTGAAAAAAGCATATCAATTTCACGAAGTTTTAAATCAATAGATGATTGGATAGTATTCAAATTTGGAGAATCTGAAATTTTTATATTGTAGTAGGTTCCAAATATATATCCTTGGTATTGATTTTCATTGGAAACGCAACCAGTTAAAAGAAATAAGGATATAAAGAGATATCTAACTGCCAAAGTCATCAAACATGATGTTCTCAGGTTCTACTCCAAGGCTATCAAGCATTGTAAAACAAGCATCCATCATTGGAGGAGGACCGCACATATAATATTCACAATCCTCTGGAGCAGGATGATCTTTGAGATAATTATCAAGTAAAACTTGATGTATGAATCCAGTCATACCGTCCCATTCATCTTCAGGTAAAGGATCTGATAGAGCTGCATGCCAGGTAAAGTTCTCGTATTTTTCTTCCAATTTATTGAAATCATCAATATAAAACATTTCTTTTAAACTCCTAGCTCCATACCAAAACGTAATTTTTCTGGAAGAATCCAATCTCAAAAGTTGATCAAATATATGAGATCGCATAGGTGCCATACCCGCACCACCACCAATGAATACCATTTCATTTGGGGTATCTTTAGCCATGAATTCTCCAAATGGACCGAAGATGGTTAAATTATCACCTGGTTTTAAATTAAATAAATAAGATGAAGCTTCACCTGGTGGAAAATTTGTTCCAGGAGGTGGACTTGCAATTCTAATGTTAAATTTCATTATCCCCTTTTCTTCAGGATAATTAGCCATTGAATATGCTCTTATAACAGGAACACCAACTGTAGCTACATTTTCAAAAACTTTAAATTTTTCCCAATCTCCTTTGTAAATATCTTTAATATCAAAAGATTTATAATCTGCTTCATAAGGAGGTATTTCCATTTGAACATAGCCCCCAGCTTCGAAACCAACATTCTCTCCTTCAGGTAATTTCAAAACTAATTCTTTAATAAAAGTTGCCACATTATCATTTGAGATAACGGTTGTTTCCCATTTTTTAACGCCAAAAACTTCATCCGGCACTGTAATTTTCATGTCAGCCTTTACAGGCACCTGACAAGAAAGCCTCCAGCCTTCTCTTTTTTCTTTATTATTAAAGTGAGCTTCTTCAGTAGAAAGTATTGAGCCGCCGCCTTCAAATACTTGGCAACGGCACTGAGAGCAAGTGCCCCCTCCTCCGCATGCCGAGGAAAGAAATAAATTCTCTGAAGCTAAGGTCTGTAATAACTTTCCTCCTGCAGGAACTTTTATTGCTTTATCCTGATCTCCATTAATTTCGATAGTAACATCACCAGTAGATACCAATCTTGATCTAGCAAACAAGATTACGAATATCATCAGGTTTACTATTAATGCAAAAGTAGCGATTCCAAATATAAGATCTAAATTAATCATTTAAAGTATTATTCCTCCAAATGACATGAAACCAAAGGTCATCAAACCAACAGTTATAAAGGTAATACCTAATCCTTCAAGTCCATCTGGAATATCGCTGTATTTTAATTTTTCTCTGATACCTGCTAAAAGAACAATAGCTAGAGCCCAGCCTACCCCGCCTCCGAGGCCATAAACAACACTCTCACCAAAGTCTAAATTCTTTTCTACCATGAATAGAGATGCGCCAAGAATTGCGCAATTTACTGTTATAAGAGGAAGAAATATTCCAAGGGCAGTATAAAGTTTGGGAACGTATTTATCTAAAAACATCTCAAGAATTTGTACGCATGCAGCAATAACCCCTATGTAACTGATTAAACCGACAAATTCCAGAGATACATCTGGAAAGCCGAGCCAAGTTAAAGCTCCATCTCTAAGTAAAAAGTTATAAATAATATTATTTAAAGGAACAGTTATGGCTAATACAACGATTACAGCAATTCCAAGACCAATTGCAGCTTCAATTTTTTTGGAAATGGCTAAAAATGTACACATACCAAGAAAAACAGATAATGCTAGGTTCTCTATGAAAATTGAAGATATAAAAATAGACAGGTAATGCTCAAGCATGACGTGTTTCCACCTCTTTAGGAGCATTTTTACTCATCAGGAATTCTTTTTCTTCAATTTGTTCGGTCTTCCATGATCTAAGTGCCCATATGAATAATCCAATTATTAGGAATGAACTCGGTGCCAGCAGAAAGAAGTTATTACCAACATACCATCCACCATTTTGAGTAGTAGTTAAAATATCAATTCCAAGTAGTTGACCAGAACCTAGTAACTCTCTGATAGCTCCAACAACAATTAGTATAAGACTGTATCCTAGACCATTTCCTAAACCATCTAAAAAACTAACTCCAGGAGTATTTTGCATAGCAAATGCTTCTGCTCTTCCCATTACAATACAGTTAGTAATAATTAATCCAACAAAGACAGATAACGTTTTGCTTGTTTCATAATCGTAAGCTTTTAGGAATTGATCCACTAAAATAACCAAAGAAGAAATAATTGTCATTTGGACAATAATCCTTATATTTGTTGGGATTATGTTTCTTATTAGAGAAATAAAGAAATTTGATAGGCTAACAGTGATAGTCAAAGCAACACACATTATAAGTGTTGGATAAAGCTTACTAGTAACCGCTAATGCTGAACAAATGCCTAATATTTGTAAGGCAATTGGATTATCCTTGAAGATAGGTGTTAATAATATTTCTTTAAACTTAGACATCACTTAATTTAATTTCTTTGTTCTTTAGATTATTGATGAAAGGTCCAAATCCCTCATTACCTAACCAAAATGCAAGAAGATTAGAGACCCCCTTACTGGTAATGGTTGCTCCAGACAAACCATCAACTTCATAAGAATAATCTGTACTTTGTGGATTAGAAAAACCCTTGATAACTGAAATCTGAACTAAACCATTTTCATCAAAGACTTTTTTTCCATTCCAAAGTTTTTTCCAATTAGGATTGTCTACTTCAGCTCCCAATCCAGGAGTTTCTTTATGTTTATAAAACTCCAAGCCAACTATCGTATTTAAGTCAGAATCAAGGGCAAGATAGCCATACAAAGTACCCCATAATCCATATCCTCTAACTGGGAGAATTAAGGTTTTCAATTCATTATTTCTATATTCAATATAGACCTTTGAAAGATTTTCTCTGACGCTTATCATGGCAATATCTTCGGAACCATTGAGAACTGTGTGTTGAGAAGAGTCTCTCAATATAGAATCCAGATCATACTGTTCTGGAGGAAAGCTCGAGGGTTGTCCATCGTTAAGATTAACAACCACTTCCTCAATCGAAGCTAATGCTTCTTGAGATGAAGGATAAACTTCAAGTAATCTTGCTGCATCAATAATTTTGCTTTGCTGATCAAAAATTACATTTTGTTCTTGTTGATCTCTCAAGGATACAGCAACAGTGGATATAACAGCTCCACAAACGATACATAAACCAACTCCAACCAGAATGATATTGAGAATGCTATCTTTCTGCATAAATTACCTTATTTCTTCGATTTATATTTTGCTTAACAACGAAATAGTCAATTAAAGGTGAGGTTAAATTTGCAAATAAAATTGCCAACATCATTCCCTCTGGAAAAGCTGGATTTACAACACGAATTAGAACAACCAAAACTCCTATTACGATTCCATAAATCCAACGTCCTTTATTTGTATGCGATCCGGACACGGGTTCTGTAGCCATAAATACCATGCCAAAAGCATACCCGCCCACTACCATGTGCCACCAAAATGGCATAGAAAACATTGGGTTGGTTTCACTTCCAATAATATTGAAAAGATAGGAAGTAGCTATGGTTCCTAATAAAACTCCAGCGATTATTCTCCATGATGCTACTCTAGTGAAAAGGAGAATTGCTAATCCAATTAATATAGCAAGAGTAGAAGTTTCGCCAATTGACCCTGGAATAAAACCTAGAAATGCATTTGACCAACTATAGGATTCTGGAAGAAATTGGTAACCAGATTCAGCAGAAAGACCTAAGATTGTTGCAGCAGAATAACCATCTACAGCTACCCATGATAGATCACCAGACCAAGATGCTGGATAAGCAAAATACAAGAAAGCTCTCCCTGTTAAGGCTGGATTCAGAAAATTCTTACCTGTACCACCAAAAATTTCTTTTCCTATAACCAAACCAACCGATATACCTAAGGCAACTTGCCAAAGAGGTGCATCTGGAGGGCATGATAAAGCAAATAATACTGTTGTTACGAAAGCACCTTCACTAATTTCATGACCTCTCACAACTGCAAAAACAGCTTCCCAAAAGATTCCAACAATGAAGGTAACAATATAAATAGGCATGAAAAAGACCGCGCCATAGGCGATACAATCAAAAATGTTATTTGGATTTAAACCGGAAACGAGCTCAATGATTGGCCAATGCCAATCTTTTGCAAATTCTTGACCAGCAGCATTTAAAGCTTCTATAGCAATCAATGATTGATAACCCAGGTTATACATTCCAAAAAACATTGTGGGAAAGGTTGCCATCCAAACAATTGCCATAACCCTTTGAATATCAGAACCATCTCTTACGTGAGTCATTCCAGAGGTTTTTCTTGAGGATGAATAAAATAGATTTTCAAAAACATCAAATAAAGGAAAATATTTTGACCATGCACCCTCTTTTTGAAAATTTGGCTTGGTTTTATCTAAAAAATTTCTTAACGGATCAGACATTTACTTAACCCTCGTCCTCAATTAGTTTTAAATTTTCTCTAAGAATAGATCCATAATCATATTTAGAAGGACACACATAAGTAGCAAGACTTAAATCCTCTTCATCTAGTTCCAGAATACCTAAATCTTGAGCCTCTTCTGTATCTCTCAAAACAATACTTTTAAGCAATTGCGTTGCCATAATATTAAAGGGCAAAACATCTTCATATACTCCTATTGGAACGATGGCCCTATCTGCTCCATTCATAGAAGTTGTGAACTTAAGGGGATTGATTTTTTCAAAAAACTTTGTAAAAAAAACTGGTAAAAAAGAATGTTTCTTTAAATCAGGTCTAAACCAATTAAATAATTCTCTATCAACATCTTCGACTTCCCTTAAAACTGATATTTGGTTATGAAAATGGCCCAAAAAAGATTCGTTTTGAGCAGCATTTCTACCGGACAAAACTGAACCAGAAACTATTCTATTAGTGCCTTCAAGAAGTTTATCTTTCAAAACTTCTACTAAATCAACGCCGCTTATAGTTTCAAGGAGAAAAGGAGTCTTCACTTGAGGACCTGCCACACTTACAAGCTTCTTGAATGATAACCTACCGAAATTAAACATATGCCCAATTTGACAAACATGTTGATAATTTATTGTCCAAACAGATTTATTTCTTCCCAAAGGTGAAATGTAATGAATCTGAGTACCTACGTTTCCAGCGGGATGTAAATTATTAAGTTGATAAAGCCTTACTTTCTCGCTTTCTACGAACAAATTAGACCCTATTTTTGAAGAAATATGCACATATTTAGATGTTATTAAGGATAAGATTTCGATTCCTTTATTAAAGTCATTTAGATTTTGTTCAATAAATATTTCTGGATCGAATGATAGAGGACTCGTATCCAGACAAGATATGAATATCTCATCTACGTTTTCGTCTATGTTTGGAACTTTAGAGAAAGGTCTTTTCTTTAAATTAGCCCACAAACCACTTTCAATTAAAATATCTCTTATATTCTCTTTATTCGCATCAAAGCTAGAAAGGCTTTCTATAAATAATATCTCATCATCGTTATTATTATTTTCAATTACTAACGATTCAAAGGCTCTTCTTTCTCCTCTATTTATTTCTATGACCTCACCAGAGATTGGTGCAACTAAAAATAAACCTGGAATTTTTTTATCCTCTAATAATTTTTGTCCTTTTTTTACTTGGTCACCAACCTTTACTAACATTGTAGGCTTCAAGTCATGATGGTCCTTTCCTAAAACAGCAACCTTCTTAGTGACATGTTTAGTAATTTCTGAATCAGTAACTTCTCCGGAAATAGGAATATCTAAACCTTTTGATATGGTGATATTTCTCATTACAAAAAGTAAGGGAGGCGTTTATATTTAATTCCTGCAAGACTTTTAATAACTCTCAGGAGTTGGACGCAGTAACCTAATTCATTGTCATACCAGGCGTAAATTACTACTTGTTTGTCGTCGCAAATAGTTGCTTCAGAATCAATAACACAAGCGTACCTACTTCCAACTAAGTCAGAAGAAACAATCTCTGAAGAATTCGTAAAATCTATTTGGTCTTTGTATATTGAATGAAATGCTAATTGTCTGAAATATTCATTAGCAGCCTCTTTATCGTTCAAAGATTTATTCAAGGAAAGTTTAAGAATTGCCAATGAAACATTTGGAGTGGGAACTCTTATTGCGTTTGCTGTTAATTTTCCTTTTAAATTTGGAAGAATCTGACTTACAGCTGAGGCAGCTCCGGTTTCTGTAATTACCATATTCAAAGCAGCACTTCTTCCTCTTCTAGATTTTGAATGATAATTATCAATTAGGTTTTGATCATTAGTGTATGAATGAATTGTTTCAACATGTCCGTTTATGATTCCATAATCATCATCGAGAGCTTTTAAAAGAGGAACTATTGCATTCGTTGTGCATGAAGCAGCACCGACAATCTTATCCTTATCATCTAGGTCATTTTCATTAACACCATAAACAATATTTTTGAGTGGAGATTTGGTTGGAGCGGTCAACAAAACCTTCTTTGCTCCTTTAGACTTTAAATGAACAGATAAACCTTTCTCGTCTCTCCAGACTCCAGAATTATCTATAATTACAGCATTATCTATTCCATACTTTTTATAATCGATGCTAGATGGATCTCCATCAATAAATCTAATTAAATTTCCGTTAATTACTAATCCATATTCGTCTAAATCTACCCTAATAGTTCCTTTGAAATTTCCATGAACAGAGTCCCTTCTCATTAATTCGGCTCTTTTAAAGAGATCATCATCACTTTTTTTCCTGACAACGACAGCTTTCAGCGTTAAAGTTTCTCCTGATCCAGTATCCTCAAGTAAAAGTCTAGTAATTAATCTCCCAATTCTTCCAAATCCAAAAAGAACTAAGTCTTGAGGTTTCTGAAGAACCGGATTTTTGTTACCAATTGCATCAGCAACTTGTTCTTTGACAAATTCTTTAAGAGATAAAGATTTAGAATCGAACATGTGACCTGCTGCGATAATCCCTACATCAATTTCGCATGGGCCCAGATCAAGATCCTTGAGTATGTTTATAACTTCAAAAGTTTCAAATTCACTAAGTTCATTTTTTTCTGTTTCCCTAACCAATCTATGTTCTTGCATAATTTGAGATACAGATAGGGTAATTAAAGGATTGCCGTAAAGTAAAATTCTAACGTTTTGTTCCCTATGGAGATTTCCAATCATAGGAATCATCTTCTCAACTAGAGATTGTCTTTTTATCCAATCCGAAAGATAGTCTTTTGGTTTGGATCTATCTCTCTTATCTGGATTTTGATCAGATTTTGTAGATGCCATCTATGTTGAATCTATAAAGATGCGTAGTTGCTTAAATGGTAATCAGAATTTCCGTATAAAGTTCTTATTGTGGTTAGTCTTTTAAAATAATGACCAATATGCATCTCATCTGTCACTCCCATTCCCCCATGAAGTTGAATTGATTCTTCTCCAATATGCTTGCCAGATAGTCCAATTTGATATTTTAGTGACGCTAATGCTTTCTTTTTATCCTCAGTATTGTCATTCATTTTTGCAGCACACATTACTAACAAGGATTTAGATTGTTCGTAATGCATAAAATTATCAACCATTCGATGCTGAAGGGCTTGAAACTGACTAAGTTTTTGTTCGAATTGCTCTCTGGTTTTAGTGTATTCAAGTGTCATTTCGTTCATTTTAGCCATGATACCAACAGCCTCAGCACATATACCTAAAGTAGCAAGATCTATAGCATTATCAATTGTAGAATGACCTTCATCCATTTCCCCTAGCAATGAGTCCTTAGAAACTGTCACATTCTCAAGAGTCAATTCAGATGCTTTACCACCATCAATGGTTGAGTAATTTCTAAGAGAAACTCCTTTAGCATTTGAATCTACCAGAAAAAGAGAAATACCTTTTTCATCGCATTGATTTCCCGAAGTCCTAGCAGAAACGATTAAAGTATCTGAAGCAGATGCATTATGAACCAATGCTTTATAGCCATCTAGGACGTAGCCATCATCAGATACCGTAGCCTTGGTTAAACAATCCGATAAATTAAATCGACTTTGAGGTTCTATATAAGCAAAAGTTATTATTTTTTCCCCGCTTATCATTGGGTGTAAATAGTTTGATTTTTGATCATCGGAACCTAAATCTGCAAGAATTTTTCCAGACAAGAGAATAGAAGGAACATATGGTTCTACAATCAAACCTTTACCTAAATTCTCCATGATGACCATCACGTCAACTGGTCCACCGTTATAACCGCCGTCATCTTCAGAGAATGGCATTCCTAACCAGCCTAAACTTCCAAAAGTTTTCCAATTTTCTTCATTGAAACCTTTTTCAGAATCTAAGAATTTTTTTCTGTCGTCAAAAGTATATTCTCTTTCAATAAATTGATTGATACTATCTTGAAGAAGCTGTTGTTCTTCTGTTAATGAAAAATCCATATCTCTTTCCTGATTTACTTATAAACCTAAATACATTTTAGCAATTACATTCCTTTGAATTTCATTACTTCCGCCATATATAGATACCTTTCTGTAATTCAGGTAATGAGGCATGACTGGTGCAGCAAAGTCAGGTCCAATTCTTGATTCATTTGAAGCTAGATCTTCTTCGGTCATAAAAGGATGAGCATAATAACCTACTGCTTCAACGAATAAATCAGATAATTCTTGCTGAAGATCGGTACCTAGAATTTTTAGGATTGATGATTCTGGACCAGGATGACCACCAGCTGACATCGCAGCAAGTGTTCTTAATTCGGTGTATTCTGCCGCTGTTAATTTGATTTCTAATCTATCAAGCTTAGACATAAACATTGCATCATCTTTTAAAGATCCCTCACCTACTTGAATTTGAGTAGTGATGTCTCTCAATCTATCTAGTTCCCTTTTTAGAGAAGGTATCCCAGCAATACCAGTTCTTTCATGAGCTAAAAGGAATTTAGCAATGCTCCAGCCAAAGCCTTCTTCACCAACTAAATTGGTTACAGGAACTTCAACATTATCAAAATAGACCATGTTTACTTCATGAGTTCCATCGATAGTTATAATAGGTTTAACTTCTACCCCAGGAGTATTCATGTCTATCAACAAGAAACTTATACCTTCTTGTTTTTTTCCACTGCTATCTGTTCTTACTAAACAAAAAATCCAGTCAGCATGTTGAGCTAAAGTTGTCCAGGTTTTAGCGCCATTAACTACGTAAACGTCACCTTTTTTTTCTGCTTTTGTCTTCAGGGAAGCTAAATCAGATCCCGATCCTGGCTCAGAGTAACCCTGACACCACCAAATATCTCCATTAAGGATTTTTGGAAGATGAAATTCCTTTTGTTCATCGGAACCAAAAGTATAAATTACTGGCCCACACATGTTCACACCAAAAGGCATTAGCGTAGGTGTATTAGCTGCAGCTAATTCATTTTGAAATATATGTTTTTGAGTAATTGTCCATCCAGTTCCGCCAAGTTCCTCAGGCCAATTTACTGCTAGCCAACCTTTATCGTTTAAGATTTTGTGCCATTTCACAGTATCTTCTTTACTTAAAGGAATACCTTGATCTTGCTTCTCTTTAATTTCAGAAGGATAATTCTGCTCAATAAAAGTTCTAACCTCTTGTTGAAATTCTTGATCTTCTTTAGAAAATGATAAATTCATTAAAACACCTCTGTAGTTTAGGGCAAAATAGACGACGTCATTATACACAATGTAGTCGGATCTTAATAAGTAGAAACTAATGAAATTAGATCAAAAAAATATAATAATTTTTGAAAGTAAATACCAATTGGATAGGTATAAAGCATCTGATCCGTCTTTTTTTGAAGATTTAGATGTTTTACCAGATCTTGAAATTCTTCCATATGATAATTTTTCCCCTGATCCATCGCTTCTAGGTAAGCGTATAGAAACTCTTAGATCATTAATAGAAGAAGAAGTTAGTTTTGCCTGCACTGCATCATCAATTATTCAACCTTTGTTTGATAAGAAGTATATTTTTGAAAAAACATTCGAAATATCAAAAAATCAACAAATTGACTTAAAAAGATTAATAAAATTTTTAATTAACTCCGGATACGAAAGAGCAGATTTAGTCATAAAGAATGGGCAATACGCAGTTAGAGGTTCTGTAATAGATATCTTTCCAAGTAATTCAAAACTACCAATTAGAATTGATCTTTTTGATGATGAGGTCATATCAATAAAGTATTTCAAAAATGAAGATCAAATTACATTCAAAGAAATTGATTCATATAAGTGTATTGCAGCTAAAGGATACGAATTAACAAACGAATCGATTAATATCTTTAAAAAAAACTGGAGAAATACATTTCAGTCAGACGGGCCAGTATTCGATAGTATTTTGAAAGGTAAAAATTTGGAGGGACTAGAACATTATTTACCTTTGTTTTTTTATGAAAGAACATTTTTTAAAGATTATTTTAAAAATTACAAACTTATCTATATCAATGAGGCAAAAAAATATCTATCGGAATACTGGGACTTAATTAATGAGAGATATGAAGACTTTAAATTAGACCTAGACAGGCCTCCCCTCCCCCCTGAAATTTTATTTAATTCATTGGATGAAATTTCTTCATTAAGTTCTGAGAATTTAATTTTAAATATCCAGAAAAATAAAGATGAAATAGATACAAAAGACGATTACTCCTATGAAAGATTCTCGATAACAGAAAATATTGCTTTTGAAATTGATTCTAAAGTAGTTCATTTAGATCATGGAATTGGAATTTACAGAGGATTGAAAAAATTAAACAATACGGAATGTTTGATCATTGAATTTGATCAAGGAGATTTAATATATTTGCCTGTTCACTCTATGAATTTGCTTTCGGCTTATATTGGAATGGACGAGATAAAATTAGACTCAATAAGAAAGAGTAAATGGAATCAGAAAAAACAAAAGACGTTTGAAAAAGCATATGATTTTGCTGCTGAATTAATAGAATCAGAAGCTAAAAGATCAAATTATAAAAGATCTCCATTGGAGATAAATAAAGAGGGTTTTCAAAAATTTATTGAAAATTTTCCATATGAACTCACACCAGATCAGCTTAAATGTTCTCACTCTCTGATAAACGATTTCAATTCTCCCAAAATGATGGATCGATTAATTTGCGGTGAAGTTGGTTTCGGCAAGACGGAGATGGCATTGAGAGCTTCGTATATTTCTTACATGAATGGTTTTCAAGTTTGTTTGATGGTCCCCACTACAATTCTTGCAGAGCAACACTATGAAACATTTACAAAAAGATTTTCTGGATACGACGTTGATGTGGTTTTATTAACTAGAAATCTATCCACTCAAGAAAAAAAAGATGTTTACTTAAAGATCTTAAATCAGCCTAACCTAATTGTGATTGGCACTCATGCATTAATGAACAATAAATTAGATTTTAATAATGTTGGTCTTTTGATAATTGATGAGGAACATAAATTTGGAGTTAAACAAAAGGAAAAAATTAAATCATTAAAGGCACAAATAGATGTCATGTATTTATCAGCGACGCCTATTCCACGTACATTAAATCTAGCCTTAACTGACTTAAAAGATTTTTCTATCATTGCATCTCCCCCTCATGGAAGAAAACCGGTTGAAACAATTGTTTCAAGAGAATCAAAGTCTTTCATCAAAGAAGCAATACGGCGTGAAACATTAAGAGGTGGGCAAACATTTTATGTCTGCAATAGAATCTATAAATTAGAAGAGGAAAAATATAAATTAACTCAAATATTTCCTGAAAAAAATATTGATATTGTTCATGGTCAAATGGATCCACTCAAGATAAAGGAAATATTAAGTAATTTTAAAGAAGGAAATATTGATGTCCTTGTCTGTACAACTATTATAGAAAGCGGAATAGATATTCCCAACGCAAATACACTTATAGTGAAAGATGCAGATAATTTTGGCTTATCCCAACTTCATCAATTAAGAGGAAGAGTTGGTAGATCTCCGACACAGGCATATGCATATTTTTTTACCAATGAATTCAAAGATATAAAAGGTAAAGCAAAAGATAGAATCACAGCTTTGCAATCAACGGATTCCTTTAATGCTGGGCTAGCCTTAGCAATGAGGGATCTTGAAATAAGAGGTGCAGGAGAAATCTTAGGAGAAAAGCAAAGCGGTTTAGTTCATGATGTTGGTTTAAATCTTTTTAGTGAAATGATAAAAAAAGCTAAACATTTATTGAAAGGTATGCCTGAGGATAAAATCATAGATACATCAATTAATTTGAACGTTCCAGCTTATATAGAGAACGACTATCTTCCTCAAGCTGAGCTTAGACTAGAAATGTATAAAAGATTAGCAGAATGTAAAACACTGGATGAATTGGAAATTTTAAAAGATGAAATTGTTGACAGATTCGGTCCTTTTTCAACAACTTTCCAAAACCTTATAGAACTGACCAAACTAAAGATTATTTCTATGCCGCTGATGATTAAAAGAATAATAGGTACAAATAAAAGAATTGAATGTACGTTTGATTCCGAATCTCCGATCCTGGCTGATAATAAAACTAACAATGTATTAGTTTTTAATCCTCAAGAAGATAATTCAATTTTATTTTTACAAGATACATTCTCGACCATAATATCCAACCTAAAATTAGATGAAGCTAGCTAATTTTTTTATTCTTTTGTTATCTTTTAATCTGATTTCGGTTGAGCGAGATCAATTGGATGTTGATTTTCTTAGCGATGATGAGTACAGAATTGACTTAATTTTTATTAAGTATTTAAAAGATGAGGACTTAAAAGAAAACTTTCAGAATCCAGAAGTAAATTTTGAAAGATTTTTTGTTGCTCTTAATGAATTCCAATATCCAAATTTAGATATCGTCCCTACAAATTTTGAAATTCCTAAAGAAAACCAATCCATTGATATTCCTTTTATTAAGAAAGAAACAAAAAAAAAGACTACAGAAAAAAATATAATCACTCGAAAAAGAGAGTTTCCTAGAAAAATATTTCAGATAGACAAAAGAGATGATAATTTAATGAAAGAATTTAAGGATCTCATTAGGAGAAGTAGATACTTTAGATTCATTGGGGAACAATCTTGGTATCAACCTATACCAACAAAAGATAATTCATTTGAAATCTTTATTGATTCAAGTATTGAAAGAGGTTCAAGGATTTATGGTTTTTTAAGACCTTACAAAGGAAGATATTTGCACACTGATATCGAGATTTTTTTAGCAGAAAAAATCCAAGAAGATGAAATCTTAAGTATCGAAGAATTAGATAATACTAATCCAAATATAGAAGGTTATTTATTCAATAATACAGGCCTAGAATTACAAAAGAAAAGTCTGCCAAATTTACAAGAAGAAGAGCTAATGCCTATTTTCCAATTAAAAGAATCTAGAAGACTTAGATCAGGAGAAATTAATTATTTTGATCATCCAAAATTTGGATTACTTCTTTTAATAACTAAGCCGAGTTAGTTTTTTCTAAGTTCTGAAGATGTTCTTTAAGTGCGCTTTTGATCTTTAAATGATCTGAGTCATCCGAATCGTATTTTTCTAATTTTTGTATAGCTTGACTTAAATTTAGCCAAGGTCCTTTTGTGAATAATCGTTCGTTAATAAATTGAGAAAAATCTTCATTTTCATCGTCAGATAATAAATCGGGTTTCTCTAAAGCTATAATTCTAGATGCTAATTCTCTGTATCTGCTGTCTTCAAATCCTTCCTTTAATTTTGTTTTATCTTGCCAAGTTGAAATATGAAATTTTTCCATCCAAAGCCTATCTGAATCACTAGGAAATCTTTCATATATTGCTTGATCTACATATTTTGGAGGCGGATAACTTTTTTGTTTTTTTATTAAAAGTTCGGAGAGTCTTTCTGAAAACTCGAAATTTTCTTTTAGTAAGTTTGCCCTTCTCGTTAATTCTTTGATTGATAAATCAAGATATGATGAAGGTTTAGAGATACTGCTTATCGGAGTAACTGGCATGCTTTTATTTATTGAAACTAATTTGAAAGCTCCGCCTTGAGTTCCTAATTGTTCTAAAAGTTCATGATCCTTAAGTTTAAATAATTCTTCTGGATTGAAATATAAATCACAAACAATTATTTGATTTTGATTCGAATTATTTTGTCCGCATGGGTAGATAGGATAAACGTATTTATTTCTGCGTAACACCTCACCTAATAGGCAAAATTTTTCAGATCTTAATATATCTAAGTTTCCTTTCTTAGATGAACCTTGAATGAAAATTTTCCATGCTTCGGGAGCCTTGTCCTTAATAATTTTTCCAAGTTCAACCATCAAGATACAGTCCTCTAAAGCATCATGTGCTCCTTCAGCAGAAATACCATTTGCTTCTGCTAAATCACTCAGTTTGAGGCTTAAATCACCATTTTCATTTTTACCTGTTTTAATTTCATCAGAATAAAAGTTTGCTAATAACTGAAACAATACATACATATCTGCTCTACCATTATTATTTGTATTAGTTATATATGGATCTAATAAATACCAATAGAATTGTCGTCTAAGCAATTCCTCATCAAACTTGTGACCGTTATAGGTTATGTGAACCAAATTCGAAGAATCTGACCATTGCATCCAAGTTGAGTGGATCTCTTTTATCAGATCGTAATGAGTCTTGTTGCAATTTGAATTAAGAGTAGAAATCTTTTTATGAGTGAAATAAGCTCCCGGATCTGGAACTATCCATGGCAAAATTTGACATTCATCATCAATAGTATCAATTTGATCAAAATTTTCAGACGTCAAAATTGACCCAATTTGGATAATTTGAGAAAAATTGATGTTTAAACCCGTTGTCTCAGTGTCATTGAAAACATATGAGACATTCTTTTCAGGCATGATTATTTAAAATAAGCGTTTTCTGTATGTGAATGATCAGTTGAATCTATGATTCCGGTAATTTCAGGTACATTTTCTATAAGAGTTTTTTCAACGCCATCTTTTAACGTGACGTCAATCATGCTGCAACCCTGACAACCACCACCGAATTGAAGAACCGCTTTATTGTCATCAAGAACTTCAACCAGACTAACCTCTCCTCCGTGCGATGCTAATGCAGGATTAATTTCACTATGTAAATAAAAATTAATCTTGTCTTCAATGGAGCTTTCATCCGATAAAAATGGAGTTTTTGATTTCGGTGCTCTAATTGTCAGTTGACCTCCAAATTTATCTGGATGGTAATCAACTTTAGCATCCTCTAGGTATGGAAGACTTTTCTCGTCTAGAAAAACATTAAATGATTTATAGGTTTGAGAAAAATCAGTTGGGTCTTGTTCGCCTGGTTTGCAATAAACTATGCAAGTTTCTGCCCTATTTGAACCAGGATCGGAAACAAAGATTCTTATGTTCGTGTCTTTTTCTTCAGAATCTTTTAGAAGATTACCTAAATATTCTTCTGCGCCCTCTGTGATTTCAACAATATTTGACATTAAAGTTTTGCATCAAGTTCAGGGACAGCTGTAAATAAGTCAGCAACCAGCCCATAATCTGCTACTTGAAATATAGGTGCGTCCTCATCTTTATTAATCGCTACGATAACTTTACTATCCTTCATTCCTGCTAAATGTTGAATAGCTCCTGATATTCCAACGGCTATGTATAGGTTTGGTGCAACAATTTTTCCTGTTTGTCCAACTTGGTAATCATTCGGAACAAAACCAGAATCTACTGCTGCTCTTGAAGCACCTATAGCAGCACCTAATTTATCAGCTACAGATTCCAGAATTTTAAAATTATCTCCATTTTGCATGCCTCTGCCACCAGAAATAATTACATCTGCAGAAGTTAATTCAGGTCTATCTGACTCAGCAATTTCTTCTTTTATGAACTCTGATATTCCAAGGTTATGGCTTTCTTGAAGATCAACAACCTCAGCACTTCCATCATTTTGTGCGGCATCAAAAGCAGTCGTTCTAACAGTGATGACTTTTTTTGAGTCGCTGTTTTGAACGGTTGCAATACAATTTCCAGCATAAATTGGTCTCTCAAAGGTATCGCTAGACTCAATTGCGGTGATATCAGAAATTTGAGCGACATCTAAAAGAGCGGAAACTCTTGGCATGTAATTTTTACCATTAGTTGTTGCTGGGGAAAGAATATGACTGTAGTCAGCAGAAATTGCAACAATTAGGTCTGCAATATTCTCAGCGAGACAATGCTCGTATTCTGGTGAATCTGCTACTAATACTTTTGCTACTCCGGATATCTTTGCAGCTTGATCTTTTGCTCCAGAACAATTTGATCCGGCAACAAGAACGTGAATATCGCCTTCCAGATTAGTTGCAGCAGTTACAACATTATTAGTTGATGCTTTAATTTCTTCGTTATCGTGTTCAGCTATTACAAGTATACTCATGTTATTACCTTTGCTTCATTTTTAAGTTTATCTACTAAATCATCCACAGTTTCTACAATTATTCCAGCTTCTCTAACTGGAGGAGGAGAAACTTTTAAAGTTTTATTCCTTGGCTCAATATCTACTCCTAAAGATCCAGCCTCTATTACATCGAGAGGTTTTTGCTTTGCCTTCATAATATTCGGTAAAGAAGCATATCTTGGTTCGTTCAACCTTAAGTCTGTAGATACTATACAAGGAAGATTGACAGAAATTGTTTGCAAACCACCATCAACTTCTCTCGTTACAAGAGCCTTTTCTCCTTCAATTTTTAATTCAGAGGCAAATGTTGCTTGAGCATACCCAGTAAGAGCTGCCAACATTTGAGAGGTTTGGTTATTATCACCATCTATAGCTTGCTTACCCAGTATTACTAAGTCTGGAGACTCTTTTTCAACAACTCCTTTTAAAAGTTTTGCAATAGCTAAAGGTTCAACCTCAATGTCAGTTTCTACTAAAATAGCTCTGTCGGCACCAAGGGCTAAGGCAGTTCTTAATTGTTCTTGAGAAGCTGAAGACCCTACTGTCACAGCAATTATCTCAGTAGCAGTACCTCCCTCTTTTAATCTGACAGCTTCTTCTACAGCAATCTCGCAAAAAGGATTAATAGCCATTTTTACGTTATTTAAGTCAACGCCCGATTCATCAGCTTTTGGCCTAACTTTAATGTTGTAATCAACAACTCTCTTTATTGGAACTAAAATTTTCATAATTTTTATATAGTGTTAAGGCGGAATATTACAAGAACTACATATTCTAAAGGATTTGCTACTTGAAAGTAAGTCTTTAGAATACTCTCATAGATTAGTAGGTATGGAAGAAAATCAAGTTAAAAGAGACGTCATGGAATATGATGTCGTTGTCGTAGGTGGAGGTCCATCTGGCCTATCCACTGCAATTAAGTTAAAACAATTAGCTGCTGAAAAAAATGCAGAATTAAGCGTATGTCTTATTGAAAAAGGCTCTGAAATAGGAGCACACATATTGTCTGGGAACTGTTTTGAGCCAAGAGCTCTTGATGAGCTTATTCCTGATTGGAAAGAAAAAGGAGCTCCTTTGAATTCTCCAGCAACAAAAGATGTTGTGAAATTCCTGATTAACGAAAATTTATCATTCAACATTCCTTTTCCCTCTTTTTTAATGCCTAATTTCAATAATCATGGCAACTATGTGATGAGTCTGGCTAACTTATGTAGATGGCTTGGTACTCAGGCAGAAAATTTAGGAGTAGAGATATTTCCAGGATTTACAGCTGCGGATGTGATCTTAGAAAACGATGTTGTTAAAGGAATTCTTACCGGTGAAATGGGAATATCCAAAGACGGTGAGAAAAAAGCTTCTTACCAACCCTCTATGGAATTAAGAGCTAAGTACACAATATTTGCAGAAGGATGTAGAGGTCACTTAGGGAAAAAACTTATTGCAAAATATGAGCTAGATAAAGATAAAGATCCTCAACATTATGGTATTGGATTCAAAGAAGTATGGGATGTCCCAGCTGAAGTACATTCAGAAGGTACCGTGATGCATACTTTTGGTTGGCCGAGTAAATCAAAAGCTGGTTCATATTTTTACCATGGAGAGAATAATCAAGTCTACATAGGCCTAGTTGTTCCACTGGATTATTCAAATCCACATTTAAGTCCTTTTGATGAATTCCAGCAATGGAAACAACATAAAGATATAAAAAAGATCCTAGAGAGTGGAACAAGAGTAGCTTATGGAGCTAGAGCACTCATCAAAGGAGGTTATCAATCTAGACCAAAAATGACTTTTCCTGGTGGGCTTATTGTCGGTGACAATGCTGGAACACTAGTTTTCACCAAGATTAAAGGAACTCACACGGCAATGAAGTCTGGAATGCTTGCTGCAGAAACAGTATTTGATGCAGTTCAAAATAATAATCTAGATGCTGATTTAGAGTCCTATGAAGAAAAATTTGATTCATCTTGGATACAAACTGATTTGTATAAATCAAGAAATATGACGCCTCTTTTCCATAAATATGGAACGTGGATTGGAGGAATTTTAATGGCTATCGAGCAATTCTTATTTAGAGGTCGTTATCCATTCACATTGACTCATAAAACACCTGACTATGCATGTATGAAAAAAGCAAGTGAGTGTGAAAAAATTGATTATCCAAAACCCGATGGAAAAATTAGCTTTGATAAACTATCTTCTGTTTTTCTTTCAAATACCAATCATGAAGAAGATCAACCTTGTCACTTAACTCTTAAAGATTCTTCTATTCCGATAAATGTAAATCTACCGACTTATGATGAGCCGGCTCAAAGATACTGTCCAGCTGGTGTCTATGAGGTTGTAGAGAAAGACGGAGAACATAAATTTCAAATTAATGCTCAGAATTGTGTTCATTGTAAAACTTGTGATATCAAAGACCCTAGCCAAAATATAGTTTGGATAACCCCAGAAGGTATGGGTGGTCCTAACTATCCAAATATGTAGTCAGTCCAATTTTCCAAGCGAAAATTCTTTATTGTTACTTTTAATAAATAATTCTTTATCCCTCTCGTAGGATTCGTCTACTAATTGATAAAAAACATTTCTACTGATCAGCCCTTCTAAGTTTTTTCTTACCTTTAAATATGGTGAAGGTTCTTGTGTATCTTTATCAATTTCAACTCTTAACTTATCCAGAGTATCTAAAAGTACAATATCGCCAACGTTGGTCTTGAACAAAAAAACTTCTTTATCGTTTTTAATTTCTTTTTGGTAGGTAACGATAACGAAAGGCTTATCTTCAACTTCAATCCTAATTTTTTCTACTGGAGTAACAAGGTAGTAATTTCCATCCTCATCGAATCTAAGAACCGTACTAAATAAACTAACCATCTTTTCGCGGCCTATAGGAGAATCCATAAAATACCATTTTCCATCTCTGGATATTTTCATCTGAACGTTTTCACATAAAGGAGGATTCCAATCATCGACAGGAGGAAGTGAACCTTCATTTTGAAGCTTCAAGATATCACTAAATAATTGAGCAGATGTTTTTGGGCCAGATTCCATTACAAAGTTAATAAATAAAAAGAACTAATTATAAAAACGATACCAGTAAATTTGTATATCCATGGAATGAAATTATTAAATTTATATAAAAATCCTTTACTTGTGAGCAATAAAGACAAAAATGCAAACCACATAAAAGTGCTAACTGCTATAAACACAGCATAAAGAATTAGGATACTTAAAAGAGTATCGATACTCACAATTGCAAAAAATAAGGTAACAGTAAATGTACTTGCCTGAAGATTAAGAAGATTTGTCATAAATCCAAGGGTAAAGTTTTTAGAGCTTGAACGTGTTACTGTTTCTGATGGTCGGTCAGTAAAAAAAGAAGAAATTCCTAAATACATTAAATATAAAATAGCTATGGGTTTGAGAACAAGAAATATATTTTCTTGATATCTCATAATTAATTCCATTCCAAAAATAGAATAAAGACAATGAAAAAATTCACTGGTAGCAATACCTAAGGCAGTAAAAATAGATGCTCTCCTTGTAGATGATAGAGATTGTCTCAGTACAACAGCAAAATCAGGTCCAGGACTTATAACCGCTACAAGATGAATGGAAGCAATTAAAAGAAATTCAGTCAAAATATTTGGGGTTCTAATTCTAAATTAATGTTGTAATTCTCCAACACAGAGGCCTGGATGTGCGAGGCAAGATCAAGAATATCCTCCGATTTCTCAGATTTATTTTCTAGCACTAGCGAGTGTTTTTCAGACACTCTTGCATTATTCAATACAAAACCTTTTAGGCTTAATGATTCAATTAAAAAAGCTGCTGATATTTTTACTTTATTATCAATGTATGAATAAAATTTAATCTTTGGAAGAATTTGTTTTATTTTTTCCAATTCATCCAATGAGATAATAGGATTTTTAAAAAAGCTGCCAACATTTGGATGTTCTTTTGGGTCTGATATTTTAGCTTTTCTTATTTTTAGGATATGTTTTCTGATGATAAACGGAGTAATCTCTTCTGCTTTTAAAAAGTTTAAATCTTCATACTCTAAGTTGGGTTGAAAATCTTTGGTTAATTTGAATTTAACTTTTATGACAATTAGAGAATCTTTATCTTGAAATATGCTTTGTCTGTATGAAAATTTGCAATCATTATTAGTAAAGCTAACCAAACTGTTTGAATCCATATCGAAACAAATGACTTCATCAATAAAATCAGATACTTCGCTCCCATAAGCTCCAATATTCTGAATAGGTGCAGCTCCAATGCTTCCAGGTATACCTGATAAATTCTCTAATCCGCAATAACCGTTTTCTAAGGACCAGAGCACAAAATCATCCCAATTTTTACCCGCTCCAACTGTAATTAAATTATCCTCGATTGATATTTCATTAAATGAAATTTTTATTACAAACTTGTTAAGCAAATTAGGCAGAACAACGTTGGATCCCTCTCCAAGGATACAAAAATTAATTTTTTTTGTTGAGGTAAAATTTTGAATATTTTTTAAGTCTTCAAGATCAAAGATTTCTATAAAAAACTTTGCAGTAGAATCAATTTTTAAAAGATTATTTTCTTTTAAGCTAAAGGATTTTTTTATTTTATTTGATAATTTCATTAGCTTTAATCAAATCTTCTTCTGTATCTATTCCAAAGCTGCTCGTAGAAGATGATTTAAATGCTTTAATCTGATGACCGTTATCTAGAGCTCTCAATTGTTCTAAACTTTCTCGAATCTCGTTTTCAGATTGCTCATAATTAACGAATTTTTTTAAAAATTCACATCTATAAGCATATATTCCAAGATGATGATAAATAGAATCTGATGATTTAAAGTTTCTTGAAAATGAGGTTGCAATATTGTCAGTCACACTAATTTTCACTGTATTAGTATCATCCATATCTTCTTTTTTAAGTTCTTTGTATAAGGTTGCCATTTCGAAATCATCGTTGTAATTGTGTATCAAAGTATTGATATCATCATGAGATATAAATGGTTCATCTCCTTGAACGTTAATTATTAAATCTTCTTCATAACAATTTATTTTTGTTATTGCTTCGTGGATTCTATCTGTGCCTGTTTTATGATCTACTGAAGTCATAATCACTTGTCCGTTAAATTCTAGAACTTGATCTCTTATCTCCTCAGAATCTGTTGCAATAAATATAAAATCAGCATCAGATTTTCTACAAGATTCATACACCCATTGAATCATTGGCTTGCTACCAATTTTCTTTAACGGTTTACCGGGTAATCTAGATGAGGACCATCTAGCAGGGATCGCTACATAATTCATTTAGATTTAATTTCGGCTAAAAAATCTTGTTCAAAGTTATCTGAAACTTCAGCTTCTATCTTTAAATACCAATAATTCGTATGGTCTAGAAATGAGCATTTTATTGCATCTTTTTCTGTCATTACAGTAGGTTGATTATCCATAATTTCAAAATCTACACTGTGAAAGTCATGATGATCAGGAAAAGCGTATTCAGATATGTCAAAACCCAGTTGTTTTAATAAATTAAAAAAATTAGATGGGTTTCCAATTCCTGCGACTGCATTTACTTCTTTTTTTAAGGGCCAGTCGAAAATATCATATTCCTTCTGGCTTTTCATATGAACCCATTTGAAAGGACGATATTTCATTTCATATTTTGCAACTGAAGGCCATTTTCTATTTGAGCTGATTGTAAAATCGACTGTTTTAATTCTAGATTTTGGCTCTCTAAGTGGTCCTGCTGGAAGCAGAAGCTCGTTTCCAAACTTCCTATTTCCGTCAATCATTAATATTTCTATATCTCTTCCAAGAGAAAAGTGCTGCAAACCATCATCGCTTAAAATGACATTGCTATCTGTATTTTCCATAAGATGTTTAGCAGCTTGTATCCTATTGGGTCCGATGACCACTGGACACTGAGAATTCTTAAACATAATAGCCGGTTCATCTCCAGATTCGTCAATTGGGGTTTCTGAGTTTAGTAGCAATGGATAGGTTTTTGATTTACTCAGGTAACCTCTTGAAATTATTCCTGGTTTAAGACCTTGTTTTTTAAGTAATTTAGCAAGGTAAATAATTATAGGAGTTTTTCCTGTGCCGCCAACTGTCAGGTTACCAACAACTATCGTAAGAAGATTAGGTTTCCATGAATTAGAAATTTGATATCTTTTTTGTCTATTAAAGAGAAATTGGTATATCCATGAAAATGGAATAAGAAGTTTAGGCCAGAGACTATTTTCGTACCATGCTTGTTCTAAGTATGAAACATAGGATTTTGATGCATCAATATTTACGAGGAGGTTAGAATTTGATTCAGCATCAATATTTACTGCACCATCATCAAAATCAAATTGATTTCTATAGAGTTGAAAATAAGGACCTTCAGATAATATTAATTGGCTATGCTTACCTCTTTCAACTATTTCTCCACTTTGAAGAACTAATATTTCATCTGCTTGCTCTACCGTTGAAAGTCTATGAGCAATAGTAATTGTAGTTTTACCTTCTTTTAAGTTAGCAATCGCATCTGTTATCAATCTTTCAGATTCAGAATCTAAAGCAGAGGTGGCTTCATCCAATATTAAAAAGGGTGAATTTTTTAAGATGGCTCTTGCAATAGCGATTCTCTGTTTCTGCCCTCCGGATAATAATGTTCCATTGTCGCCAATAACGGTTTTATAACCATCAGGAAAAGATTCTATGAATTGATGAGCATTCGCTTTTTTTGCAGCTTCATAGACATCTTCTTCACTGGTATCGATATCTCCATAAAAAATATTATTAAAAATTGTGTCATTGAATAGAGTTATCTCTTGTCCTACATAGGAAATTTGATCTCTCAATGATTCCAGAGAAAGTTCTTCAATCCTTGTTCCATCTATAGAAATTCCGCCCTCTGTGGCATCATAAAATCTAGGGATCAAATTAATGATGCTGCTTTTTCCTGCACCTGAGCTTCCAACAATAGCTAAATTAGAACCTTTTTGTAACTCAAAATTTATATTCTTGAGGGAATATTCTTCTGAACTTGGATATTTAAGAGAGACATTATCAAATTTTATTTTTCCTTCAGAATTCTTAATAATTTTTGAGCCATCATCTTTTTCTGGAGTTTCATCAATTTGCTTAAAAATATCTTCTGCTGCTGCAATACCTTTCTGGAACATAACATTAGTAGAAGATAATTGTCTGATAGGTTTTGCTAGCATTCCTGCGCTACCAAAAAAAGCTATAAATGTTCCTGATGACATTGATGTAATAACAGAGGGATCTAAGGCAAACCAAGTGATTAGAGCTAATGCCAGAGATATTATTAATTGAATGAGCGGAGAAGCAATTGAGTTTGTTGATTCTAATTTCAAATTTTGAATTCTATTAGCATCGCTTGCTTCATTAAATTTATCAATTTCAAGATTTTCATTACCGAAAATTTTTAATTCTTTATGAGCGTTTATAGATTCTGAACTAACATGAGTAACATCACCCATAGCAGATTGGATTTTTTTACTAAGACGTCTTAATCTTTTCCCAGCAATAGAAACAATGAAGCCAATCAAGGGTGCTGCAATAATTAATACCAGGGTTAATTTCCAATTTAAGTAAATTAAGTAACCTAATAGTCCTATTACTATCAACCCTTCTCTTATAATAATTTTGACTGCATCAGTAACTGCACTACTTACCTGCATAACATTAAAAGTAATTCTGGATAATAAATGTCCACTGGAGGATTTATCATAAAAACTCACTGGCATTGAAATCAATGATTTGAATAAATCTACTCTCAAATTGTGAATTAATTTATTCGAAATAAAGGCCATAAAAAAATTTGAAAGATAAAAACCGATTCCTCTTATTAGGGCTATTGCTATAAGTGCAAGAGGTAAGATTGTTTGAACTGTTTGATTTGGATTTTCTATAAAATCTACTATTCTTCTTAACCATTCTGCTGCTCCTACTTGAGCCGCAGCAAATAATACAAATCCAAAAAAACTGATCAAGAAATAAGGAATGCTCGAAGAAACATAACCAAAAAGACGTGCAAGATATGAAGTATTGCTTTTCATGCCTAAAAAAAGGTTATTTTACCTTTTTAGAAGAATTTTATCTCTTAGCCCTGTATTAAATTGAGCTTACCTTGTTCGAGTAAATATTTTGAATTTGGTTTAAATTTCAAATTTTCATCATGAGTTGCAATAACCACAGAAATATCAATCTCATTAAATACATCGTCTATCAATTCCATGACTTCATCAGAAGTATTTCTATCTAAATCTCCTGTCGGCTCATCCATGACTAATAATTTCGGTTTATTAATTAATGCTCTTGCAATTGCACATCTCTGTCTTTCTCCGCCAGATAGTTGATCAGGTAAGTGATCTTTTCTGTCAGAAATTTTTAATTTCTCAATAAGAAAATTTGCAAAATCTTTATCAAGATTATGAGCTATAGATCCTGGGAGAATGATGTTCTCATGAAGAGAAAATTCTTCTAAGAGATGATGAGATTGAAAAACTACACCAATATCATTTAGCCTTAAATTTGAGAGCTCTTTATCAGATAAAGATTCTATAAGTTTGTCTGCAAAAATCATTGAACCATTAGAAGGAATCTCTAGAGTACTTAAAATATTTAAGAGAGTAGTTTTTCCAGAACCTGACTTTCCATAAATAATTATTCTGTCGTTAACATTGATTTCAAGGTTAAGGTTAATAAGTGGAGAAATGACATTGTCTCCAGTTTGATGATCTTTTCCAATGTCTTGTAATTTAACTAAGCTCATTATCTTAATATCTTAGCTGGAATAATTTTTGAAGCTGATCTTGCGGGATAGATACTTGCAAAAGATGTTATCAATAATGATCCTAATATAATTGAAATAATCCACTCAATTCTTAAGTCTGTAGGAAGATAACTTATGAAATACCACTGCAAATAACCAGAAATAATGACATCAAAATACGATGAGGCTATAAAAAATGACATAAACAAACCTAAAAGGGTTCCAATAGATATTCCCCAAAAAGAGATTATCAAACCAAGATATAAAAATATTTGAATAATTTTCATATCACTCATGCCTACTGTTTTTAGGATTGCAATTTGTTCCTTTTTTTCATTAAGCATCATCATTAACATTGCAACTACATTAAAGGCTGCGATAACTATGATTAAACTAGTTAGCAGGAAAACTAAACTTCTTTCCATGCCAACAGCTCTCCAAAGAGTCCCAAACTGAGAACTCCAATCATTAACTCTTAAAGGTTGTTGAGAATAATTCTGAGCTTTTATTAAAGCATCGTAAGTTAAATCTGGAGCATCAAAAAGATCATCAAATTTAAGTCTTATGCCTGTCACATTTCCTGACAGTGAAAGAAGTTTTGAGGCATCATTGATATTTATGAAAGCATAATTTGAATCTAGATCATTAGATCCCATGCTATAAATTCCAGAAATAGAAAAAACTTTCATTTTTGGATAAATTCCGGTTAGAGAAACTTTGGGATTTGGTAATAATAAAGTTACTTTATCTCCAATAGAAACAGATAGCTGTCTTGCTAATAAATCACCTAAAATTAAGTTAAAACTACCTTCTCTTAAATCATCAAATGATCCAACAAACATATTGTTTGGAACATTAGAAACATTTGATTCATAAGAAGGATCAACTCCATAAATAAGAGTTCCCTTTAATTTTGATTTAGAGCCAATAAGTGACTGAGTCTCTACATATGGCGCTACTCCTTCAAGTCTATCCATATCAGATAACGAATCAATTAGTTCGATTGGATTAGAAATTGATGAGTAACCGTAAATGTTTCCATGAGGAATTGAGTTTAATATTTTTTCCTTTAATTCTTTTTCAAATCCATTAAATACCGAGGAAACAATTATAAGAACTGCTACACCTAGAGATACTGATCCCAAGGATAATTTAGAAACAAAAGATAGGAATCCTTCCTTTTTAGAATTGAAATATCTTAAAGCAATAAAAAAAGGAAGGTTTTGTCTCAATAGATTTTATTTAAGAGCGTTCTTTTTCGTTGATTCAAACATTTTACCTTTGTATGGAGGCATAATGTTTTTTACTAAATCTGAATTATATTGAGTCAGGATAGATTTTTGATGACTGAATCGTTTAAACCCTTCATGACCATGATAAGAACCAGTCCCACTATCTCCTACTCCACCGAATGGCATATCATCCTGGCCGACATGCCAAACAACATCATTAATAGTTGCTCCACCTGATGTGGTTCTATTAAGAATTTTATTTTGTGTATCTTTATTTTTCCCAAAATAATAGAGAGCTAAAGGTCTTGGCTTTGAATTGACATAGCTTATTGTTTCATCAATATCTTCATATTCTTTAATAGGCATGACAGGCCCAAAAATTTCCTCCTGCATGATTTTCATATCGTCTGTAGGGTTCAATACGAAAGTTGGAGGAATTTTATGACCTTCTTGTTGATCAAAGTCTTCATTTGCAGGATTAATTGTTTTTATTTCAGCACCCTTCTCTTTTGCATCTTCGATAAGACTATTTATCCTCTCAAAATGCTTTTGATTAACAATTGATGTGTAATGTTCATTGTATTTAATATCTGGATACATTTCAGAAACCGCTTTAGCGCTTTCATCTATGAATTCATCAACTTTTCCCTTTGGCATCATCATATAATCTGGAGCTATGCAGATTTGGCCTGCATTCATTGTTTTTCCACGCATCAATCTTGTTGCAGATAATGAAACATCAGCTGTTTCATCCATGATTACTGGAGATTTACCTCCTAATTCTAAAGTGACCGGTACAAGGTTTCCTGCAGCAGACTGCATAACTTTTTTTCCATTGATAGTAGATCCGGTAAAAAGTAAATGATCAAAATCTAATTTACCAAAAGCTTCCGCAATATCAGGTCCGCCGAGAAAAACCTCTACTTCTGCCTTATCATAAAACTCGTTAAACATTTTTTTGATCAACTCTGATGTTTTGGGTGTTATTTCTGAGGGCTTAATCATTACTCTATTTCCTGCAGCTAAAGCTTGTGAAATAGGAGAGATAATCAAATTAACAGGAAAGTTCCAAGGCTTTATCATGCCAATTGTACCAAGAGGTTGATATTGGATTTCAGTTTTTGCGCCGAGTAAACGCATTATTAACCTTGTCATGAATGGTTGACTTGAATTTGATTGACGTATTTCAGATTTCATCCACTTTTTCAGATTTTTGATTGAATAATTTACGCTACCTAAGCTAGTCATCACTTCCGTCAAAAAAGTTCCATTTTTATCTCTAGTTCCATAGTCTTCACTTATAGTATTAATTATCTCATCTGAGTATTTTTTTAACATTTCAGATAGTCTGTTTAGTCTATCTAAACGTAATTCATAGCTTGCTGGACCGTCGTCTATATGAGCTTTTTTTTGTAAAGCTAAAACCTCTTTCATTTCATCAAAAACCGAGTCAGTCATTATTCCTCCAGTAAAATCTAATTCTAAACAGTTCTTTGTTTTTTGTCTTTCTCGTTAGAGCCTTTTATTGTGCTTTTGATGGCTTCCCAATCTTCATCCTTAAAAGAGCTCATCATCGAAAAAGTACCCCCGCCAGTAATGTATTGTGCTCCATCAATAGCAATAGTTTGACCTGTAAGGTATTCACAGCCATCTGCCATTAAGAAAGTTGCTAAATTCCCAAGCTCATCCATTTTTCCTACTCTTCCTAACGGAACATTACTTCTTTCAGCATCCTCAGAAATATCAGATTTTTTATCTCCTGTTTGAGGCATCAACCTTGCCCACGCTCCTTCTGTTGGAAATGGACCTGGGGCGATAGAGTTTAATCTTATACCATGAGGTCCCCACTCAACTGCTAATGACTTTGTCATGGCATTAATACCTGACTTTGACATTGCAGATGGAACAACAAATGGCGAGCCAGTCCAAACCCATGTCGCCAAAATAGAGACAATACTTCCTTTATGGCCAAGTTCTAACCATCTTTTACCAACAGCATTAGTAATATAGAAAGTACCGTGAAAAACAATTGATGCAATTGCATTAAAACCATTTGGAGATAAATCTTTAGTTCTTGAAATAAAGTTTCCAGCGGCGTTGTTTACTAACCCATCAAGCGGTCCTTCATTAAAAACATTTTCAATATTTTCTTCAATTGACATTGCGTCTCTAATATCAAGAGGAAAATAATTAACTTTTCCACCATGCTCGGACATAATTTCATCAGCAGCATCCTTTAGAACGTTTTCCCTTCTACCACAAATGTAAACTTCCGCCCCATGCTTGACGAAGTGCCTAGTCATTTCTTTACCTAGACCCGATCCACCTCCGGTTACTAAGATTCTTTTTCCTTTTAATACATTTTTATCAAACATTAATTTCTCCCGTATGAAGCTTATTAGTAAACTTTTTAGACAAGTTAATAAACATGATAATGAGTACAGATAGAATGGCAATAAATATAAAAGGATAATTTGGCGCAATCATATACAAAGGCATGGTTATGATAGGCGTCAGAAGATGACCCAATGGCATTACACCTCCCAACATCCCGTTTATTAAACCCTGTTCATTTTTATTTACCGATAAAGACAGATGCGCTACATTTCCAGAACGAGTCAGAGCTGAGCCCACTCCATGTAAAGTCAGATACACAAACAAAACATAAATACTCGGCGCAAACGCAATTCCTAAAAATGAAACTAGCATTATCAAAGGTCCTGCTCTTAGTAATAAATAAGGAGAAAGTCTTAACCTATCAACTAAAAATAATTGAGTTAAAAGACCTGATATTGCTATCAACGAAAAACCAAATGCTACGTAAGGATATATATTCTCAATTTCAGGACTTAAATCTTGAAAATAAAGAGATGCTGTAAGTACCATGGTTGCATTCGACATACCCATAAAAGCAGCAACGAACATTGACGGCCATATTCTTTCATCTAGATAATTTATTTTTTTAACGGTTTTATCGACTTCTGTATCAACATGTGAGTTCTTCATTAATTTAAAATTCATATATCCAGCAATCAAGCCAGCAAGACCAATGATTAAGAATGGAAGCGAGAAATCTCCTTCACTAAGCCAAAGCACTAATCCAACAAAAATTGGACCTACAATCACACCAAATTGCCAACCTGCATCAAAACGGGCAAATCCAGCTGTCCGTAGTTCAGGTGTTGTGATATCTGCAATCCTGCCCCCTGCTGCTGGTCGAACGGCGCTCCCAAAAAGACCATTTATTAATCTTGTTAAAATTAATAAGGGAAGCACAAGATAGAGCGGGATTATTAATTGTCTCGCAGATTCAATTAATGTCGTGATCAATATAAGAGAGATTGCGAATCCAATCATTCCTATTAGGAAAATCCAGTGTCTGCCAAATTTATCGCTTAAATCACCCCAAAAAGGACTGGAAATCATCCAAGCAACAGCAGAAATAGAGAAAATTAAACCAACTTGAAACTCATTAAAACCTAAATTTCTGACTTCCGGAGGGATTAAAATAAACATTGTTGATTGCCCTGCACCTACAAAGGCCAAAGCTATTGCTAACAACCATATTGATCGAGGTGCACTATTATTCGACTGCATAGGATTATTAATCTCTAGCTAAAGAGATAAGGAAAAAAGAATTTTTGCTGTGGGTAAAGCAAATAAATTCATCATAAGAAACTAGCGCATGAGACCACTCATGCTCATATTTAATTGGCTTGATATCTTTAAAAGATTCAGAATTTTCTAAATATAAAAATTTATAACAATCAGAATAAATTTTATTTACTCTTTCGTTAAATTTTCCTACTGCCTCATTATTAATAACATTCTTGTATCTTGTTTTTTCATTAACTACCGAATCAAGCGATTTTAAAAAAGAATTGTTGGGAGGTATTTCAAGGTAATTTTCTACTTGAACATTTTCAGATAAAAAAGGCCCGTGGTATTTTGGGAGATAATTAAAGAAATTCCCAGTTAATTGAAAATTAAAAAAAGGACTAGCCT
>CACFKX010000004.1:0-78141 GCA_902566955.1 uncultured SAR86 cluster bacterium | reverse complement strand
AATTACTCTGTTTGACTCACCTGAGCCGATAATGTCACCAGATTGGTCTCCTGATGGGAAAAAAATAAGTTACGTATCATTTGAGAATGGAAGTTCCGAAATTTTTATCCAAGATTTATCCTCAGGGAAAAGAAATTCATTAAGAAGGTATCCTGGAATCAACAGTGCTCCTGTTTGGTCTCCAAATGGAAATTATTTAGCCTTTGTTTCTTCAAGGAGTGGCAATCCTGATGTGTATTTATATGATTTAAAGACCGAAAAGATTTCTAGAATTACTGCGCATTACGGAATAGATACAGAACCCTCTTTCTCTGCAAACGGCAGGAAACTTCTATTTACCTCTAATAGATCTGGAACTCCTCAACTGTATGAAGTTAGCCTAATTACAAGAAAAATTTCAAGAATAACTTTTGATGGAAACTACAACGCTAGAGGAAGATATTTCCCAGATGGGAAGAATATTGTTTTTGTTCATAGATCTGAAGAAAAGTTTCATATTTCAATCAAGCGCCTCGGAAAAAGTGGTCTAAAGATGCTTACTGAGACTGCATTAGATGAATCTCCAAGCGTTTCCCCTAATAATAACTTCATTATTTATGCCACGAAAGACGCTGAAAACGGCTATTTAGCAGGAATTTCGCTTGATGGGCTGGCAAAGTTTAAAATACCTAGTAAAATTGGCGCTATTCGGGAACCTGTTTGGTCTCCTTTCTTGAACTAATTCAAGAATTTTGAGTCAAACATTATAGAACGTTAACTAGATGAGGATAAAAATGGAACCAATAAGTATTTTTCTAATATCAATATTGGCTTGTTTAGGTAGTGGTTGTGCTAATGATGTGGCTGACGATGTATCTGCATCTAGCTATGCTTCTGTTTCTGGTCAATCTGCTCAGATGGGACCAAAAATGGATGTGAATTTGCCTGATAAGGTTTATTTTGAATTTGATAACTTTGACCTTGGTGATGATGCCATGGATACCTTGGATCAGTATATTCGATTTGCTAAAAGAGCAAAGGCAATCAGATTAGAAGGGCATTGCGACGAGAGAGGTACAAGAGAATATAACTTAGCTTTGGGGGAAAAAAGAGCTCAATCCGTTAAAGAATTTTTAATAGTCAACGGTATCTCATCTTCTAAAATTGATGTCGTTTCATACGGTGAAGAAAGACCAGATAGGCTTGGTTCTTCTGAATCGGCATATAAAGCTAACAGGAGAGTTGAGATATCTCTTTACTAGCTTTAAGTGATTAAAAGATCTCTTTTACTTTTATTTTTTTTAATTACCTCTTCGACTTGGGCACAAGATTCTGAGTCGGAAAGGTTGTTATTAAATAAGATCAATTCCCTCGAAAAAGAAATTCAAATACTCTTGAATCAGCTTGAAGAAATTAACTATAAGTTAAATAGGATTGAAGACACGCAACAGCTCAGATATGTAGATCTAGATAAAAGAATCCATGAGTTAGAAGGTATTTTGTTAGTTCAAGAAGAAATAGAGGGAACAAATATAGATGAATTAGATCCTTTAGCAGGGTTAGTCGAAGAAGATGATGCTAGTAATGAATTTGAACTTTGGTCAGATTCTCTTCAACTAATAGAAGATGGAAGATTTGCTGAAGCATCAGAAAAACTAAGATACTTGATCCTTTCATTTCCTGAAGGAAATTTTATTGGAGATGCTTTATTTTGGTTAGGTGAAATATATTTTCTTCAAGAGAATTACATTGATTCCTCTGATTCTTTTAATGAACTAATTTCCACTTATGCCGAACATAGCAGGGTACCAGACGCAAATTTTAAATTAGGAATGATAAGTTTAAGATCAGAAGATTCTAATAAGGCAAAAGAATATTTTAATTACTTAATTAACAATCACCCTGACTCTGGAGCTGGTATACTCGCAGCCGAAGAATTGAAAAAGTTTCAATAATACGTGGGTCGTTAGCTCAGTTGGTAGAGCAGTTGGCTTTTAATCAATTGGTCATAGGTTCGAATCCTATACGACCCACCACTTTAATATGTCTATTTTAATGATTTCTTTCGGGGGAGCTTTAGGCGCTTCATCAAGATATTTGATATCCTCATTTTTGAATAATTATTCAATTCTAAGCTTCTCTATTGGGACTTTGGTAGTGAACATCATAGGATGTTTTTTTATTGGATTTTATATTTCAGAGACTTCAGAAGTGATTTCAGAAAATATAAAAAATTTCTTAATCATAGGATTTCTAGGATCATTTACAACATTTTCAGCTTTTACCAAAGAGTCTTTAGAGCTGTATCAAACATTTGGAATGACAAATTCTTTTTTGTACATTTTAGTAAATGTACTTTTGTGCTTGAGTGCTACTTACTTGGGTTATAAGATTTCTTAGATGTCGGAAGAAAAAACTATCTTTCAAAAGATAATAGATAAAGAAATACCATCCACAACTCATTATGAGGATGATTTATGTATTGTTATTGAGGATATAAATCCCAAGGCTCCAATACATTTACTTATTATTCCAAAAAAACCAATTCCAAAATTATCAGATGCTTCTGAGGAGGATGTATCAATTTTAGGACACTTGATGTTTATTGTCGGAGAGATGTCTAGAAAATTTGAAACAGAAGATTCATTTAACGTCGTAATAAATAATGGAGCCTCAGCCGGACAGACTGTTTTTCATCTTCACTTACATTTATTAGCTGGAAGAGATTTCTTCGATTTATTGCCAGCTTAATCAGCCCATTCGTTTTAAGGCTTCAGTAGTCTGATAAATTTCTTCCATTCTATTCCTAATACTTTCACTTACCTCGAAGAAGTTTGCAGCCAGCTTTGATGCCTCTCTAAGTTGCATGATTGCCGCTTCAAACCGCCCCGTTAAAAAGAAATACTCAGCTCTAGACCTATGCAATCCAATAAGGTTATTTGAGAAGCCTTGCACTTCTGCTAACTCATACCAAACGAAAGGGTCGGTAGGTCTTTTTTTTGAAATGTCATTTAAAATTTCTTCAGCTTCATCATATTTTTTATCTCTGAATAATGCTTTAGATAACAACAGGGAGATTGAATAATTATTAGGATGCAGGGAAATAAGGTTTTTTCCTAAAGAAACACTCTCAAGGATATTTCCAGCTTTCATATGAGCTTCCATTAAGGATATTTGTAGATTGATATTGATAGGATCTAATTCTATGCATTCTCTTATTAACGAAAAGGCTTTTGAATAATCTTTATTATTTAGATACGCAAGGTGAAGGGCATACTTTGAAATAGTCTCATCTTTTTTTGTTTTTGCTTTTCTTAGTTCGCTTGAATATTTTCTTATTAAACCTCTGGGATTTTGCTCTATACCGCTTTCAATTCTTTTTTTAACTAGATGAAAGTCAACTGAGTCTCTGTAAGATACAAAAGAGTTTTTTTCTACAAACTCAGTTTCCCTTATCCTAGCATCAGTAATACGATCCTTAGGAAATGGATGTGTCCTTAAGTAACCAAATTGATCTTCAGAATTATTACGAGAGAGATCCTGAAGGATCTTAAACATCCTTCCTTGTCCTTTGGGATCAAAACCTGATCTGACGAGGTTATTGAAGCCTATTCGATCTGCTTCTTCCTCATTAGAGCGAGTGAAATTAGTATTCAATTGTTGCATCAAGGCTGGTCCAGTTATGATCGCCTGAGGATTATTAGACGCAGCCGCCAAAGCTATGCTACCTAGAATCATTAGAGCATTTGCCAGTGGCGATCCTCTATTTTGACTTCTTGCATAATGTCTCTGACTTAGATGAGCTAATTCGTGAGTCATAACTGACGAAAATTCAGACTCATCATTTGTGTAAAAGAATAAACCAGTATTAATACCTATTATTCCTCCAGCCGCTGCAAAGGCATTTATAGACTTATCATCAATAATAATGAATTCGAATCTTCTATCTTTTACTTGTGAATTCTCTGCTAGCCTATATATCAAATCTTCTATGTATGCCCTCACAAGAGGATCGGAATGCTCTTTAGCTTGCGATCTGAAAAGAGATAGCCATAATCTCCCCATTTCAAATTCACCAGATAACGACACAGATGCGGAAGATCTATCTCCTAAAACTGGTAAATCATCCTGAATGTCCTGTGCACTCGAGAAAGATAGAACTACTAGAGTTAAAAATAAAAAAAATCTCTTCACAATAACAGTATAATTACTTTTGATTACTAGAAAACAAAATAGTTCAAAAGTTTATGGCTTCATATTTTAAAAATCTTATTGATAAATATTTTCATACGGAAGATCAAATTTCTTTATCAATTTTGTTAGTTTTCATAGGAATTATAGTGATTTTCTTCGGTTCAATCCTTACGCCTTTATTTATAAGTGCTCTTGTTGCATATTTATTAAACAGTATAGTTACTACTACTGAAAGAAGAGGGTTTTCAAGACCGATTGGTCTAACTATTTCGATAACTTTGTTTTTCGGTCTATATCTTTCATTGTTTCTAATCTTCCCTTTACTCTCAAGACAAATAATTGGATTGGTAAATGAATTACCTAGAATCGTAGAAAACTTAGAAGGCATTCTTGTGAATTTCTTCAATGATTACCCAGAATTTTTTACCTCAGAACAAATCGAAAACCTGAGCGTAACTGTAACCTCTAGCTTGCCTAATATTCTTGAGCAAACCCTTTTACAGCTAAATGCTGGGTTTTCAGCAGCAATGAGCGCCCTTGTTTATTTGGTGCTAATTCCTTTTTTAGTATTCTTCTTTTTAAAAGATAAGAAGCAAATGCTTGAGTACGTTGCTTATTTTCTTCCTAGCGATAAAAGTTCAGCCTCCAAAATCTGGATAGAACTAGATTCTCAACTTTTTAAATATCTTCGAGGCAAGGTTCTTGAATTAATCATTGTAGGGATTGTTACAACAACCGCATTCTCTATACTCGGTGCCAATTACTCCCTTTTACTCGGCATATTGGTTGGGTTATCGGTTTTGATACCATTATTTGGTGCTATTTTTGTAACGATACCTGTTGCTATCGTCGGCTATTTTCAATGGGGCTTGGATATGAATTATTTAATTTTCCTTGCTACCTATCTGATCATTCAAGCTCTAGATGGGAATGTTCTATTCCCGCTCTTGATTGGAAGAGAAGTAAATCTCCATCCAGTTTTAATTGTTTTGGCAATACTTATTTTTGGAGGTATTTGGGGTTTTTGGGGAGTTTTATTAGCGGTCCCATTAGCTACTGCAATAAGAGCAGTGATAAAGTCTTGGCCTGCAGTTAATAATTAACTTTTTAAATATTCTTCAAGAGTTTCTAAGACCTCTTGCGCATGTCCAGGAACCTTAACTTTCCTCCATTCCTTGATTAACTTATTATTTGAATCGATTAAAAAAGTACTCCTTTCTATACCCATGTATTTTTTCCCGTACATACTTTTTTCCTTGATAACATCAAATAGTTTACAAAGTTTTTCCTCAGGATCACTGATTAGTTCAAAAGGAAATTTAAATTTTTCTTTAAAATTTTCATGAGACTTTAAGCTTTCTCTTGAGACGCCGAAAATTTCTGCATTTACATTTTTAAACTTTTTGTAAAGGTCTCTAAAATTTTCTCCCTCAGTCGTGCATCCGGGAGTATTATCTTTAGGATAGAAATAAATCACCAAATTCTTTTTATTATTTTTTAGATCAAAAACAGAATCACTTGTAGCATCTGCCTTAAAAGTTGGAATTTTTTTTCCTTCTATAATTTTTCCCATTTTTTTCCTCTTAAAAAAAGTAATTTATTCAAGTCAATAATATACAATTCAATTTTGCAAAAAGAAATATGTTAGTTAAGGGAAGTATAGTAGCAATTGTGACTCCAATGAAGGCAAACGGAGACCTTGATTTGGATGCTCTCGATAAACTTGTAGATTTACATATTGAATCAGGAACTAAAGGAATTATTGCAGTAGGCACAACGGGTGAATCTGCTACTTTGGAAGTTTCAGAACATATTTCAGTTATAGAAAGAATAGTCAAAAAAGCAGATAAAAAGGTTTTTATTTTTGCTGGAACGGGTGCTAATAGTACAAAGGAAGCTATATACTTAAGCATGGCAGCTAAAAGTGCTGGTGCCGACGCTTCTTTATCTGTTACGCCTTATTACAACAAGCCAACACAAGAAGGTCTATTCCAACATTACACTCAGATAGCAGATCAAGTTGAATTTCCTCAAGTGCTTTATAACGTTCCGGGAAGAACTAGTTGTGATTTATTGCCTGAAACTATAGCCAGGTTAGCACCTCATGAGAACATTTCAGGAATCAAAGAGGCCACAGGGGATCTATCAAGATTAGAAAAACTCAAAAAATTAATTAGAGATGAAACCTTTTATCTATTCTCAGGTGACGATGCCACGGCAACAGACTTTATTCTAAATGGAGGCCATGGAAATATTTCGGTTACTGCCAATGTTGTACCTGATTTAATGTCTAAGTTATGTGATTTTGCTCTTGAAAAATCTTCAGAGGCAAAGATTATAGAAAATAAAATTTCTAATTTAAATGAAATGCTTTTTTTAGAATCTAATCCAATACCTGTAAAATGGGCTTTAAGTAGAATGGGCTTGATAGATATTGGAATTAGATTGCCTCTAACTAACCTTTCTAAAGAGCATCAACAAACCTTGCAAGAGGAATTATTAAAACTTGAATTAATTTGAGATGAGATTTTTTGTATTACTTTTAATATTAGCTAGCTGTGTTTCTGATCCATCCAAGCAATCTAGAAATGCATATTTACTTGAAGAGGAAGATAAAACTTTGTCTGAAGTCATTGAGGACATTACAGTTCTCTTAGATTTGTATCCTATAAATGGCGAAATAGATAAAGAGAAATTAAGTTATGAGCTCCAAAGACCAAGACAGTTTTTTTCTTCAGGAAGCAATAATGAAATAAGACTCCATAAACTGGGTCAAATTAGATGGTTATATGTTGAGTCATTACCAAGCTCTGTATGGCCAATTCTTAATCAATATATTGAAAATGAAAATGATTTATCTATTAGGATTTCTGATCCAGATGAAGGAGTCATTGAAACAGAAATCTTCAACAGAAAGGATAAAGAGGTCAAGTATCGATTTAAAGTTGAGCATGGAATAAGACAAGCCAGCACCGAATTATTTTTTACTGAGCTGGTTAAACAGGAAAATGGTTGGGCTATTCTGGATAATGATAATTCTAAAGCAGATGAATTTTTAAGGAAGTTGCTGGATTATTTTTCTTCAGCTACTGTTTCTCAAGGTACTTCTTTGGTTGCTTTAAACTTAAATCAAGGCAGAAAGTCTGAGGTAATCAATACAAATGATGGAAAATCATATATCAAGCTGAGTATAGGTTTTGCTAGAACTTGGGCAGCTTTGAACAGAGCTCTTAAAGAAGCAGCAATTAATGTTAAAGATCTAAATAGAGAAGAGGGCTATGTTTTGATTAATTATGGGTTGCCTGAGGAAGAGGGAATCCTCGCAAGACTCAGAAAAAGTGAGCCTAAAGAGTATAAAATTATTGTAAGATCATCATCAGAAGATCTAACTCAAATAATGTTAGATTCAGAAGAATGGAATGATGAGCTTGAAAGTCTTTTGTCTGAAATTAATCAATCTCTATCTTAAATATTAATTATGAAAAAAATAGAACTTTTATCGAGCGGCAAGGCAAAATCTTTATATACCACTGAAAATTCTGATCAGCTTATTATGGAGTATAGAGATGACACTTCTGCTTTTGATGGAAAAAAAATCGAAAAACTTGCTGGCAAAGGGACTGTAAATAACAGGTTTAATGCACATGTTATGCAACAAATAGAAAAATCTGGCATACCTACTCATTTTATTGACGAGGTCTCAGAAAATGAAAGCCTTGTTAGGAAGTTAGAAATGGTTCCAATTGAATGTGTTGTGAGGAATATTACAGCTGGGAGCATATGCAAAAGATTAGGGCTTGAAGAAGGTATGGAGCTAAATCCTCCAACGTTTGAATTTTTCTATAAAGATGATGAGCTAGGCGATCCGATGGTAAATGAATTTCACATTATTTCCTTCAATTGGGGAACTGAGGAAGATATAAAAGAGATGAGAGAATTAACTTTCAAAGTTAACGACGTTTTAAAAAAAATGTTTGCAGATGGAGGGTTATTGCTTGTCGATTTCAAACTTGAGTTTGGGAGACAAGATGGAAAAATGTACTTAGGCGATGAGATGACTCCTGATGGTTGCAGAGTTTGGGATGCTGAGACGAGAAAAAAGCTTGATAAAGATAGATTTCGACAAGGCTTAGGTGACGTAATTGAATCCTACCAAGAAATAGCCTCAAGAATAGGAGTTAGTTTAGAAAACTAATTTAAACTCTCATTGATTGTCTTCAGTTTGTCTGATCCTGGGCAGAGCTCTTTTTCATTAAGCAAATTTAGAGGCTTGTCAATGGCATTTAGAGTCTCGTATAAATCAGGAGCTTTAGTGTCAATATATAGAAGCCCTGTTGCAACTTTGCCCTCATCATTTTTCTCTCTTACAGTATTCAACGCGAGATTAGCATCAGTCGGATCATAACTACTGTCTAACTTTTCTAAAGACATTTTTGATCCATCATGTAAATTTACCTCAACAGTCTCTCCCTCTTCATAATTTGTAGTAATTTCTCTACCTAAAGGAACAAAATCTACTTTACCCAAAGCATCATTATGTTCTCTGATGTGATCATAACTTTTTGTTGAAGCATCATGATTATTAAAAGTTACACAAGGACTAATTATGTCTAGTAGAGCAAATCCTTTATGTTGAAAAGCTCCCATTATTAATGGAACTAGTTGTTCCCTGTCACCAGAAAAACTTCTTGCAACATAACTTGCTCCTAGTTGAATAGCCAAAGCAGCCAAATCAACAGGCGGGAAGGGATTTTCTTCTCCATATTTATTGGGAGAGTCTTTATCGTTAGTTGCAGAAAATTGACCTTTTGTCAGACCGTAAGTTCCATTATTCTCAACGATATAAGTCATATCTACTTGTCTACGTATTGCATGAACAAACTGACCCATACCAATTGATGCGCTATCCCCATCTCCAGATACTCCTATATATAAAAGGTCATCATTTGCACAGCTAGCCCCAGTTGCAATTGACGGCATTCTCCCATGGACAGAATTAAAACCGTGAGAATCATTTAAAAAATATGCTGGTGCTTTTGATGAGCATCCTATGCCTGATAGCTTTGCAACCTTATATGCTTCTATATTCAACTCAAAGCATGCATCAATAATCGCAGCACTTATGGAATCATGTCCGCATCCTGCACAAAGGCTTGATACAGCCCCTTCATAATCTCTTCTAGTTAAGCCAAGTTTATTTTTCTTTAGGTTTGGATGATGATTTATTGGTTTTTGTATATAAGTCATGACTATATCTTTTCTGGTTCACGTTCTCTAATTTTCTTTGCTATAAAATTTGCTTCAATAGGTTGTCCATTAAACCAAACCAAAGATCTGAGCTTTTCTGCAGATATACCACCTTCAGCCATAAGCAAGGTTCTCATCTGACTATCTCTATTTTGTTCTACAACATAAACATAATCATGCTTTTCAATGAAATCCCAAACATCTAAATTGAAAGGGAAGGCTTTCACTCTCATCAGATCTAACTCTATACCCTCTTCTTTAAGCATATCTCTTGCTTCTATCATTGCTGCAGACGTACTACCGTAATAAATAACACCGGAGCAATTTTTTTTATCTGAAAGTATTATTTCAGGATCGGGGACTAACTCAGAGGCAGTTTTGAATTTTTGGACTAGCCTCCTTAGGTTGGTTGCATTTATTTCACCATCCTCAGAATATCTAGCGTACTCATCATGGGAAGTTCCTCTTGTAAAATATGCCCCTTTGCTCGGATGAGCTCCTGGATAAGTTCTGTAACAAATACCATCACCATCCACATCATGATATCTTCCAAATTTTTCTTCCATTTTTTCCAAAGCCTCAAAGTCCAGTACCTTACCTCGATCAAACTTTCTGGAATCATCCCACTCCAATTCATCGACAACCCAGTCGTTCATCCCCATATCCAGATCTGTAACGACAAAAACAGGAGTTTGCAGCCTATCTGCTAGATCAAAGGCCATTGCAGAAAATTCAAAACATTCTTTTGGATCTTCTGGAAGAAGCATTACATGTTTAGTATCACCATGAGAAGCATAGGCACAAGCTAAGATATCTGATTGTTGTGTTTTTGTAGGCATACCAGTGGATGGACCTCCTCTTTGAACATCAAACACTACGACAGGAACTTCAGCAAAATATGCCAGACCAAGAAATTCACTCATCAACGAAATTCCAGGGCCACTGGTCGCAGTGAATGATCTAGCTCCATTCCAGTTAGCCCCGATAGCCATACCAATAGCAGACAATTCATCCTCTGCCTGAACGCTTGCATAAAGGTTTTTTCCAGTTTTTTCATCAACTCTAAATTTTTTGGCATATTTTTCAAAACCTTCTGCTAATGAGGTAGAAGGTGTTATAGGGTACCAAGCGCAAATAGTTGCTCCTCCATAAACAGCTCCCAATCCCGCTGCTTCGTTGCCACTAATAAGAATTTTTCCATCATTCTTATCCATTCTTTCCAGCGTTAAACCAATTGGATAAGGCAAATTATTCAAAACATAGTCCCTTCCAATATTAAGAGCTTTTAGGTTTGGCTCGATTAAGTTCTTTTTCGATGCAAATTGCTCAGATATTAGTTCTTCAAAAATTTCATACTCCATATCTAGAAGAACAGATAAGGCACCTACATAGGCAATATTTTTGAACAAGGCTCTTTGCTTTGCATTCGTAAAAGACTCAACACAGAGGCTAGTGAGGGGAATTTCTATCACGTTAATATCATCCCTGTAGAAATTTCTTTTCCAAGAAGAATCATATAAAAGATATCCACCGGAGTTGAGCTCTTCAACATCTTGATTGTAGCTTTGAGGGTTCATTGCAACTGAGAGGTCAACACTTCCTTTACTTCCAAGATACCCATTTTTATTAATTCTAATTTCAAACCAAGTTGGTAAGCCTTGAATGTTTGAGGGAAAAATATTTTTTGGACTTACAGGAATGCCCATTCTAAAAACTGCTTTAGCAAACATTTGGTTAGCACTCGCTGAACCAGAGCCATTCACATTTGCAAATTTAATTACAAAGTCATTCTTAGAAACTAAGGAATCAAAAGTTTGAAGTTTTTCCACTATGCAACTTCCTTGTATTTTTTCTTATCTTTCGAATTCAACGTTTGAGCTTCAGTGTAAGAAAACTTTTGAATATCCCATGCTCCAGTAGGACATCTTTCTGCACAAAGCCCACAGTGAACACAAACATCTTCGTCTTTAACCATAACTCTTCCAGTTTTGAGTTTGTCTGAAACATATAAACTCTGATCTAAATTTACCGCTGGAATTCTAAGACTTCCTCTTACAAACTCTTCAGTACCGTTATCAGTAAAGTTAATACAATCGGTAGGGCAGATATCAACACAAGCATCGCACTCAATGCAGAGATCTTCTTTAAACACTGTCTGCATATCGCAATTAAGGCATCTTTGAGCCTCATCTAGTGCAAGTTGTTCGTCGTACCCTAGCTCAACTTCAACTTTTAAACTTTTCAGTGCTTCGGAATGATCAGCATGAGGAACAATGTTTCTATCCTCTTGAGAGATATCATTATCATATGCCCATTCATGAACACCCATTTTCTGACTCACAAGATTTGTTAGAGGATCAGGTCTATCAAGAAGATCAACTCCGTTACAATAGTTATCAATCGATATAGCAGCTTGATGACCATGAGCTACTGCCCAAATAATATTTTCAGGTCCCCATGCTGCATCACCACCAAAAAAGACCTTTGGTAAAGTTGATTGCATTGTAGTTTTATCAACAATAGGCATATCCCATTCACCAAACTCCATTCCAATATCTCTTTCAATCCAATCAAAGGCATTATCTTGACCAATTGCTAATAAAACGTCATCGCACTCAATGACTATTTCCTCGCCAGTAGGAACCATCTTTCTTTTTCCGTCATCTGAATATTGTGGCGCCACTTTCTCGAACTTAACTCCCTTAAGTTTTCCATTGTCATCTACAACAAATTCTTTGGGAGATGTATTTTCAAGAATAGGTATTCCTTCATCTATAGCTTCTTCAATCTCCCAATCTGAAGCTTTCATTTCTTCGAATGGACTTCTTACGGTCACTTTCACATCTTCCGCCCCTAATCTAATGGCTGTTCTACAGCAATCCATTGCAGTATTTCCGCCACCAATAACAACTACTTTTTTTCCAATGGAAGATATGTGTTCAAAAGCAATACTAGTGAGCCAATCAATACCGATATGAATATTTTCTGATGCTTCATCTCTTCCTGGAATATTTAAATTTTTCCCTTTAGGTGCTCCTGTTCCTACAAAAACAGCATCAAATTTTTCATCATCTACAAGAGACTTCATGCTTTTGATTTCAGTATTGTTAACAAACTTCGCACCCATTTTGATGACTCTATAAACTTCTTCGTCTAAAACTTCTTCAGGTAATCTAAAAGATGGAATATTGGTTCTCATTAACCCGCCAGGCTTAGGATCCTTTTCAAATACTGTTACCTCATAACCTAAAGGCAATAGATCTCTAGCTACAGTCAAAGAAGCAGGGCCACCACCAATCAAAGCAATATTTTTTCCATTTTTTTCAGACGGAATTTCAGGAAGAAGACTATCAAAGTCTTCTTTATTATCGGCAGCAACTCTTTTTAATCTGCAAATTGCTACCGGTTCTTCATGTGTTCTAGATCTTCTGCATGCTGGCTCGCATGGTCTGTCACAAGTTCTTCCAAGAATTCCAGGAAAAACATTTGATTTCCAATTAAGCATGTATGCATCGGTATATTTCTTTTGAGCAATCAGTCTAATATATTCAGGAACATTTGTATGAGCAGGGCAGGCCCACTGACAGTCAACAACTTTATGAAAATACTGAGGATCAGATATATCTGTTTTGGGCATGTAATCGCTTATAGGAACATCCGAACTACCAGAAATATCCTTTGATGATTTAGAATTTTCCAAAAGATTTTTTTCAGTATTGATAACGTCTCTAAACTCTTGGACAATTTGATCTCTCTTTAAAATTGCCTCGTCTAGATCTGAGGTTCCTGTGGTTTGCCTCAGATCATAACCTAACTTATCTCTTAGAGTTTTTGGAACTGAAAGTTTTACCCACCAAGTATTATGCCTTTTATAAAGATACTTGTTTTTGCTCATGATTCTGTACCTATAATCATTTAATTTGATCAGAGTGTACCTTATTTTTTTTCAAAGGTACATATCAAGATAGAAAAGATCTCCTAAGAGGCTTGTAATACGGGTATTTGATCTATTTTCCAGTTTCTTTATAATTAAAAGTTATAAAGTAGTCTATTAATGTACCTTTTTTCTTTACTCTGTACCTGATTGAGAATAGAATACACAGAAATTTATTGGTAGGTAATTTTGAAACAAATTTATTTAGATTATGCATCAACTACTCCTGTAGAAAAAGGCGTCGTCAAAAAGATGACAGACTTTATGTCCTTCGATGGGAATTTTGGAAATCCTGCTTCCAGATCTCACTCCTTCGGTTGGAAAGCTGATGAGGCAGTTGAAGAGGCAAGAAATAACCTTGCAACTTTAATTGGTTGTGATCCTAGAGAAATCATTTGGACTTCAGGTGCAACTGAGTCTGATAACTTAGCAATTAAAGGCGCAGCAAGATTTTACAAGAATAAAGGTAATCATCTCGTCACTTCGAAAATAGAGCATAAAGCAGTTCTTGATCCCTTCAGACAACTTGAAGAAGAAGGCTTTGAAGTTACATATTTGGAGCCAAACTCTTCAGGAGAGATCTCTATTGAACAAGTTGCAGAAGCAGTCACTGATAAAACAATTTTAGTATCACTCATGCATATGAATAATGAATTAGGAACTATTACTGACATTGATGCAATAGGTGAATTAACTAGAAGCAAAGGAATAATCTTCCATGTTGATGCAGCCCAAAGTATTGGGAAAATCGCCATTAATATGTCTTCAAATAAAATTGATCTTTTATCAATTTCAGCTCATAAATTTTATGGCCCCAAGGGCGTAGGTGCATTATTTGTTAGGAGAAAACCCAGAGTTAGATTAGAACCATTATTTCATGGAGGCGGTCACGAGAGAGGTTTTAGATCTGGTACTTTGGCTACACACCAGATAGTAGGTTTAGGGGAGGCAGCAAGAATAGCTCACCAACAAATGGATGATGACTTAAGAAAGTTAGAAAATCTTAAAAGAATTTTTTGGGAAGAAGTTAAAGATATTGAGGAAATCTATGTCAATGGTGATTCAATAAACAAATTCCCTGGCATATTGAATATATCTTTTAATTTCGTTGAGGGAGAATCTCTAATAATGGCTCTTAAATCAATTGCAGTTTCCTCTGGGTCTGCATGTACTTCAGCGAGCTTAGAACCTTCGTACGTTCTTAGAGCGCTTGGCAGGAAAGATGAGCTTGCACATAGCTCTATTAGATTTTCTTTTGGTAGATATACTACTGAAAAAGATGTAAGGGAAACTGCCTTGCTTGTTAAGTCCTCAGTGGAAAGGTTGAGAGAAATCTCTCCTCTTTGGGAAATGTATCAAGATGGAGTAGATTTAGATAAAATAGAGTGGGCTTAATAGCTAAAGAGGATAAAAATGGCATATTCACAAAAAGTAGTAGATAAGTTTGAAGAAACTTTAAATAATCCTGAAAAGGCCAGTGTTGGTAGATGGAAGCCTGGCGATGAAGATTATCATCGAGTAGGTACTGGAATCGTTGGTGCTCCAGCCTGCGGAGATGTAATGAAACTCCAAATAAAATGCCAGAACATTGATGGCGAAAATAGAATAGTAGATGCCAGGTTCAAAACATACGGTTGTGGTTCAGCTATTGCATCAAGCGGACAATTAATTGACATGCTTAAGGGTAAAACTTTGGAAGAGGCTCAAGCTATTTCTAACCAAGAAATTGTCGATATTTTAGAATTACCCGCAATTAAAATTCACTGTAGTGTGCTTGCAGAAGAGGCAATTCATCGCGCAATAGATGACTTCAAGAGTTTAAGAAATAATGACTAATGCCCAAGATAACTATTTTGCCACATGCAGAGATATGTCCTGAAGGAGCAGTTGTAGAAGCTGAACCCTCTAAGTCAGTCTGCGAAAATTTACTCGATAATAATATTTTAGTAGAACATGCTTGTGAGATGTCATGTGCATGCACTACCTGTCACGTAATTGTTACTGAAGGGTTTGATACTTTGGAAGAATCATCCGATGACGAGGAAGATATGCTTGATAAGGCATGGGGTCTTGAGCAAAGGTCTAGACTGAGTTGCCAATTAAGAAATCTCTCTAATGATATTACAATCCAGTTTCCAAGATATACTATCAATATGGTTTCAGAATTACATCCAAATAAGCATAATTTAGACGCAGAAGATAAAAAGTCTCTCAGCAAGGATGATTTCAGTGTCTCTAGCTCTGCAGTAAGTCATCTTGTTGAGATGATGAAGTCCAATCCAGGCTCAAATGGAATTAGAATATCTTTAAAAGACTCTGGATGCTCAGGATATGCTTACAATCTAGATTACGTAAAAGATGAAGATCCTAATGATTATCATGGAAATTTCTCTGGTGTTGATGTTTATATCAAAGACACAAGCTTGATTTTCCTCAAAGGTACAGAATTGGATTATATTCAAGAAGGCGTAAATCATAATTTAGTCTTTAAAAATCCTAATGTTGAAAATGAGTGTGGATGCGGCGAAAGTTTTACATTTTCTAACAAACCATTTGCGGAGCTTAAATAGTTTCTAATCTTTGACAAAATGCTTTGGACAGATATTTATGAAATCGTCGATGAGCTTATTGAAAAGCACTCTGAAACTGATCCAGAAAAAATTTTGTTTGTTGATTTAAGAAAAATGGTCATAGATTTGGATGGTTTTACCGATGACCCAGACAGATCAAATGAAAAGATATTAGAAGCAATTCAGGCAACTTGGATTGATGAAAAAGACTAATTCTTAAGGAGGATATATGGAAAATACTTTATGCATAATTAAACCCGATGCTGTAAAGAATGGCTTCATTGAAGACATAAATGAAAAGATAAAAGAATCGGGAATAAAAATTACTAAATCTAAACGCCTTACTTTGGATAGAGAAATAGCAGAAAACTTTTATGCAGAGCATTCCGAAAGACCTTTTTATGGAGAACTTGTTGATTTCATGACATCCGGTGATTGCGTCATTCAGGTTTTAGAAGGAGATGGCGTTGTTTCTAGGTACAGAGAATTGATGGGAGCCACTAACCCAGCTGAAGCAGATGAAGGAACACTAAGAAAATCATTTGCCACTTCTTTGGGAGAGAATGCTGTGCATGGCTCTGATTCTTTGCAGTCAGCTGAAAGAGAGATTGCTATCATGAATGATCTTTTCTAGAGAGAATTTTGGATTTTGACCTAGCAAAATTCCGCGAAGAAAAAGGAATTTCACTACATGAGATATCTACTAAATTAAATATTCCAGAAAAATTTCTTTTAGCCATAGAGGAATTAAATTTTCATGAACTGCCAGCGCCTATTTTTGCTAAATCACAAATCAAGAAATATTGTTCATTTTACGATCTAGAACCTTCAATAATTCTTGAAAAATATGAAAAATTTCTGAAGGAAAAAAATATTTCCAATGAAGATGAAGATCAAGAATCATCGGAGAACTTTTTTTCTATTTTTGTATCTAAGTTACTAAAAAGAAAGATTATTATTCTTTCAATTATTATTTTTTCTTTGATAATTCTTTCCTACTTGATATTTGGTGACGATGATCAAAAAAAAGATGTCAGTTCCATTGAAAATATTTCAGACGATCAAGAAATTATTAATGACGAGTTAGTTTCTGAAAGCGCTATAGAGAAAGACGTAAACATTCCAAATAATATTCTTGAAGACCAATTAGCTTTTGATCAAGATCCAGATGTTCCAACCATTGATATTGACTTTGGGGGGGATAATAAGAAAATTCTCTCAGGTGATAATGTCAGTGAAATTGAGTTAATAGTCCAAGGCGAAAGTTGGGTAGAAATTATTGATAATGAGCAAATTCTTTTGTTTGAACTTCTTCAAACAGGTCTTTATGAAGTAACTGGTTATGGCCCTTTTAAATTTAAAATAGGACACTCTCCATCTGTGAAGATATACTTGAACGGAAAAAATATAGATTTTTCAGAAACTGTGAGTCAATACACCGATTATGCTCACTTTCTATTTGAGAACGGAGTAGTTGTTGAACTTTTTAAAGATTAAAAGACGAAATTCTCTAAAAATTAAAGTTGGCAATGTAGAAATTGGTGGCGATGCCCCAATTAGTGTTCAAAGCATGACGAACACTAAAACAGAGGATGTCCAAGCGACATTAGATCAAGTAAAACAGCTTGAAGATGCTGGAGCAGATTTAGTCAGAATTTCTGTACCAAATGAAGAAGCAGCAACGGCTTTCAAGTTGATAAAAAAAGATTCCAATGTTCCTCTCATCGCAGATATACACTTTGATTATAAGATGGGTATTCTGGCTGCTAAAAACGGAGCCGATTGCTTAAGAATTAATCCTGGCAATATTGGCAACATCGATAGAGTTAAAGAGGTAGTTAAATGTGCGGAAGATAAAGATATTCCAATTAGAGTTGGCGTCAATGCTGGTTCTTTAGAGAAAAAACTACAAAAAAAATATGGTGAGCCCACACCTGAAGCCTTGGTCGAATCAGCCATGAATCACGTGGATATATTGGAATCTCTTAATTTTCAAAATTTTAAGCTCAGCATCAAGGCATCTGATGTTGGCATGATGGTAGAAAGCTATAGGATTATTGCAGAAATGATAAAACAACCATTACATCTTGGTCTCACAGAAGCAGGTGGATTCAGATCTGGCACAGTTAAATCATCCATAGCTATGGGTGCATTATTAATGGATGGAATAGGGGATACAATCAGGGTGTCACTTGCATCTGATCCCGTTGACGAAATAAAAGTAGGTTTTGATTTATTAAAAAGCTTAAAACTGAGATCAAAGGGAATAAATTTTATAGCTTGTCCAAGCTGTTCAAGACAAAATTTCAATGTAATTGAAACTATGAATCAATTAGAAGCAAGATTAGAGGATATCAGGGAAAATATTGATGTTGCTGTAATTGGTTGTTATGTGAATGGACCCGGGGAATCTAAAGCAGCTCATGTTGGTATAACTGGGGCAGATCCAAATAATTTGATTTACATTGATGGAGAGCCTGATCACAAAATAGGTAATGAAAATCTCGTAGACCATTTGGAAAAACAAATCAGAGATAAAGTAAAATCTATTGAGATTGAGAATAAAAAAATAATTGCTAAAGGTTAGATTATGTCGAAAGTAACAAAGCCCAGAGGTTTTAATGATCTGGATCCGAGTGAGTTTGAGCATAAATCAAATCTACTAAATGAAATAAAAACCATTTTTAATAGTTATTTTTTTAAAGAGATTGAAACTTCCATAGTAGAGAAGAAAGAACTTTTTATCAGGTCTGTTGGAGAAGAAACAGACATAGTAAATAAGGAAATGTTTACCTTTCAAGACAGGAAGGGTGAGGATTTAGTTCTTAGACCAGAGGGCACAGCAGGTTGTCTGAGGTTTGCCATTGATTCAGGCTTGCTTGATTTAGGTCCAATTAAGTTGTCTTACGCGGGTCCAATGTTTAGATATGAACGACCTCAAAAGGGTCGATCAAGGCAATTTTTTCAAGTAAGCGCAGAAACATATGGCGTCAGAGGGTTTGAGGCAGATCTTGAGTTGCTGATGATGGCAAATGAAATTTTCCAAAGATTTGGGATGAGCAATGTTTCACTAAATATCAACTCTCTCGGTGATGAGGAATCTCAAAAAAAATATGCTTCAGACTTAAAGAAGTATTTAAGTGATTTCTCTGAAGCTCTTGATGAGGATAGCTTGAAAAGACTTGAAACTAATCCTCTGAGAATCTTAGATTCTAAAAATGAAGAAACTCAAAAAGTGATTAAAAATGCGCCCAAAATATCCTCATTTTTAAGTCAAAAATCAGCTGACAATTATGGGTTGATCAAAGAAGGCCTTAATGAATTAGGAATATCGTATACGGAAGACGAAAAATTAGTCAGAGGTCTCGATTACTACAACGACCTCGTTTTTGAATGGACATCTCCAGATCTCGGAAGTCAAAACACTTTTTGCGGAGGGGGAAGGTATGACAGATTGTCCAAACAACTTGGTGGAAGAGATTGTCCGGCTGCTGGTTTCTCGATTGGTCTGGATAGACTTGCTTTGATTACTAAAGCAAACGAATCATCTTCTTCATCGTCTCTTCAAATAATACTTACAGATGAAAGTTATGTTTCAGATGGGCTTCAGCTCTCACAAAAGTTAAGAAAAGATAATAAAGATTTAAGAGTTTTGTTCTCTGGTTACCAATCTTCACTTAAAAATCAGCTGAAAAAAGCTGACAAGAATAATATTGATTTTGCGGTTATAATCGGCCCGGAAGAAGTGAGGTCAAAAAACTTTTCACTAAAAAAATTAAAAGAGGATGAGGATCAACTCACTCTAGAATATGATCAACTAGTTAAAGAGCTCAAAAATGAATGAAGATCCTTTTAGTTCATCTGCAGAAGCGAGACTATCTGGTTTTTTTGCTTGGATAAAATCTAATGCAATATCAATAACTCTTTTTTTAGGTGTTCTAATAGCTGCATCTTTTATCTATCTATACTTCCAAAATAAAAACGAAGAAAGATTGTCTGAAGCTTTTGAAGCTTATCAAAATATTATTGAATCTTTTAATAATGCGGAATCAACCCTAGAAGATTTCATGATACAAATGGATTCAGCGCAGTCTAGCATCGAAAAAACAGTTTACGAGACAGCATCTGATCTCTTAGTTGCCAAGAAAGCTTTCGACGAAGCTAATCTTGATTTAGCAAAAGGAAAACTTACTAAGATAATCACAACTGCCAATAACTCTAATAACCCGCTGCACGATATTGCTGTTATAAGATTAGGATATATTTTGATCCAAGAAAGAAATTTTGACGAAGCTAAGAAAAATTTAGCTCCAAGGTTGGATTTTTATGAATCTAAGAGACTTGAGTTATTGGGAGATATAGCAAGCTTTGAGGAATCATATGAAGCAGCAAATACATATTACGAAGAGGCTATAAAGGCTACAGGCGATCAAGGATTCATAGAGTTGATGAATATAAAATTATCACTTCTCCCGTCATCTTAAATTTCATGAAAATAGCAAATTTAATAATTTTATTGATTACTTTCTTTGTTTTGCTAGGTTGTGAATCAGATGGAGAGGAAATTAATCTGCCTACTCCCTTGCAAGAAATAGAATCTGAGGTTAGCGGTGAAATTCTTTGGAAAAAGAAAATTCTCAAGAATCCTATTTTTGGAAGGTTTGATATTCACTTCGATGATAATTTTTTCTACTACATAACTTCCGAAGGTTTTTTAATCAAAGGTGATATAAGAAACGGTCAAGAAATTTGGAGAAAAGAAATTTCCAATAGTCTTTCTGCTGGTTTGGGACATAGTTTTAGAACATTGTTTGCTGCTTCTTCAGATGGGGATGTTTTTGCTTTGGATGATGAAAATGGTGAACTGAAATGGCAGGCTAGTGTCAATACAGAAGTTCTGTCTTCTCCGGTTGCAAATGGGAGAATTGTTGCAGTGCAATCTGTTGACGGAAGAATAACAGCGTTGGATTTTAAAACTGGGGAATTTAAATGGGAGTATTTGGCAGTAATTCCTCAATTGACTCTTAGAGGTACGTCAGAACCTTATTTTTCTAACAATATGCTATTTATAGGTTTTGCCAACGGAAACTTAGCTATGATTGATCCAGATTCAGGAGTAGTTAGATGGGAAATTCCTTTAACTTTAAGCGAAGCAAGTTCAGAATTTGAAAGGATAATAGATGTCGATGCTAAACCGATAGTAACCTCTGGATTAGCAATAGGAGCTGCCTATCAAGGAAGTATTTCTGCTATTGAAATTCAATCAAGCAGAACAGTATGGAGACAAGATTCATCAATCTTTCAAGATTTTATCTCTTATCGAGGTGATATTTTCTTCGTTGATCAGTATGATGAAATTTTTTCACATCGGACTGTGGATGGTGACTTAGAATGGAAAAATTCTGAACTCAAATACAGAGAATTAACAAAACCTATTAGATATAAAAATAATTTGGTTGTTGGAGATTTAGAGGGCTTTCTTCACTTTGTAGACTTAAAAACTGGTAGTTTGGTTGGCAGAATACAGCCAACTAAAAATAAATTAGTTTCATTATTTTCTCAGGATAACTTCCTGTTCGGAGTTGATTCGAAAGGCGCTTCCTTTTTACTTTCTGTAAAATAAAACCTCAAGCAGTTATGAAACCAATTATTACGATATTGGGCAAACCAAATGTGGGAAAATCCTCCCTTTTTAATGCTTTATTAGGAAACAACGAATCCCTTGTTGCAAATATAGAAGGTCTTACCAGAGACAAACAATACGCAAATTTAATTATTAACCATAGCAGTTATGTTCTTGTTGATACTGGTGGAATTGGCTTAACTAACAATGAGATTGATTTTGCTGTAACAAAGTCATCGTTAAGTTCATGTGAAGAATCTGACTTAATTATTGCGTTATTTGATTCATCAACCAATTTATCAAAAATAGATGCAGAGATCTTAAATTACATAAGAAAAGCATCTGTTCCCTTTATTCCTGTTTTGAATAAATGTGATTTAAAAGAAAGCGAAAATAATAAAGATCTTTATTACGAAGAAGGATTACAAAATATTATTGAAATATCAGTAACAAAAAAACAGGGAATAAGAACCCTCGAGAAGAAAATAGAAGAAATTCTCCCATCAAGAGAGCAGGCAGAAGAGGGTAAGCAAAGTAATTTGAGAGTTGGAATAATTGGCAAACCAAATGCCGGAAAATCAACCTTTTTTAATAAACTTCTCCAAGCTGAAAGATCTTTAGTAGATAAATCAGCAGGCACAACAAGAGATTCAATTTCACATAAATTAGATATAAATAAGGCTGAAATTATTCTTACTGATACAGCGGGGATAAAAAAGAAAAGTAAATTAAATGATCAAATAGATAATCTGATCACCAGAGAATCAATAAACACACTAAAAAATGTTGATGGAGTCGTTTTTTTGATAGACGTTCACCAGTCCATTTCAGATCAAGATCTTCAGATTATCTCCCTATGCCTTACTTCAGGGAAGCCAATCGTTATAGGTTTAAATAAAAGCGAGAATCTAAGTAAATCAGATAAATTAATCCTTAAAAAAGAAATTAATAGAAGGTTGTCTTTTGCGAGTCATTTAGAAAGTAAATATATTTCTGCAAAAAAAAATATAGGAACTAAGGCTTTAGTCAGAGGGTTAATTAAAATCATAAAAAATTCAAGAAACAAAGTATCAAAAAAAGAATTAAATGAAATTTTAGAAAGAATTGTAGAAAAAAATCCACCGCCAATTTCAGGAAGATTTAGACCAAACCTCAAATTTGTCCAATTGCAATCGAATAGACCTTTCACCATTTCAATTCATGGTAATAAACTCAAAGATATCAGTAATTCCTACACGAAATACATAGAAAAACAATTCAGAAAAGAACTGGATTTAAAGGGAGTTCCAATCAAAATTTTTTATAAGACTGATGACAATCCTTTTAAAGACAAAAAGAATAAGTTGACAGAAAGACAATTAAAAAAGAGGGCAAGGATAAGAAGGCGTTGATCGTTTTATTTTAAGCATTATAATTCTCTTGCCCTCCGAAAAATAAAATGTCAAAACCGCCAGTTAATTTAAATTTATTTACAATTCAGTTTCCAATCACTGCATTGTCTTCTATTTCGCATAGAATTTCTGGAGTCATTTTATTTTTCTTAACCTTCCCCTTAGTTTCATTGGTATTAGTTGCAATTCAATCGCAAGAGGGGTTTGATTATGCGTCAGCTCTTATGGCTCATTTCATCATGAAATCAGCATTGACTTTATACGTCGCTGCAATTGTTTATCACTTTTTCTCTGGGTTAAGACATTTAGCAATGGATTTTGGATATTGGGAGACACTCAAAGCCTCTAGATATAGCGCAATGATTGTTTATCTTTTATTTTTAGTTATGACTGTAATTTTTAGCATTTTAATATGGTAACCAAGTTAAGAACATTTAAGAGAACTGGAGTTTTTGAGTTCTTTGTCATAAGACTTACCGCAGTTTTTCAGGCACTCTATTTTTTGGTTATATCCTTCTATTGGTTTCAGGTTGAACCTGTTAATTTTTCGGATTTAACGGCATTATTTGACAACATTTTGTTTAGGATTTGGACTTTCTTGATACTCGTTTCAATTTCCTATCATGCAATGTCTGGAATGTTGAATATTGCACATGATTATTTGACATCTAGGCTTTTAGGAAACGTATCAGGATTTGTAAAAAACTCTTTTCTAGCTTTATGTTGGATACAAGTTTTAGGTTCAATTACGGTAGGAATTTTATTAATAGTGAGTTAACTCTATGGCAATGAATGGAAAAGGTGAGGAATTAGACGCAAGTAAACTGAAAGTACTAGAGTTTGATGGAATTGTCGTAGGAGGCGGTGGATCTGGCTTGATGGCTTCCTTGCAATTAGCCCAATCAGGTTTCAAAACCGCTGTAGTTTCAAAAGTTTTCCCAACAAGATCACATACTGTTTCCGCTCAAGGAGGCATTACTTGTGCAATACAAAGTGCTGATCCGGATGATGACTGGAGATGGCATATGTACGACACTGTTAAAGGTTCGGACTTTATTGGCGATCAAGATTCTATCGAGTACATGTGTCAAGAAGGCCCCAAAGCAGTTTTTGAACTTGAGCATATGGGATTACCTTTTTCTAGAACAGAGGAAGGAAAAATTTATCAGAGGGCTTTTGGAGGCCAATCAAAGGATTACGGGAAAGGCGGTCAAGCAGAGAGAACGTGCGCAGCCGCAGATAGAACCGGCCATGCTCTTTTGCATACTCTTTATCAAGCAAACCTTAAAGCCGGAACAAATTTTCTAAGTGAATGGTTTGCAGTCGATTTGGTTAAAAATGGAGATAATCAAGTCGTTGGAGTCATAGCTTTCGAAATAGAAACGGGAGAGCCTTATTTTCTAAAATCTAAAGCTACAGTTTTGGCAACAGGCGGTGCTGGAAGGATATACCAAACGACATCAAACGCGATGATCAACACTGGCGATGGAACTGGAATGGTTCTAAGAGCCGGCTTCCCAGTTCAAGACATGGAGATGTGGCAGTTCCATCCTACTGGCATCTATGGTCACGGCACTCTAGTTACTGAAGGATGCAGAGGTGAGGGCGGTTACCTGGTGAATAAAGATGGTGAACGATTCATGGAAAGATATGCACCAAATTATAAAGATCTTGCCAGTAGAGATGTAGTTGCAAGATCAATGATGTTAGAAATTCTTGAAGGCAGAGGATGTGGCCCCGATGCAGATCACGTTTACCTTAAATTGGATCATTTGGGACCTGAGATTGTTCATAAAAGACTCCCAGGTATAACAGAACTTTCTAAAACATTTGCTCACGTTGATCCCGTTGAACATCCTATTCCTGTAGTGCCAACTTGCCACTATGCAATGGGAGGAATACCAACCAATGTTCACGGTCAAGTACTTACTCAAGCAACAGACGGAACTGACAATGTAGTTCACGGTCTCTATGCGGCAGGAGAAGCAGCTTGCGTCTCTGTTCACGGGGGCAATAGACTGGGTGGAAACTCTCTCTTAGATCTTATAGTCTTTGGAAGATCTGCTGGGCTTCATATCGAAAATGCACTCAAAGATGGAATAACTTTATCTAAGGCTACCAATGACGACATTGATCAAGCTTTGATTAATTTAAATAGGGTAAATATCAGTTCAACTGGCGAGGATGTTGCAACTGTAAAAGCTGAGTTACAAAAAAATATGCAATTAAACTTTGGTGTATTTAGAACTGGGGACCTAATGGAGAAGGGGTTAGTTGAGTTAGAGAACATTAGAGAGAAAACACAAAACATACACTTAACGGATAAATCGTCCAGGTTTAATACGGCTAGAGTCGAGGCATTGGAGCTTCTGAACTTAATAGAAGTTGCGCAAGCTACTGCTGTGTGTGCTAATGAAAGAAAAGAAAGTAGAGGCGCTCACGCTAGGGATGACTTCCAAGAAAGAGATGATGAGAATTGGTTGAAACACTCTATTTATTTTGCTGATACAAAGGAAGTGACTAAAAGAGACGTCAATTTCCGTCCTAAAACTGTTCAGGCCTTTCAGCCAATTGTGAGAAGTTATTAAGATGGATGCAATTGCCTCAAAATCTATTTCCTCAATTAATCTTTCTATCTATAGGTATGACCCTGACAGCGGTAAAAAGCCCTACATGCAAGATTTATCAATAGATATTCCTGAAGGGCAAGACATTATGGTTTTGGATCTTTTGAATATGGCAAAAGAACAAGATCCAAGCATATCTTTTAGAAGATCTTGCGGAGAAGGTGTATGCGGCTCGGATGGAATGAATATTAATGGAAAGAATGGATTGGGTTGCATCACTCCGCTTTCTGAGGCTTTGAAAGGCAACAAAATTGTTCTCAGGCCTTTGCCAGGTCTACCAGTTATAAAAGATCTGATAGTTGATATGAAACAGTTTGTAGATCAATACAAGAAGATCAAACCGTATTTGATCAACGATGAAGAAAAACCAGAAAGAGAAATAAAGCAAACTGTTGAAGAAAGAGAAAAACTAGATGGGCTTTATGAATGCATTATGTGTGGATGTTGTTCAACAGCTTGTCCTTCATTTTGGTGGAATCCTGACAAGTTTTTGGGTCCTGCAGCTCTTCTTCAGGCTCACAGATTTATTAGCGACAGCAGGGATACTGCAACTGAAGAGAGACTAGATCAACTTGAAGATGCCTTCAGTGTCTTCAAATGTCATGGAATCATGAATTGTGTTTCCGTATGTCCTAAGGGTCTTAACCCCACAAAGGCAATTAACGAAATAAAGAAAAAATTAGTGAAAAGAGCTTTATAATAAAAGCTTGAACATTCACGAATACCAATCAAAACAGATTCTCAAAGAGTACGGACTTCCCGTTCCTAACTTTTTAACTGCAAACACAACCGAAGAAGTATTAGCCTCTGCAAAAGAAATTTCTGATACAAATTGGGTTGTCAAAGCTCAAGTTCATGCAGGAGGAAGAGGAAAAGCAGGCGGGGTGAAAGTAACGGATAACTTAAAAGAAGTTGAAGAATTCGCTGACAAGTGGATAAAAAATAAGTTAGTAACTTACCAGACAGATGATCAGGGCCAGCCAGTATCTTGTATTTTAGTAGAGGAGTGTACTGAGATAAAAAAAGAATTTTATCTTGGGGCGGTAATAGATAGATCAACAAGATCCCTAGCAGTTATGGCTTCTCCTGAGGGAGGTATGGACATAGAGAAAGTGGCAGAGGATCATCCCGAAAAAATATTTAAAGTCTTTCTTAAGTCTCCATCAGTAGGAAATGAAGATCATTTGCCTCTTGCAGAAGGTCTTGAATTATCTGAAGAACAAACAAAAGAATTCAAAGATATCTTCAGAAACTTGGTCAAACTTTTTTTCGAAAAAGATTTATCTTTAGTTGAGATTAACCCACTCGTCCTTAATGGATCGGACAACTTAGTATGCTTAGATGGAAAAATTAACATTGATTCTAATGCTCTGTTTAGACAGGATGAAATTTTAGAATTAAGAGATATCTCTCAAGAGGAAGAAAAGGAGTTAAGAGCTTCTGAATGGGATCTAAACTATGTGTCCCTTGAAGGAAACATTGGTTGTTTAGTTAACGGAGCAGGTCTCGCAATGGCAACCATGGACATTATTAAATTAGCTGGAGGAGAGCCAGCAAATTTTTTGGATGTTGGCGGTGCAGTTGATGAAAAAAGGGTTGCAGAGGCATTTAAAATCATCTTAGAAGATGAGAACGTAAAAGCAATACTAGTAAATATATTTGGCGGCATTGTAAGGTGCGATGTGGTGGCTGATGGAATAATTTCTGCTGTAGAGGGAGTGGGTGTAGATGTTCCAGTAGTTGTCAGACTGAAAGGGAATAATTCTGAGATCGCAAAGGAAATGCTGGGTAAAACTAATTTAAATATTATAGCTGTATCTGAATTATCTGAAGCTGCAGAAAAGGCTGCTGAGATAGTTAAATGAGCATCCTCGTCAACAAAGATACTAAAGTAATTTGTCAGGGCTTCACCGGTTCTCAAGCCACATTGCATTGTTCCCAAGCTATTGAGTATGGGACAAGCATCATTGGAGGGGTAACTCCAGGAAAGGGTGGAGAAAGTCATTTAGATCTTCCTGTATTTAATTCTACAAAAGAGGCTCAACAAGAGTTGGAAATAGACGCAACAATAATTTTTGTTCCTGCTAAGTTTTGTAAAGATTATGTTCAAGAGGCTATTGATGCAGAAATTCCGTTGATCATTTGTATTACTGAAGGAATACCTACTCTGGATATGATGAAGTTAAAACAAAATGCTGACTCTGCAGGTTGCAGAATTATTGGTCCAAACTGCCCTGGCGTAATTACACCAGATCAATGCAAACTTGGAATCATGCCCGGGTATATTCATAAGCCCGGGAAAATAGGGATTGTTTCAAGATCGGGAACTTTAACTTATGAAGCTGTTGATCAGACCACCCAAGCTGGTTTAGGTCAAAGTAGTTGTGTGGGAATTGGCGGAGATCCCATTCCAGGATCAAGTTTTATTGATATTTTGCAGCTTTTTGAAGAAGATTCTGAAACAGAAGGAATCGTGATGGTTGGTGAAATAGGAGGAACTGCCGAAGAAGAGGCTGCTGAGTTCATTCAGTCTAATGTATCCAAACCTGTGGTTGCATATATTGCGGGGGTTAGTGCTCCACCCGGAAAAAGAATGGGACATGCCGGAGCAATAATTGCTGGTGGAAAAGGAACAGCAGAAGATAAATTCCTAGCTCTTGAAAAGGCTGGAGTTCATACAACTAGAAGCCCTGCCAAAATAGGAGAAGAAATAAGCAAACTAGTATGAAAAATTTCCATTGGTATTTTTTCATTTTCTTTTATTCGATTTTTTTTATCTGGTACTCAAATCTTTCAGGTCCATTGAATGATGAGGAGATTGATTCCTTTATGAAAGTCATTTCTGAAAGAAGCGCCAACGATGAACAAAGCATTCAACGTTTAAGAAAATTTATGGAAGAAGACGACGGAAAAGATTTCTTCATGGTTAACTTTTTAGACTACAACGAATCTCCAGAAACAATGCCAGCAACAGGCAAAGGAGCATCCTCTTCAAATCTTATGAATTACTACATGGAATACATGTATCCTGAAATGTTTAAAAGAGCATCTCATCCAGTTTTTTTCTCAGAAGTTTTCTTCCCAGCTATGGACATTGTGTCTGCCGAAGGCATGGAGGACTGGGATAACGTTGCTTTCGTAAGGCATAGGAGTAGAAAGGATATGTTGGAAATTGGCTTAAACCCAATTTTTGATGAAAGGCATCTTTATAAAATAGAAGCCTTAGAGAAAACAATAGCTATACCGGTAGAGACGCCTCTCTTAAACGATTTAAGACTAATCCTTTTTTTTCTATTACTGACTTTAGGTTTAGTAATTGATCGGATTCGAACTTAGTCTTATTTATGAGGTGTAACTAAATACTTCTCCCCAGTAGCCTGTTTTGCGTAAGTCAGAATTGATTCTGCATCCAACATCTCAGAAAGAGAAACCTCTTTAGTATAGTTACTAGCAAAAGTTGTTGTAATCTCATCAGCCACGCGTTTCCTCATCTTTTGGAAAATTTCATTTCCTGCTTTTGCAATAAAGGGAGTCAGAAGCCATCCGCCAAGCCCCCAATTCAGTCCATAAGATCTATTTAAAACTGTTGGAGAAGGGTCTAAGCCACCATAAATGTAAACTTGTTTGTAAGTATCTGAACCATAACGGCTGTACTCTTTCATATTTCTATTTGCAGCAGTTTCCATAGCAGATAATATCTGACCGGCTAATTTACCTTCATTGCCTCCACCTGTTGCATCAAATCCAAGAGTGGCATTATTTTCAGCTATTGCATCAATTAGACTTTCCATAAAATTATCGTTCGTAAAGTTACAAACATGAGTAGCCCCCAGACCTTTCAGTAATTTTTCATGTTCTTCTTTTCTTACTATGTTCACCAGAGGAATGTTATCTGCCAAGCAAATCTTAATTAGCATCTGACCTAAGTTTGAAGCAGCAGCAGTATGAACAAGAGAAGAGTGATTTTCCATTTTCATGGTTTCAATAAACCCTAGGGCAGTAAGAGGGTTCACAAATGAAGAAGCAGCATCCTTAGATGATGTTCCCTCTTGCATCACAAGACAACTCTGCGCAGGTAAACATCTATACTGTGAGTACATTGCTCCACCAGCAACACCAACTGTTTTGCCAATCATTTCCTTGGCATCTTTTCCTGCATCAATGACTACTCCAGCACCTTCATTCCCAACTTGCATTGATTTATCTAATCTTGCTTGCATGGTCCTCAGTAGTTTTGGATGAACGTTCATTGTTGCTTTCTTGTCATCTCCTTCGCCTTCAACTTTTAAGGATGTGACATCAGCAGCAAAACTTATTAATAATCCAAGATCTGATGGATTTATTGGAGAAGCTTCAACCTTAATTAAAACTTCATGATCTTTTGGTTTTGGAATTTCCGAAGAGGAAATGGATAAAGTTAATAATCCATCCGAGTTGATTTCAGACCTAATTTCTTTTGACATTTCTCCCATTATTTTATCTCCCTTGATTTAAGAAAAAAGCTGGACTACTGCTAGGATCAACATTACAGACAAAACCATGTAGATCATCGAGCTTAAGATGAGTTTTTTCATTTTTTTATAACCGTGAATTCAAATAGATTATCTGATTCCTTTATTTCTTTCAATTTATGCTCTAAGTATTCACAGAATTTCTTAACATCAGGAACACTCATGGGATCGGTAGAAATTAAGCGAACTTCCTCACCGCTTTCAGCTTCATAAATTGCCTTATGTAAAAGCATAAGAGGCTCAGGACATTTAAGGCCTTTTGCGTCAATTACTTTCATAAGATTGTTGGAACTGAGTGGAAGTCCTGGATACTAAATTCAATCTCCAAAGGACCAAGATAGATAAAATGAACATACCTGCTGCCATTCCAATCCACATACCAAGCGCTCCTATGGGTTCAATAATATTATCTGTTAAGGATATGTTGTAACCAAGTGGCATACCTACGACCCAATACGCTATTATCATTATCAAAAGAGGGACTCTTGTGTCTTTGTAACCCCTTAATGCGCCCATACCGCTAAATGCAATGCCATCGGTGATTTGAAAGATGGCTGCAACAATTAAGAGGGTAGAAGCTAAAGAAATTATCAAGCTATTGGGATTAAAAAAACTTGCAAGGTATTCACCATAAAGAATCAAAATTGCAGCATTGATAAAGGCTAGAGCTATTGAAAATCCTATTCCACAAAAGGCTGCAAATCTAGAATCCTGAGAAGCATTTGCGCCTACTAGATTTCCAACCCTTACAGAGGCTGCTAAGCCAATAGCTAGCGGTATCATGAATGTCACTGTTGAAACATGCATGGCAATGGAATGACTAGCTATTACGTCAGCCCCTAGTTGACCTAAAATTAATCCAGAGCCACTGAACATACTGATTTCGACAAAAAGGGTACCCCCAATCGGTAGCCCTAAAATAACTATCTCTTTAATGATTTTAAAATCAGGTAAGTCAAACTGGTCAAAGAGTCCGCAGTCTTTGTAATTATCGCTTGTATAAATATAGGTTGCTAAAATAATTAGAGATAGCCATGCTGATACCGCAAAAGAAATCCCACAACCAGCACCACCTAACTCAGGCAAGCCAAACTTGCCAAAAATGAATCCATAATTGAGTATTGCATTCACAGCTACCATAAAAAGGTTTATGTAAGTTATGGGCAGGGGTTTTGTTATACCTTCGCTCATCGACCTCAAAGGTTGAAAAAAATATAAAGCGGGAAGCCCAATCATTAATCCATACATATATTTTCTGGTTATCTCTCTAACTTCTTCAGGAGTGCCAAGCAAGTTAAAAGCCCAAGAAGATTGACTCATTGCCCAAATTCCTAAAATAATCAGAGGAATACTTACCCAGAAAGACTGCCGTATTATTTTTCCAACATTATCTAAAGTATTGGCTCCAAAATTTTGAGCTACCATTGCGGTAACAATGAATAAGGTTCCCATCAATCCCATAGAGATTGGGAAAAAAAACATATTTCCAGTAGCTACCGCAGCTTGATCTATGGTGCTGTAATTTCCCGTCATCAGAGCTGCAATTATTCCTGTTGCATGTCCTGCAAGCTGAGAAAAAAACATTGGTATGGCTAATTGCCTAAATTTTGAGAGCTCAAACGAAACCTTGGGCAGAATTTTGTCTGGTCCCTCGTAAATTAATCTAGCAGTATTTGACATAAAAGGACGCTATCATATCACTTAGCACCTAAGCAGGAGTTATAAAATTAGAAAAGATAATCGACCATTTTGGTTAAAAAGAATTCATTGGTTTTTGGATAAACTCTATATTGAAAAAATTATCAGACCGCAATTTGACTACCTTGGAAAGGCTCCTATGATCATGGGTGTTAAGTATGTTCAAATTTTTGGTACAGGAATAAAAATGGGTGATTTTGCGACTCTTATTACCTCACCAGATGCTCATATTCATCTTACTACTTGGATAAGCGGCGGGTATGAAGGAAAAATAACTATTGGAGATTTTTGTTTAATTAGCCCTGGAGTCAGAATTTCTGCTGCTACAAACATTGAGATAGGTAACTCCTGCATGTTTGCTAACAATGCGTACGTATCAGATTCAGATTGGCACGATATTTACGATAGAGCTCAACCAGTTGGACAATCAGAACCTATTAAACTAGAAGAAAATGTTTGGGTTGGAGATAGAGCAGTAATCTGTAAAGGAGTAACGATAGGTAAGAATAGTATTGTGGGTACTGGAGCGATAGTCACCAAGGATGTGCCACCAAACGTTGTTGTAGCCGGGAACCCTGCAAAAATTGTAAAAGAGTTAGATCAAACAGCAAAAATGAAATCAAGAGAAGATATGTTTTCTGACCCCAAAGAAATGGATGATTTGTATTTAGCTCTTGATAGATATAATCTCAAAGGCAATACCTTTTTTGGATGGATTAAAAGCAAAATTTTGCCCTCAAGCAAAAATTGATAAAACTAATAATAGATAAAAATATTCCTATTTCAGAAGAATCTTTTGAAGGCCAGAATATTGATTTTGATTTTTTACCTTTCGATAAAATAAATGCTTCAACGATTAAAAATGCTGATGCTCTTTTTATTAGAACTACAACTAAAGTAAACAAGGAGCTCATTTCAAAATCCAACATTTCATTTATCGGATCTTTTGCTTCTGGAGAAAATCATATTTCCAATGATTTATTAGATGATAGTGAATGTTTAATACAAACTGCCAAAGGTTCAAATTCTCAAGCTGTTTTTGAATATGTGCTCAGTTGTATATTAGAAAATGATTTTGAGGCATGTTCGGTTGGCATAGTGGGTCACGGCCACGTTGGGAAAAAAATCGATTCAAGTTTAAGTGATCTTGGTTTTGAAGTAGAGATATATGATCCTTACTTATATGATCATTCAGAAGATGAGTTGAATAAAGTTTTATCGTGTGAGGTATTAAGCATCAATTGCTCATATTCAAAGGAAGGAAAATATCCCTCTCATAATTTAATCTCAAAAAAACAGAGACCGAAAAGTAAATTAGTAATTAATTCATCAAGAGGCGAAGTAGTTGATTATTCAGAAATAGCAAAATCATCAGAAATATTCAACGATGTTTGGGTAAATGAACCAAAAATTTCCTTGAATGATGTTTATTCTTTCATGAATCACTCAAATGCTTTTGGTACACCTCACATAGCGGGTTATACATTCTCATCTAAAGAAAGACAGATAGATTTAATTCTGGAAAAGTTCAATGATCTTTTTTCTAAATCTGTAGAACGAAAAGAAGTTAAAAAATTTGCAAAACTCTCAAGCTGTCTTTCAGACAAATTAATAAAATCAAAGAGTCTAGATTTTAAATCCATGATTTCAGAAGTTTTTTCAACGAGAAAAATCGCTACAGAATTCAAGGCACTGTTGAGTGAATACAACGAGACAGGTAAAACATTTGGGCCAGAGGAGTTTGAAAAGCTAAGAAAATCAAAAATGAGACAGGGCTTTGATGAAATTAATATAGATATACCTATGGATAAAGATCTTTTACAAAGAATGGAGCTTTCTGGCTTTAAAAATCAAAAGAAAGAAAAATTTTCCTAAAAAACTCACTTAGTTATAATTAGCACATGAATGATTACAATTCTCTTCTGAGCGATCAAGAAATTGCAATTTTAAGAGAAAAAAAAGATTGGAAAACCACAATGACAATTATTTCAATGTGGGCTCAGGTTTTTTTCGCTTTTTCTTTATTTATTTACCTGCCTAATGTCCTAACTTTTATCATTTCTTCATTGATCGTAGCAGCAAAGCAGTTCCAAATGACAGTTCTTATGCACGATGGTGCTCATGGTTTGATGTATAAAAATAGAAAATTAAATGACTTTGCATCACAGTGGTTTTGCGCTTTTCCAGTGATGACTGATACTTTTCCCTATCGAAAAATACACTCACAGCATCATAAATATACCGAAACAGATAAAGATCCTGACATAGGTTTAACGAAAGCTTTTCCGACATCCCGAGCAAGTCTCATCAGAAAATTTACTAGGGATCTAACTGGAGTTGCAGGACTACGAAGATACTTTGGGGCGTTAAAGTCTGCCTGGGGATCAAACTTAAGCTTATCTGAGCACATTTCAAGATTTTTAAGCAAAATGCACGGATTCCTCATAACTAACTTGATTCTTTTTACTATTCTTTATCTAAGCGGCAATCCTTGGCTTTACCTCTTCTTATGGTGGGTACCGATGATTACTCTATTCAGCCTTTTTTATAGAATCAGAAGTATCACTGAACACTCAGGCGTGGAAGGTGGCGATGACTTCAAAAACACAAGGACGACAAAAGTGCCATGGTATTTAAGCTACTTTCTAGCTCCTCTCAATGTAAATTATCATGTTGAACATCACCTTTTTACATTTTGTCCTTGGTATAACTTACCAATGGCCCATAAAATGCTCAGAGCAAGGGGCCATACCTCTAAAATGGAAATTGCCAATGGTTATGGAGATGTCTTTAAAAAAATACTTCTAACAAATTAATGTCAAAGCAAGATAAAGAAAAAAAGCAGATCTCAGCAGAGGCTTATTATGTGACCCAGCAGCATGGAACGGAGCCTGCTTTCTCCGGGAATTTGAATGATAATAAAGAGCCGGGAGAATATGTTTGCGTTTGTTGTGGATCAAAGCTATTTGATCATACTTCTAAGTACGATTCTGGTTCCGGTTGGCCAAGTTTTTATAAGCCATTTGAAAAAAATTCAGTTGCTTACAGTGATGATTATGAAATTGGTTATTTAAGAAAAGAAGTTCATTGTTCTAAATGTTCGGCTCACTTAGGTCATGTATTTGATGATGGACCACAACCAACAGGTTTAAGGTATTGCATAAATTCAGTAGCTCTTGATTTTATTCCTGAAGAAAAAGAATAATTTTGACTACACCTTCTAAATTGGAGAGCCCTGAAAAAGGTTTATTTTTTAAGACGGGCTTAGTTTCATTTTGGACTTTTATTTCTAGAATTTTTGGTCTTATAAGAGACGTTGTTACAACCAGCCTTTTAGGATCATCACTTGCACATGATGTTTTTGTGGTCATGCTAAAAATACCTAATGTTTTTCGGAGACTAGTTGCTGAGGGGGCTTTTAATCAAGCTTTTGTCCCTGTACTCACTGAGTATAAAAATTTAAATAGTTTTGAAGAGACAAAAGAGGTTATTAACAAATCATTTACTTTCATATTTTTAGCTTCAGGAATTTTGGTGGGTTTGGTTTTTATTTTTACTCCTGTATTCGTTTTTATTTTTGCTCCTGGTTTTTTTTACGATGAGTCTAAGCTTGCACTGTCTCAAGATATTCTAAGGATAACTTTCCCTTATTTATTTTTTATATCTTTGGTTGCCTTATCGGGTAGTATTTTAAATTCATTTGGTAAATTTTCAGTTCCTGCAGCTACCCCTGTTTTTTTTAATTTAAGTATCATTCTCTGTGCTATTTATCTTAGAGACTATTTTGAGAATCCAGTATTTGCATTTGCTTATGGTGTGATAATCGCTGGAATAGTCCAATTAGCCTTTCAAATAAAATTTTTGTTAGATTTAAAACTTTTGCCAAGACTTGATTTGAAAATACTCAATAAAGGCACTAAAAAAATATTTAACTTAATGATCCCTGGTATTTTGGCTGGTGGAGTCGTTCAGTTGAATATTTTAATTGATACTATTTTTGCTTCTCTTCTTGAAACAGGGAGCCCAACATGGCTTTACCTTTCCGATAGATTAATACAACTTCCCCTTGGAATTTTTGGAATTGCCATCGCCACTGTTATTCTTCCTAAATTATCAAGCGAATATGTCACTGAAAAATATTTTGAATTTAAAGAAAATTTAAAATGGGGAATAGAACTCATTTTAATCTTTGCAGTCCCTTCTTCCGTTGCACTTTTTTCTCTAGGGTTGCCCATCATTGAATTACTTTTTGTAAGAGGAAACTTCAATGAAAGTGATGCAATTATGACTGCTATGAGCTTGCAAGCTTTTTCGCTTGGCTTATTTGCTTTTATGTTGATTAAAGTTTTATCAGCTAGTTTTTTTGCAAGACAAGATACTTTTACCCCCTTAGTTATTACCATTCTTTCTTTTGTTATGAATGTTCTTCTGAATTACTTTTTGGCTTTTTATCTAGGATATGGCCATGTTGGTCTTGCTTTAGGAAGTTCTGTTGCTGCTATAGTTTCTGTCATCATTTACTACGTTATTTTGTCAAAAGACTCTTTTATTGAAGTAACTAAAGAAAGTTTAATTTCAATGGTAAAGATAATAAGTGCAAATATAGTTTTTTATTTCGTTATTAATTTCTTCGCAAACAATATTTCAGCTATTAATGATCAATGGCTTTCTAACCTAGTTCTTTTGTTTGGGATATTATTTCTAATATTAATTTATTTTTTAATACTGTATTTATTAGGATACAGAACATCTTTTTTTAGAAGATAATGTATTTGATTAGAGGTCAGTCCAACGTAGAGCTTTTTAAAAAAAAGCATCCAGATGACTCATTCATTGCAACTATAGGAAATTTTGATGGCTTACATTTAGGCCATAAAGAAATTCTTAAAAACATGCTTTCAATTGCTAATAGAAACTGGAGATACTGTAACCCCATCTGTGATAACCAGATTGTCAGCTACACCGCAAAGTCCACCTATCATGCAGTTTTTTCCAATGATTGTGCTTCCTCCAATTGTTGCATTTGCTCCCATTATTGTAGATTTTCCAATTTTACAATTATGCGCAATATGAACTTGATCATCTAACTTCACATTTTCACCTATGATTGTGTCGTCTAGAGTACCTCTATCAATAGTACAATTAGATCCTATCTCGACATCATTGTTTATCACCACTTTTCCTAAGTGATTTATTTTTTTCCATTTATCGTTTTCGTCCTTGGCAAAACCAAGTCCATCTGAACCAATTACAGTTCCTGAATGAATTATACAATTCTCTCCAATTGAAACATTTGAAAGTACAGTTACATTAGGTAATAAAATAGAACCCTTTCCTATCTCGACGTTTTTTTCTATCACACAACCAGGTCCAACATAAACATCATCTGAAATTTCAGCTTCTTTATTAATAAATGCTTCCTTAGATAAACCTTTTTTTTCAGACAAAAAAGTTGATTCAGCAAATAAGTCAGTTGCTTTGGCATATGCCAGATGAACGTTATCTATTATTAATTTATTTCCTTTGAAGTATTTTGAGTTCGCAGTATCTGTAATAACAGCACCTGCGTTAGTTTTTGAAAGGTCTTCCTTAAACTTATTACTATAAAAAAATGAAATATCTTTATCAGATGCCGAAGCCAAAGATTTCAAGGATGATATCTCAATATCATCTCCATCTAATGAGGCACCGATATATTTTGCTATGTAACTAAGCTTATAGGGCTTTGAGGACAAAATTTAATCTTATTCTTCGCTTTCTTGATTTATGAGCTCAATTACTTCAGGAGTAATATTTATCAGTGGATTAGTTCCCTCAAATGCTGCTAAAGCCTCTCTTCGGAATAATAGCTTAATTTTTTTGGCAATAATTAGCTCATTAACGACTTTTTGAACTGTTTCTGCTTGCTCAGCTTGTAATTTTTGACCTAATTCTTGCTCGAGCGCTCCTCTCTTTTGAGCTAAAAACTGCAAATCTTGAGTTAACGATTGAATCTTTTTATAAAGATCAGCTTTTTCAGATTCTGACATTGTGGGTCCATCTTTTTCAAGCATATCTGCAGCGTCCTTTCTTTCCCCATCTTTTAAGGCAATATCATCCGTGATTTCTTTATATTCATCAGACTCTTGGAGCTCTTCAAATGCCTGTCTTGCTGCATCAGTTCCAAAAAAGATTGCTTGGTAGTCGATAACAGCCATACCATCGGTATTTGCAAATAAAGAACTACCAAAAAATAGTTGAGAAACTAAAATTAAAGCGGAAGTAATTTTTTTCATAATATGCCTTATGTCTTAATTTTATAAATTTGACGGCAAGTTTACATGATTGCGGGGCAAATTATCCAATAAATATTTTAGAATTGCGTCCCAATTTCAAATTGAAACTGCTCAATTTCTTCCAAAGGATCTCTGTTGAATACTTGAGAAATTGCAAATGATAAAGGACCTAATTGCGTTATCCAAGTCACGGCTAAGCCAACGGAATATCTGAGATTTTTTGTATCGAATTTAAAACAATTTCTTTCGTAAGCTTTGCAACCGTCGCTAAATACATTTCCATAATCAAAGAAAACAGAGCTTCTTACAGATCGAGTATCTTGACTGATAGGTAACGGGAATATCCAGTCTACTCCACCTTCAAGAGAGTATTGTCCGCCTATAGGTCTTCTTTCATAAAAGTAATACGGATTTGGTATTGGGTTACCATCTGAATCAGTTACGATTTGGCCATTTGAATCAATCACATATTCACTTGCTTCCGACCTTGGTCCTAAAGTATTTGCTCTATAACCACGAACGGAGTTCATCCCCCCAGCATAGAAATGTTCAAAAAATGGTGGTGTAGAAGTATCTCCGTATGCTGCAAGGATTCCGATCTGATTTCTGAAAGAAAAAACCCAATCATTCCCCATGGGAGCATAATATTTCATTCTATAAATTAGTTTTCCATAATTTAAGCTGCTGCCAGGGAGAGAGGTTTGGATACTTACAGCATGCGATTGACCGGCTGTAGGGAAAATACCTCTATTTAGGGTAACTCTAGACCATGTAGTGGTTAATTTATAAGTCTCAAATGTATCTCCTTCCTGATTAACAAAATCATTCAATTGCAAAGACGAGAAATTACCCGCATCTAGCTTAGTATTATCGTAGGATATATTAAGATTTAATCTTTCAATTTCACTTATAGGGAAACCAAATTGAGCTCCTAAACCATAAGAATCTGTTGAGTAAGAAGCAAGATTATAAGAACCAAAGTCAGATGATCGGTAAAAGGCATTGTACCCGAGACTTACTGCATCAATGGTGTAATAAGGATCAAAAAAATTGAAGTTATAACTGGTTTGCCAAGCATTCTTATTGATTCCTACCACTAATCTGTTACCAGTTCCAAAAGCATTATTCTCAGAGTAGTTTGCACCCAAAGTTAGACCCCATGCACCATATCCAATTGATCCTCCAATGGAACCAGAGAATTCTTCCTCCACGGTGTACTCAATGTCCACTTGATCACTAATACCAGGCACCGGCTTTGTCTCAACCTCTACTTGCTTAAAGAAACCTAACCTTTCTAAACGAAGTTTAGAATTTTCAATTAAAGCATTAGATGCCCATGCTCCTTCCATTTGTCTCATCTCTCGCCTAAGCACTACATCATAGGTCCTTTCGTTTCCAATAAATTCTATTCTTCTGACATAGGTTCTTTGGCCAGGCTCAACAAAAAAAGTAAGATTTACCGCTTGTTCATCTTCTAAGATTTCAGGAACTCCTGAGACTTCTGCAAAGGCGTAACCTTCATTCCCAAGTGTATTAGTAATAAATTCTTCGGATGCCGTTACGAGCTCCTGAGAGAATACTGTATCTGACTTTACGAAAATTAAGTTTCTTAGATTATCTTTTGATAAAGGAAGATCTCCAGCTAATTTAGTCTCTTTGACTTTATAAACTCCCCCCTCTCTTACTCCTATGGTTATAAAAACAGATTTTTTATCTGGAGACACGCTAACAACTCTAGAGTCAACTGAGAACTTTACATATCCTCGGTTTTTGTAAAAAGACTCTAGCGTCTCGAGATCACCTCTCAACTTTTCTTGAGCATATTTATTGTCATTCGTGATGAAAGATAACCAATTACCCTTACTCAGTTCAAAACCTCTCAAAAGTTCTTCATCAGTAAACGTCTGATTACCGACTATATTTATATCTTTAATTTGAGCCACTTCGCCCTCATCAACTTCAATTAAGATTGCAACTCTGTTTCTTGGTAGATTATTACTTTCCACCTTAACTTTTGCGCCGTATCTACCTTGAGCTACGTATTGTCTTTCGAGCTCTACACTTAATCCTTCTACAATTGATCTTCTATAAAGTTGGCCCTCGTATAAATCAGAGTTTCTTAGTCCTTCAAGTAATGCATCAGTTTTTATTGCTTTGTTACCTTGAATATCTATGGATGCAATGGAAGGCCTTTCAACCAAGTTAATTAGTAAGGCTCCTCCATCCCTCCCAATTTCTATATCGTCGAATTTACCAGTATTAAAAATTGACTTTGCAACAAGTTGAATTTCTCTTTGATCTATTTCATCACCCACAGATACTGGCATCGAGGCAAAAACTGATCCTGCTGAAACTCTCTGAAGGCCAGTAACTCTTATGTCTTCAATTACCCAGGAATCTGCAAAAGTACCAACAGAATATATAAATAGAAAAAAGGATAATAATCTTTTCATCAAAAAATCCTAGAAAGGTCATTAAAAAAGGTAAAGATCATAAGACATACAATAAATGCTATACCTAGCCTATACGATATTCCTACAAAGTTTTCAGAAAGAGGTGAACCTTTTATTTTTTCTAAAGTCATCATCACGGCTTGGCCACCATCCAGAACCGGAATAGGTAATAGATTGATAATACCCAATCCGATACTGATAAGAGCCATCAACATTAAGAAGGAAAATAGACCCCCATATTTAATTGAATCTCCTGCATATTGACCAATCATAACCGGACCACCTAGATTTCTAGGCGAAATCAAGCCTTGTACCATCTTTTTTAGAAAAATTAATGATTCTGCAGATTTGGAGTAGGTATCCTTAAAGGCTTTAACTGAACCTTCAAGAAGACCGTACCTTTTTTTTATAATCGAAGATGGAAGAATCTTCAAATTTGCTGCTATTCCAATTAACCATGCAGGTTCAGGAGATTCTCGATATTCAGGCTGAACAAGATAATCAAAGTTGGAATTATTTCTTGAAATACTTACCAATATTTCTTTTCCTTCAGATGAATTGATAAAAAACTTAAGATCTTCCCAAGATTGTATTTCATTGAAATCGATAGCATTAATTTTATCGCCTATCATTAGTCCAGAATTTTCAGCTGGACCGTTTTCTGTCATTTGAGCAATGATTATTTCCGAAGGAAGATACATTCCTAGATCTCTCATTAGGTCGTTTGGTTCTTGTCCCTTTAGCCACTCAGATATATAAATCTGGTGCGAAGAAGTGGCGCCTTGAAAATCTTCAGTTTCAATATTTATAATGCCAGTTTCTCCGAGCCGTCTTAACAAGGCAGATTGAACCTCCATTCTGGTTTCAACAAAAAATTCATCAATACGTTTTATCTTGGTTCCTGATTCTATTCCAGCGTTATAAGCAGGACTATCTTTTTTAACCTGCCCGATGTCAGAGGATATTTCTTGAATTCCATAAATATTCAAACCGGCAAAGATTATGAAAGCTAAAATAAAATTAGCCACAGGACCAGCGAGAACTATGAATAATCTCTGATGATATGGTTTTGATTGAAAGGAATCTTTTTCAGAGGAGCTCTCACCCTCCCCTAGCATTTGTACAAATCCTCCGATTGGTAAAACTCTTATGTTGTAATTTGTCTGATGCTTGTCCTGTTTCTGTAAGATAGATGGTCCCATACCTATTGAGAAATCTAAAACTTTCACTCTGCAAATTCTTGCAGCAAAAAAATGACCTGACTCATGAATAATGGTTATTACCGAAATCAGTACAACAAATGCTATTAAGTAAATTAGAACGGCTGTCATGATTAGAAAGTATATCTCTCTGCATAAAGTTTAGCCTGTTTTTTAGATAAGGCTTCTAAATGCAAGATTTCGTCAACAGTATCAAATTTTATATTTATGTCTAGATTATCTTTCACATCAAATGCATGACTAATCAGTTGAAAGATATCTAGGTAATTTATTTTTTCTTGCAAGAAAAGATCAACCGCAACTTCATTGAATGAATTTAGAATTAAGGGAAGGTTCCCTCCCAAAGATAAAGCTTTTTTTGCGTAATCTAAAGTTGGAAATTTTTTATGGTCAGGCTCTAAAAAATTTAAAGAAAGATCAGAAAAAGATAGTCTTTCTATTCCAGATTCAAGCCTCTTAGGAAATCCTAATCCATACGATATTGAGGCTTTCATATCGGGTGCTGATAAATTAGAAAGTATTGAGCCATCCTTAAACTCAACCATTGAGTGAACAATGTGTTGAGGGTGAATCACAACGTCTATTTTATTAGCATCTATCCCAAATAAAACCGATGCCTCTATGATCTCTAAAGATTTATTCATCAAGGTTGAAGAGTCAATTGATATTTTTTCTCCCATTTTCCAAATAGGATGTTTCAATGCATCTTGGACAGTTATCTTTTCAAAAGATTCAATTTTTTTATCCCAAAATGGACCACCTGAGCAACATAATATGATTTTATTTACATCATCTTTAGAAGAACCTTGAAGGCATTGGAAAATTGCAGAATGCTCAGAATCAAGAGGTATTATTTCTGATTGATATTTTTTAGCCTCATTCAATAAGAATTCGCCGCACATTACCAACGGCTCTTTATTAGCGATCAATACTCTTTTGCCAGTTTTTATGGCCTCATGAGTTGCTTCAAGGCCAATTGCACCTGAAATTCCAACAACTACGATGTCTGCATCCATATCTCTAATCATTTCACTTTGACCATCAGAGCCTCTATAAATTTTTATGTCTGAGTTCTTTTCAATATCAGTTTCTGAGGTAGAGCCCTCCTGTATGCAAATATTTTTAACTGAATATTTATTTGCCTGCTCGTGCAAAGCTTGAAAATTTTTATTTGCGCTCAAGCCGATACACTTAAAATTCTCTTTATGAAGATCCAGCACTTCAAGCGTACTTTTTCCTATAGACCCAGTTGATCCCAGAACAAGCACTGTCTTCATAGAAGAACCTCATATAAAATAAAAAATACTGGAATACATAGGATGTGACTATCAATCCGATCTAACAGTCCACCATGGCCAGGTATAAGGCTCCCTGTATCTTTTAAATTAGCTTGTCTTTTTATGGAGCTTATTAACAGGTCACCAAACACAGCTGCTACTGCACAAATAAAGACCATAAGAGAAAGCATGATTACATCTAAAGTTTTTAATGAGTTTTGGAAAATCAAAGTTATCATTAGAGAATTAATCAAGACCGATGAAACTACTCCCCCGATCGTTCCCTCTAAAGTTTTATTGGGACTTATAATAGGGAATATTTTATTTCTGCCTAAAACTTTACCTGCAAAGAATGCAAATGCATCGGTTGCAACTGAAATCATAACCGCTATCAAGATCAAGGATCGCTCCAGCTCGTATAAATATAAACATAAGATTGCGGTTACTATAAGAATAAAAGCTAAAAGAGATTGAGGAGAGAAAACTCTCAACTTGATAAGTTCATAAATTGAAATGCCAAGAATAATTATCAATCCAAAGTTAAAAAAGAAGAATGGAGATACGAGTATGTAAGCAAGAAAAAGGAACCCTAGAGCTATGCCCGATATCCATCTAATCATTATTATTCCTTTCCAAATCGTCTATCTCTTGCAGAGAATTTATTTAATGCAGATTTAAAATTAGATAATTTAAAATCAGGCCATAGTAATTTTGAGAAATACAACTCCGAGTATGATATCTGCCAAAGAAAGAAGTTACTTATACGAATTTCGTCTCCTGTTCTTATCAACAAATCTGGATCCGGAAAATTAGAAGTCGATAGAAGATTAGAGAAATTATCCTCATTTAATTTGTCTATATTTATTTTATGATCTTTCATTCTCTTTATAGCATTCAGAATATCCCATCTACCACCGTAACTTATGGCAACATTAAGATTAAGGTTTGGTTTCTTGGCTTGAGTATCCTTCATGGCAGAATTAATTTGGGATACAAGAGATTTAGAGAAACGAGGGATGTCACCAATAAAATTTAGCTGAACCTTATTTTCAATTAATTCTGGAACTTCTTTAATTATTGATTGAAGAAAGAGTTTCATTAAATCTGAAACGTCTGAAGCAGATCTTTTCCAATTTTCCGTGCTAAAAGCAAATACAGATAAATGGGTTATTTCAGATTTTGCAGAATACTTAACAATATCTCTTAATCGATTTACTCCCTGCTTATGACCTTCAATTGTCTTTAGATTCCTTTTCCTTGCCCATCTTGAGTTTCCATCCATTATTATGGCCACATGACCAATCTTATTGGATGAATTGCTCGTCATAGAAACTAAATTTCAAGTAAGTCTTTCTCTTTTAATTCAAGTAATTGCTCAACTTTGGAAATAAAATCGTCAGTCAGATTCTGAATAATTTCTTGGCCCCGCCTTTCATCATCTTCACTAATTTCTTTTTCTTTAAGATATTCTTTGAGCAGCCCATTAGCGTCTCTTCTCTGATTTCTTAAAGCGATTTTTGAATTTTCTGCTTCTGATTTTGCTACTTTAATTAGATCTCTTCTGGTTTCCTCAGTTAAATCTGGAAGAATGACTCTAATGACATCACCTGTAGTAGCTGGATTGATACCTAAGTCAGATGACTGAATTGCTTTCTCTATGTCAGGTACTAAGTTTTTTTCCCAAGGAGAAATTAACAATGTTTTTGCATCTTGAACAGAAATGTTACTTACTTGGGAAAGTGGCGTCATATTCCCATAATAATCAATTTGTATGGCGTCTAGCAGAGAAGGATTAGCCCTGCCCGTTCTTATTTTTTGTAATGAACTTTCAAGAGATGAAATGCTTTTTTCCATTCTCTCTAGAGTCTCTTGTTTTATTTCTTCTAACATATTAATTTTTGAGTAATGTACCTATTTCTTCTCCGGATATTGCTTTTTCAAATCCGTCCTTTTCATCAGCATTGAATACTCTAACTTGTAAATTATTATCTCTGCAAAAGCAAAGGGCAGTTTGATCCATTACTTGAAGGTTTTGATTAATTGCATCATCAAAAGTTAAGTTTTCAAATTTTTTAGCCTTTAGATTCTCTTTTGGATCCGTATCATAAACTCCATTTACGTTGGTTGCTTTTAACATAAAATCTACTTCCAGTTCATTTGCTCTTATGCTTGCAGTTGAATCCGTTGTGAAAAGGGGATTTCCTATTCCCCCAACTAAAAGAACAACTTTTTGGTTCATAAGAGCATTTAAAGCATCTTCGGTATTATAAGCTTGAACAAAGTTTCCAATAGCAAATGAAGAGAAAAGTTTATTCGAATGGCCTTTTTCTCTGAGGAAGTTTGATAAAGCTATCCCATTCATAATAGTAGATAACATTCCTATGTAGTCTGCAGACACTCTATCGATTTTTATATCCTTGAGATCTTTTCCTCGAAAGATATTTCCTCCTCCTAAAACTATCCCTAATTGAATTTTTTTTTGTTTAGTAAAGTCTATTGCTGAAGATATTCTTTCAAACGTTTTTTCATCAAAACCTTTTTCCTTTTCCCCAGCAAACCACTCTCCACTGAGCTTTAGAAGAACGCGTTTTGCTGATGCCATTTAAGAATTTTGGAGTTGTGCTTGAACTTCGGAAGCAAAGTCCTTTTGCTCTACTTCTATTCCCTCGCCTACTTCTATACGTGTAAATTCAACAATAGAGTTCTTGTGATCATTAAGAATATTTTCAATTGAAGTTGAAGGATCTTTAACAAAAGGCTGTTTAAGGAGACTTATTTCAGATAGAAATTTATTTAACCTGCCCTCGATCATTTTCTCAATAATTTCTTCTGGCTTATTTGTATCTTCAACCTGAGCCTTTAAAATTTGTTTTTCTTTCTCAATTGTTTCAGAGTCTATATCTTCTGGAGATAGAAATTTGGGATTCGATGCTGTGACGTGCATAGCAATATCCTTTCCTAATTCTTCATTGTCATCCTTAAGAGAAACTAAAGCACCGACCTTTCCATTGCTATGGATGTATGAATACAAGTTATCTCCTCCGATAGATTCCTTTTTTCTGATAATTACATTTTCTCCAACCTTTTGAACAAGGCTTTGTCTTTCTGATTCAAGATCATCTGATATTTCTTCTATAGATTTCGAATCATTCTCTAAACAATAATTTAAGACTTCTTGGCAAAAAGTTTTAAAGTTTTCATCTTTAGCAACGAAATCAGTCTCGCAATTAACTTCAACCATCAGATTGTTGGCTGTTAGCAATAGACCTTCAACGGCTGTTCTAGAAGCTTTTTTCTCTGCTTTTAAGTTGCTATTAATTTTTAGATATTCCACCGCCTCGTCAAGATTTCCTCCTGCTTCCTTGAGGGCAGCTTTGCATTCCATAATACCAAGACCAGTTTTATCTCTAAGAGATTTTACATCTGCAGCTTTGATTTCAGTCATTCTTTACCTCATTGGGTTCTTTCTGTTCTAATACAGATTCATTTTCTTCAGAAACATTCTCGGCTGGAGATTCTTGCTTAGCATGTTTTTTTTCCTTTGCGTCTGAAGAAGTTTTGGCATCTACCTTTTCTTTCTTATCAAGATCAGATTTCTTTACAATTAATGGGCCATCACCATCACCTCTAATGCCCGTGGCTTTCTCAGCTCCTTCAAGGCAAGCATTTGAGACTAATCTCGCAAGTAAAGAGATTGACCTTATAGCATCATCATTTCCAGGAATAATATAATCCACTGAATCAGGATCAGAGTTTGTATCTACAAGACCAACAATAGGAATCCCCATTTTTTTAGCTTCAGCTACAGCAATTTTCTCATTCTCTACGTCCACAATGAATAAAGCTTCTGGTAGTCCTCCCATGTTCTTTATTCCTCCAATAGATCTTTCCAGTTTATCCATTTCCTTTTTTAGCTTTAAAACCTCTTTTTTTGTGTATTGGTTAAACTTACCTTCTTCTTCCTGAGATACTAAAAACTCATATCTTCTTATCGAGGCTCTAATTGTTTTATAGTTTGTCAGCATTCCACCCAACCATCTGTGATTTACATAAGGCATACCGCACCTTTCTGCTTCTTGTCTTATGACTTCTCTTGCTGATCTTTTTGTTCCCACAAATAGAATTCTATTATTCGAGGATGCAATTTTTTTGCAAAAGTCTAGAGATGGCTCCAAGCAATCTAAAGTCTTTTGTAAATCAATTATGTGTACCTTGTTTCTAGATCCAAAAATGAATTTCTCCATCTTAGGATTCCAAAACCTTGTTTGATGACCGAAATGGACACCTGCTTTAAGCATCTGTTCTATGGATATTTCCATATTTTGCTCCTTTTGTTATAGGCATGACGCCGGGTTATTCTTCCTTGGATCAGATATTTAACTGCTTCGAAGCAAAGCAGCACCCAAATATTTGATTTATCCAAGTGTGTTTTTAAGCTTTCGCGAGTGTTTTATATCACAACTGAATATAAAGGAAAACTAATTATTCAATGCATCTTGAACTGAATATATTCCAGGGGATTTACGATGAATCCAATCAATTAGATTTAGAGCCCCTAAAGCAAATGCTTTTCTATCAAGTGCCTTATGCTCTAAAGATAGAATCTCGTCCTCAAGATATATATTAATTTTATGAGTGCCTACAGAAGATTCATCTCGATTTGAAATTATTTCAATTTCATCAACATTAAATAGTTCTATTAACTCCTTTTTTAACATCAAAGCGGTGCCTGAAGGGGTATCAATTTTTTCATTATGGTGAGTTTCTTCGATATTAATTCTTTTCAAAGGAAGCTTTTTTTCAGAAACGTAATTTAATAAATTGCTCAAAAAGGCTACCCCAATACTTAAGTTAGGTGCGGCTAAAACAGGAATCGATAGACTTTTATTATTAAAAATCTCCCTGAAATCTCCTTTTCCAGTTGAAGCAACAATTAAGCTAGCACCGATTAGTTCGCATTTTTCTTTAATTTTTATTAAATCTAGCGAAGTAGAGCAATCAATTACGACATCAGCATCGGTGAGATCGTTTAAGTCAGAAATGATTTGAACTCCCTGTAAACTGACATTTATATTTGAAGAGTTATCCCTGCCGCTAACTAAACCCCCTGCCAAGCTTATGTTTGATGATTTTTTTACCTCATCAACAATGCTTGCGCCTAGTCGCCCTGAGATACCGCATACAAATAATTTAATCATTATCCTCTCATAAAATCTCTAGCGTTCTCAAACCAAGATTTTTCTTTAGGGGAATTTCTATCTTTATCAAATGATTCTTTCAGCTGTTCAAGAAGTTTCTTTTGCTCTGACGAAATATTGATAGGAGTTTCAATTAGTACTCTAACTAAGATATCGCCTTTTGATGCTCCATTAATGGGCCTAATACCCTTACCTTTAAGTCTCATCAATTTATGACTCTGAGTTCCAGAAGGTATTTTTAACTTTACCTTTCCATCTAAAGTAGGTACTTCAACGTCTCCTCCAAGGACGGCATCGATATAATTTATTGGTATCTCGCAGTATAGGTGCCTCCCATCTCTTTGGAATATTTTATGTTCCTTAATTTCTACTGTGATAAAAAGATCTCCATTAGGATCATTGCGATTACCAGGTTCGCCTTCTCCCGAGAGTCTTATTCTATCGCCAGAATCAATTCCTGCAGGAATTTTTACAGATAAAGTTTTAGCTTTTTTGATATAACCCTCACCATGACAAATATTACAGTTAGGATCATGTATTTCGCCTTCTCCTCTGCATTGAGGACAAGTTTGTTGCATCGAAAAAAAGCCTTGCTGCATTCTGACAACTCCTGTTCCAGAGCAATAGGTACAGGTAGACCACTTACCAGAGCATCTTTCCTTAGAAGGTATTTGAAGGCTTACTTCTGTACCTCTTACTGCCTCTTCTAGTGAAATGCTTAAATTATAAGCAAGATCTGCACCACTCGATCTCGATCTACCTCTTGATGATCCTCCAAAAATATCTCCAAAAATATCTCCAAAAATATCACTAAAGGCATCTGCAGCACCTTGTGCACTTGAATATTGAGAATTAACTCCCTGATGGCCAAAGTTATCATAGGCTTGTCTTTTTTGATCATCAGAAAGAATTTCATAGGCCTCTGATAGTTCCTTGAATTTATCTGCTGCCTCTTGATCATCAGGATTTCGATCCGGATGATATTTCATTGCTAATTTTCTATAAGCTTTTTTTAGCTCATCTTTTGAGGAGGATTTAGAGACTCCCAAAACATCATAGTAGTCTCGTTTACTCATTGGAACTGATAAGAATCTATCTAGATTCTTCTTTTACTTCTTCAAAATCAGCATCAACAACATTTTCTTCATTCGATCCCTGATTATCGCTATCATTAGCTTGATCAGCTTCCTGTGATTCTTGTTGCTGTTCTGCATAAAGTCTTTGTGCCATTGATGAGGAAGCATCTGTTAAAGCTTTAGTTTTCTCTTCTATGCTATCTTTATCATCTCCCTTTAGAGCCTCCTCTAAATCTGAAATAGCAGCCTCAATAGCAGATTTTTCATCTTCTGAAACCTTATCTTTTGATTCTTCCAGAGTTTTTTTACAACCGTGAATGAGAGTATCTGCTGTGTTCCTGGCGTTTACCAGTTCCTCAAACTTCTTATCGTTATCAGCGTTCGCTTCGGCATCTGAAACCATTTTTTCTATCTCGTCTTCAGATAATCCTCCGGATGCCTGAATAGTGATCTTTTGCTCTTTGCCAGTTGCTTTGTCTTTGGCTGAAACATTTAATATTCCGTTTGCATCGATATCGAAAGCTACCTCAATTTGCGGCATGCCTCTAGGAGCAGGAGCAATACCGTCCAAATTGAAAAGACCTAATTGCTTATTGTCAGCAGCCTGTTTTCGCTCTCCTTGAACAACGTTTACTGTTACTGCTGTTTGATTGTCTTCTGCAGTGGAAAAAATTTGAGATTTATTAGTTGGGATAGTTGTATTTTTCTCTATTAATGGAGTTGCAACACCACCTAAAGTTTCTATCCCAAGCGTTAAAGGAGTTACATCCAACAAAAGGATATCTGTAACATCTCCTGCTAAAACCGCACCTTGAACAGCTGCGCCCATAGCAACCGCCTCATCAGGATTAATGTCCTGTCTTGGCTCTTTCCCAAAAAATTCTTTAACTTTATCTTGAACAAGAGGCATTCTAGTCTGACCGCCAACTAAAATTACATCAGATATGTCAGATGGAGATAGGCCAGCATCTTTCATAGCAATTTCAACGGGCTTTATGCTTCTCTCTACCAATTCTGATACCAAAGATTCGAATTTTGCTCTAGTGATTTTATAAAGTAGATGTTTTGGCCCTGAAGAATCTGCAGTTACATAAGGAAGATTGATTTCAGTTTGCTGATTGGATGACAATTCAATTTTTGCTTTTTCGGCAGCTTCTTTTAATCTCTGAAGCGCAGCAGGATCTGCTTTTAGATCAACGCCCTGATCTTTTTTAAATTCATCAACCAAATAATCTATTATTGCAATATCAAAATCCTCTCCACCAAGAAATGTATCTCCGTTTGTGGAAAGAACCTCGAATTGTTTTTCTCCTTCGACCTCAGCAAGTTCAATTATAGAAATATCAAATGTCCCTCCTCCTAAATCATAAACAGCAATTTTCTGATCAGAGGTTTTTTTATCTAAACCAAAAGCAAGTGCAGCAGCTGTAGGTTCATTGATAATTCTCTTGACATCAAGGCCGGCTATTTTTCCAGCATCTTTAGTGGCTTGACGTTGAGAGTCATTGAAATATGCAGGAACAGTGATGACTGCCTCTTTTACTTCTTGCCCTAGATATTCTTCAGCTCTTTTCTTCAAGGTTCTGAGAATTTCGGCAGAAACTTGTTGTGGTGCTAAGCCTTTTCCACCTGCCTCGACCCAAGCATCTCCGTTATCTGCTTTAATGATTTTAAATGGCACCATGTCTTTATCCTTTGATACAACATCATCTTCAAATCTTCTACCTATGAGTCTTTTAATGGCATATAGAGTATTTTCAGGGTTTGTTACAGACTGCCTTTTAGCACTCTGTCCGACTAGAATCTCATCCGTGTAAGCCACAACAGATGGTGTTGTTCTTGCTCCTTCTGAATTTTCAATAACTTTTGCTTGGTTACCTTCCATTACAGCAACACAAGAATTAGTGGTTCCTAAATCAATTCCTATAACTTTAGACATAACTTTTATCTCCTTTTAACCCTAAGTATGGCTTTTTTAGGAAAAAACAAGATTAATGAGGGATTTTATTTACTACTACAAGGGCAGGCCTGATAAGTCGATCATTTAATGTGCAGCCTTTTTGCGCAACGGATAAAATAATATTGTTTCCTTTGTCCTTATCATTTGAAGTTGATATAGCTTCATGCAATTTTGGATCAAATTCATCTCCTAAAGGATCTAAAAGAACTATTCCATTTTTACCAAGAACATTTTCCAACTCTCTCAAAATTAACTCGTAACCATCCGCAGGAATAGTATTTTCTTCCGTCTTAAAGTCTAGGTTTCTAAATAGATTATCAATAACTGAGAGCAAGTCTTTCATAAATGACTCTAAGCCGAATATTCTTGCGCGTGCAATGTCATTTTGAGCAGATTTTCGTGTATTAATCATTTCTGCTTGAAGTCTCATCATCTGATCTTCAAGAGAGGAAATTTTTTCTTCTGGTGAAGGCTCAACTTCTTCTTCTAAATCTGATTTTTCTTCCGGTTGTTCAATATTATCTTGAACCTCTTCAAGCTCTGAGACGTCATCCTGATAAACTTTAGAGTCTTTCTTTTTAGTCATTTTTTATAGGTTCAACGTATAAAACCAACCTATGATCAACGATTTTATACCCCATAGACTTAGCTAATTCTTCTTGTTTTTCTTCAATGATCTGATCATTAAATTCAATAACCTTGCCTGTTTCCATACATACCATGTGGTCATGATGATCGTCTGGCATCAATTCATAAACTGAATGGCCTGATTCGAAGTTGTGTTTCATTAGTATATCCGCTGATTCAAACTGAGTAAGAACTCTGTAAACAGTAGCCAAACCAACCTCATCTCCAGCCTCAATAAGTTTTTTATAAACTTCATCAGCGCTAAGGTGTTTCTGATCAGATGACTCAAAAATTTCTAAAATCCTTACCCTCGGTAAAGTTACCTTGAGTCCTGCGTCTCTAATATTCTTATCTTTAACCATTTTATTATGTGTATTCCCCATTATAATTGGGATTCCTATGAATAAATCAATAATAGCAATTCTTATCTCTCTTGTATTTATTTCCTGCGGGGATAGATTTTATAGAGTGGTGGTACCTCAAGGAAACCTTGTCACAGACGAGATGATCCAACAATTAGAAGTTGGTATGACAGAAGCTCAAGTAAATTTCATTATGGGAACTCCTTTAATCCGCGATCCTCTAGAAAGAGATAGATGGGAGTATTATCGACAAATAATTCATGGCGAAAAGCTTCTGGGAAAAACTAGCTTTACCCTTAAATTTGAGTCGGGAAGACTTTTGTCTTGGACAAATAATTTAGAAGAGAGCAAAAATAAAGACCAATCCAATTAAGATTGGAGCGACATACCTAGTTAGATTTATCCAAATTTTCCAATAAAGTTCATTTTTTATCTTCATCTCTTCTTTGACAAAGTTCTCTGAAAGAATCCAGCCAACTAGTAAAGCAATAAACAAGCCGCCTAATGGCAACATGACTGAGTTTGTTAAAAAGTCCATAAAGTCTAAAAACGACATCGAAAATATTTGAAAGTCTGCTATTAGATTAAATGAGAACAAACTTCCAAGTCCCAATAGCCAAGCAATGGATCCAAGGATAGTAACAGCATAAGTCCTGGAAATTTTAAATCTATCCTCCATCCAAGCTGTACTGGGTTCAATTAAGGATACAGACGAACTCAAGGCAGCTAACGAAACAAGAATAAAAAATAGAGCTGAAGCAAAAAAACTGAAGGGAATACCATAAAAAGCCACAGGTAAAGTCTCAAAAAATAATGACGGACCAGCGGTTGGAGTAAGCTCTGGATTAGCAAATACAATCGGGAAAATAATCACTCCAGCAATTATGGCAACAAAAGTATCTAGAAAAATTATTAAACTGACAGTTTTGGTTAAGTTTTGTTCCTCAGGAATATATGCACCATAAGCCATAATTGCCCCCATGCCTAAACTCAGAGTAAAAAAAGCCTGACCCATGGCACTTATAATTACACTTGACGTGATCTTAGAAAAATCTGGCATGAACAGAAAACTGATAGCTTTACCAATTTCTCCCGTAAATGATGAATAAATTGAAAGCAGAATTATCAAACAAAATAAAGTTGGCATAATTATCTTAATGGTGGCGCCAATTCCATCGACGACTCCCTTTGCGACTATCAAACAAGTTAAAATCAAAAAAAGGCTGTGCCAAAAGATCATCCTCATTGGAGAGGACTGAAACTGAGCAAAAAAATCAACAGAATATTGAGAAGGATTCAGTGAGTCAACAGGAATTGGACTAAAAATATAAGCCAAAGAAATACCTGCAAAAACGCTATAGTAAGATAAGATCATCAAACCTGCTAAGGCACCAAACCACCCTAGCAAAACCCAGTACGAAGAAATTCCTTTGAGGGAAACAAATTTTTTCATTGTATAAACTGGGCTTGATCTTCCGTATTTTCCTAAGAAAATCTCGGACATCATCACTGGAAATCCAATTAATACGATGCAGGCTAGGTAAATTAATACAAATGCTCCTCCACCATTTTCACCCGCCATGTAGGGAAATTTCCAAATATTGCCAAGGCCTACAGCGGATCCTGCTGCAGCTAGTATAAAAGTCCAATTGCCTTTCCAAATTTTTGAATTATTTGCCATACAAAGACGTCTCTAAAAGAATCATTACTTAATAGTTATACTACATCAATGAACATCTCCAAAAAAAGTAACTTGCGACCAACAATTGAAAATCGACAAGCAAGATTTAATTATGAGCTTTTAGATGATTTTGAAGCAGGAATTTCTTTGGAAGGCTGGGAGGTTAAAAGTATCAGAAATGGGCAGATAGAATTAAAAAATGCTTACGTTGTTTTAAAAAAAGGAGAAGCATGGATTATTGGGTTGAAAATTCTACCCATGAAAGAAATTAATTACGAAGTTTCATCAGAAAGGTCTAGAAAGCTTTTACTTACTAAGGCAGAGTTATCTAAGCTTTTCAAACAGACAAATGAAAAAGGATTGAGTTGCGTCCCCATAAAAATTTTTTGGAAAAATAATTTAGTTAAAGTAAAAATTTCTGTGGCTCGAGGAAAATCAAAATACGATAAGAGACACTCATTGAAAAATAAGGAGTGGAATAAGGAAAAATCTTCGTTAGAAAATTTTTCTAAGTGATGATCATTAGATACAATTACTTGCTTTTTTGGGGGCGAACAGGATTAGACATCTTTCTTTCGAACCTTAAGTGCATGTCGAGATTGAGGAGTTCTCGTTAAACAATTCTCAAAACAATTAGTTGGCAAAAACAACTACGCACTAGCTGCATAATTAAGCTAGCTTCCTTACCCTGACTTCTACTAAGGGATAAGCGAAGTCGACTAGTAGAATGCTTGAAATGTGTTGCTCAGACTCATTTTGATAAGACTTTTTTGAGCTTACTCTTCTAATCCCTTTTCATCGGGCCATGGAAGTAAAAGAAAATTGATGAAATAAGCATGTAGATCTGAAGGTAAGAGTTAGTTGGACGCGGGTTCGATACCCGCCGCCTCCACCAAAATTAGAAATTAAATTGATCTATTTTATTGATAATCTATTTTCTATATTTCCTAAGATGAATGAAAAGATTTCTGAATAAGAGTCTAAGATTATCTCGGTTGGAGTGCCTGCACCATGTCCTGCTTCAGTTTCAATTCTAATGAGGATAGGATTATCTCCACTGTGTAATTCCTGCAATGAAGCGGCAAACTTATATGAATGAGCTGGGACTACCCTATCGTCATGATCGCCTGTTGTTATCAATGTGGCGGGATAAGAGACTTCGTCTTTAATATTGTGTAATGGTGAATAAGATAAAAGATATTTAAACATCTCTTCACTTTCATCTGATGTACCATAATCATAAGCCCAGCCTGCACCGGCAGTAAATTTATGATACCTAAGCATATCTAGTACACCAACCGCAGGGAGAGCAACTCTAGCAAGCTGAGGCTCTTGGGTCATAACAGCACCAACTAAAAGACCTCCGTTTGAACCTCCTCTCAAAATTAAGTTTTCTGATTTTGTATAGCCCTCTGAAAAAAGAAATCTTGCGGCATAGATAAAATCATCAAATACATTTTGCTTGTTCATTTTTGTCCCAGATAGATGCCATTTCTTCCCATATTCTCCGCCTCCTCTGATATTTGGAACCGCATAAACTCCGCCTTTTTCTAACCAATAAGCCATAATGCTGCTGAAATTTGGAGTGAGGGAAATGTTAAAACCTCCATATCCATAAAGAATTGTTGGATTTTTACCATTTTTACTCAAACCTTTTTTATATGTGATGATCATTGGAACTTTTGTTCCATCTTTGGAGGTATAAAAAATCTGCTCTGATATATATTTTTCAGGATCAAAATTTATCTTTGGCTTGAAATAAATTTTTGATTTACCGCTCTTGGGATTGATGCTGTAGATTGTGGGAGGTGTATGGTAGTTGGAGAAAGAATAGAAAAGTTCATCATCCTCTCTTTTCCCTGAGATTGGAGAAACACTACCTATACCCGGAAGATCGACTTCTCTAATGAGCTTTCCAGAAAAATCATATTGAAAAGTCTTTGAAATTGCATTCTGCATTAACTCTACAAATATATATCCTCCTGAAGAGCTTGGACTCATTACAGAATCCTGTTCTGGGATTAAATCTTTGGAGTTATATAAAGAAGGTTTTGTGGCTTGAACTGAAATAATTTTTTGATTATCAGCATTATTGTTAGTCACTAAAAAAAGTTCGTCATCTAGACTATCCAATAAATAAACATCGATAGAAAGATCGTCATTTATAGTTTTAATTTGTGGATTTTCATCTAAGTGATTTATTAAATAGAGTTCATTTCCAGATGTGGAATTTGCTGCAGATATAATTAAGTATTTTTGATCCTCTGTTACAGAGGATGAAACATATCTTCTTTTTTGTTCAGCTTTGTTTCCAAAGATAATTTGATCTTTTTCTTGAGTAGTTCCTAATTTATGAAAATAAAGTTTATGATTATTATTCAAAGAACTTAGTTCACTTCCTTCAGGAGCATCGTAAGTTGAATAGTAGATACCCTCATTGTTTTTCCAACTTAATGAAGAAAACTTAACGTTGATTAGAGAATCTGATAACAATGATTTGGTTTCTGTATCTAAAAAGAATACTTTCCTCCAATCACTTCCACCTTCAGAAATTGCATAAGCAGCAACACTTCCATCTTTACTAAAACCAATATCAGATAAAGAGATAGTTCCATCTTCACTGAACGAGTTAGGATCTAAAAAGACTTCCTCAACCCCTTGAGAGTCTTTTCGATAAAGCACTGATTGATTTTGTAGGCCAGTATTCTTGAAAAAATAAATGTAATTTCCTTCTTTGAAGGGCGAAGAAAATTTCTCATAGTCCCAAATTTTTTTTAATCCATCTTTTATTTGCTCTTTGGATCCTAAACTTTCGAAGTATTTATCAGTAAAGAGATTTTGATCCTCTATCCACCTCTTTGTCTCCTTATCGAGATCATCCTCAAGCCATCTATATGGATCTTGAATTTCTTTTGAAAAGTATAAATCAGAAATATTAACTTTTTTAGTCATGGGATAAATTGATTTCAAATTATTATTATCAACCATGCTTAACTGCTCGCACGATAACAAACTAATGGAAATAAGGATTATGGCTAGTTTTCGCATGAATGAATAAACTTATTAAGTATTATATTGACAAATTAGTTTGTTATCTTCATCATTCCGCACCTATGGCAAACATTAAATCAGCAATTAAAAGAGCTAGGCAAGCTAATAGAAGAAATGCCCTTAAAAGCTCTCAACGTGCTTCTGCGAGGACAAGTATTAAGGCTTTTGAAAAAGCACTTGATGATAAGGACATCGAAGCTGCCGGGAACGAGTTTAAGAAAACTCAGAAACTAATGGACAAACTTTCCAATAAAAAAGTTCTTCCCAAAAATCACGTTGCAAGAACTAAATCAAGACTCAACAAAAAATTAAAAGCTCTTAAGTCAGCTTAATTTCAATCTAGTTCTCTTTTTTTGGTTCTGCAATGAACCAAATAGATCTTTTTCATGGCCGCTTAGGATATAGCCAATCCTTTGATTATTAATTAAGAAAATTTTCATAGCTGACAATTTAGTTTTCATGCCTCCCCTTCCTAACTTACCAGAATCTCCAAAAATAATTTTTTGATTTGAAAGAGCTTTAAGGCTGACTTCGTCAATAAGAACTGCGTCCTTATTTGTTCTTGGATCTTTTGAATATAAACCCTTTTGATCTGTATAGAGTATAAGTTTTTTAGAACTAATAAGATTCGCTAGTTTTGCACTTAATTGATCATTATCTCCTCTCTCAATTTCTTCTGTTGATACAGAATCATTTTCATTGACTATTGGCGTTATACCCCATCTGAGGAGATTATTGATGCTCGATTTAATATTGTTAGATTTTGTTTCAGATTTAAAGTCACTGTGACTGAGGAGAACTTGAGCAACCTCTATTTTAAATTTATCAAAATTTTTCTGGTAAGCATTAATAAGCCCTATTTGGCCAACAGCTGATAATGATTGAAGTTGTTTGATATTCTTTGGTTTTTTTTCTATGCCTCTTTTCTTCATTCCATAGGAAATTGCGCCAGATGAAACTAAAACTACATCAAAGTCATTTTCTCTAAATTTCTGAATGCACTTAGCAAGTCTTTTAAAAAAAGCTGAATTTTCTCGACTTCCTTGTGAAATTAAGGAGGACCCTACTTTCATTACTACTATTGAATTACTCATTACTATTAATCTCTATGATTTTTGTACTGACCTTTTTGACTAGTTCGCTTAATCCTTCCCCAGTTACAGAAGATATTAAAAAAACCTCATTGCTGTAAATCTTTTTTGCCTTAGATAAATAATCATCCTTCGATTCTGTTTTTGTGTCTGCTTTAGTTAGTACAATCCATTGCTCTAGTTTAGATAAAGATTCGTCAAATTCTTTTAGCTCTTTATCTAAAGAATTCTTTTTTTCCTTTACATCTTCAGGTTTGATTTCTGATACATCAATTAGATGAAGCAATAACTTTACTCGAGATAAATGTTTTAAAAATCTTATCCCAAGCCCTGCTCCCTTGGCAGCTCCCGGAATTAATCCTGGAATATCTGCAATTACATATGGATTGAGAGATTTAGCCTCAACCACTCCAAGATTAGGAGTTAGAGTAGTAAACGGATAGTCGGCTATTTTGGGTTTTGCCTCAGATATACTCGAAATTAAGGTAGATTTTCCTGCATTTGGAAATCCTAAGAGACCAACATCAGCTATTAATCTTAGTTCTAACTGAAGCGATAGCTCTTCTCCCTTTTCTCCATCTGTAGTTTTTCTGGGAGCTCTATTGGTAGATGACTTGAACCTTGCATTCCCTAATCCACCCTTTCCTCCAGAAACAACTTCAAAAAGATCGCCATCTTTTTTTAAGTCTGCTATCTCTTCTTCAGTTGATTCTTCAAAAACAACAGTACCAACGGGAACTTTTAAAATTATGTCACTGGCATCCTTGCCATGTTTATTTTTACCCTCGCCAGGAGAACCATTTTTAGCTTGGTATTTTTTTTGTAATCTAAAATCTTGCAGCGTTGTTAAAGAGCTGTCAGCTTTAAGAAAAATGCTTCCGCCTTTCCCTCCGTCGCCACCATCGGGACCACCCTTAGGAATAAATTTTTCTCTTCTGAAACTCAAACATCCGTTTCCACCAGAGCCAGCTATTAATTGAATAGCGGCTTCGTCAATGAAGCTCATTATTTAATCTGCGGGAGTGATATTTATGAATTGTCTAAGATTTCTACCTTTTTTGCTGAAAGATACAGTGCCGTCAATTTTTGCAAAAAGTGTATGATCTTTTCCAATTCCAACATTTGTGCCAGGATGAAACTTTGTGCCCCTTTGCCTGACTAGAATAGAGCCAGCAGATACCAGTTGGCCGCCGTACCTTTTAACGCCCAGTCTTTTAGATTCAGAATCTCTTCCGTTTCTACTGCTACCACCTGCTTTTTTATGTGCCATACTTAAACCGAAATTTGCTCTATTTGAATTTCACTATAATTTTGACGATGACCTTGCTTTTTCCTGTAGTCCTTCCTTCTTTTCATCTTGATAATAGTTACTTTATCTTCTTTTCCGTGTCGAAGGATTTTTGCAGTTACCTTCGCCCCTTCAATAAAAGGAGAGCCAAGAGTAACTTCGCCATCTTTCTCAATTAATAGCACATCAGTAATATCAACAGGTTCTCCTTCAGAAGCTTTAAGTTTTTCAACTTTAAGGATTTCGCCTTCAGCAACTTTATGCTGTTTACCACCTGTTTTGATTACCGCGTACATTTTTATATCAAAATTGAGGTCGAATGATATCTAAATAAGTTCTTTGTCGCAATAGATTCAATAAATCAACTATGATAATTTGTACTTGAGAGATTGATGAAATTTACAGAAAAGAATTCTTTCACGAAAGAAGAACTTCAACTTTGCTCGAACGGAAAGCTATTTCATGAAAATGATGGAAAGCTTCCAAGTAGCAATATGCTGATGTTAGATAGAATTACTTCAATATCAGAAGATCAGGGTAATTACTCAAATGGACTAATAGAGGCAGAACTTGATATCAATGAGAATCTTTGGTTTTTTGATTGTCATTTTAAAGATGATCCAGTTATGCCCGGATGCTTAGGTTTGGACGCAATGTGGCAAATTTTAGGGTTTTATTTACTTTGGTCTGGGAATCATGGAATAGGAAGAGCTCTTGGTGCCGGGCAGGTAAAATTTTATGGTCAAGTGCTTCCTCATGCTAAAACGGTTAAATATGAGATTCATGTAAAAAGAATGCTATCAACAAAAACTGTTCTTGGAGTTGCGGACGGATTAATGTACGTTGATGGGAAGGAAATTTATTCAGCGAAGAACTTAAAAGTTGGGCTTTTTGAGAACCCTGGTAATTTTTGATGAGTACTTTAAAAAGAGCAGTAATAACAGGAATTGGTGCCATATCTTGCATAGGTAACAATATTTCTGAAATAACGAAATCTCTTAAATCGGGTACATCAGGGATACGTTTCAATGAATCATACAAAGAACTGGGTATGCGAAGTCATATTTCTGGCTCCATTAATTTAAATCTAAAGGATCTCATTGATAGAAAACATTTGAGATTTATGGGAGAAGCAGCAAGCTATGCCTATTTAAGTGCTGCAGAGGCTATAAAAGACTCAGGCTTGGATCTATCAAGGTTTTCTTCACTGGACGTTGGGGTCATTGCAGGTTCCGGTGGAGCATCTTCTAGAAGCCAGGTTGAAGCAGCAGATATAGTTAAAAGCAAAGGAGTTAAAAGAATAGGACCTTATAGAGTTACTCAAACAATGGGAAACACCGTGTCAGCAGCTCTTGCAACTTTTTTTGGCATCAAAGGGGTGAATTTCTCTATTTCCTCTGCATGCTCAACAAGCGCACATTGTATTGGATCAGCTCTGGAACAAATTCAATTGGGAAAACAAAAAATAATATTAGCTGGTGGCGCTGAAGATGAGCATTGGACAATGTCTAGTATGTTTGATGCCATGGGAGCGCTGTCTTCTTCATATAATGAGAGTCCTGAGAAAGCATCAAGGCCTTTTGATAAAGACAGAGATGGTTTTGTTATAGCCGGAGGAGCGGGCATGCTCGTCGTTGAAGAATTAGATCATGCTTTAGAAAGAAACGCTGATATTTATGCTGAAATTACTGGATATGGAGCAACTTCTGATGGAGATGACATGGTCCATCCATCCGGAGAAGGAGCAACTAATTGCATGCTAAAGGCTGTTGAAATGCATGGAAAAGATAATATTGATTATATTAATGCTCACGGAACTTCAACACCTGCTGGAGATCCTGTCGAGTTAGAATCTATAAAAAAGGTTTTCATAGATAAAATTCCTCCCATAAGCTCAACAAAATCTCAAACTGGACATACCCTCGGTGCCGCTGGGGCTTTAGAAAGTATTTTTTCACTATTAATGCTAAAAAACAGTTTTATATCAAAAACCCTTAATCTTTCTAGCTCGATTGATGAAGGTGAAGGTTTAGACTTAGTTTCAGAAGTCAGAGATCAGGACTTGGATGCTGTAATGAATAATAGCTTTGGCTTTGGGGGAACTAACGTTAGTTTAGTTTTTGAAAAGTTAAAATCCTAAAAAGGAATTTCATCGTCTATGAGCCCCTCCTCAGGTTGAGGACTAGAGCTATTCATCTGAGGGCTCTGATCCATATTATCTTCAGATCTTCGTCCTCCTAACATTTGCATTTCTCTCCCAATAATCTCTGTTGTATATCTCTTATTTCCTTGATCGTCTTCCCAATCTCTTGTTCTTAATGATCCCTCAATATAGACAGAAGAACCTTTTTTTAAATACTCCCCACAAACTTCTGCAATTCTTCTAAAAAAAACAACTCTATGCCACTCAGTTTTTTCCTTTTTTTCTCCAGTTTGATTATCATTCCAGCTTTCAGATGTAGCGATACTCAAATTTGCAACTGCATCTCCTCCCGCCGTATACCTCATGTCAGGATCTTTCCCGAGATTACCAACTAATATAACCTTATTTATTCCGCTTCGAGCCATAATGCACCTTATTTTTAATGTAAATTCATTATAATCCATCTGAAAGACTATTTATAAATAAATGAAAAATATCGAAGTCAAAGGTGCTAAACAGCACAATCTTAAAAACATCGATGTAATAATTCCTCGAGATAAACTTACCGTCATTACAGGACTTTCTGGATCAGGAAAGTCTTCTTTAGCATTTGATACTTTATATGCTGAAGGTCAAAGAAGATATGTTGAATCATTGTCTTCTTATGCAAGACAATTTTTGTCAGTTATGGATAAGCCCGATGTTGATCATATAAATGGTTTGTCCCCCGCTATTTCAATAGAGCAAAAATCCACATCTCATAATCCAAGGTCTACAGTTGGGACTGTTACTGAAATATATGACTATTTGAGGCTGCTTTATGCAAGGGTCGGCACGCCTTTTTGTCCAGATCATGGAATCTCCCTTGAATCTCAAAGCATCGATCAGATAGTCGATAAACTTTTTAAAGATGAGGAAAATGAGAGAGCTATTATCTTATGCCCTATAGTAAGCCAACAAAAAGGTGAGCACTTAATCCTACTTAACGACCTTAAGGTGAGAGGATTTATTAGGGCAAAAATTAATGGAGAAATCATTGATCTGGATAATCTCCCTCAACTTAATAAAAATAAAAAACATGATATTGATATTGTCATTGATAGGCTATCTATTTCGAAGAAAAATAAATCAAGAATATCTGAATCAATAGAAACTGCGTTGAGAGAGTCAGATGGAATAGTAACTATCTCTTTCCTTGATGAATCTAAAAAAGACATAACATTTTCAACAAAAATGGCCTGCACCGAGTGTGGTTTCAGTATTGCTTCATTAGAACCTAGACTATTTTCTTTCAATAGCCCTTCTGGAGCTTGCGATGATTGCGATGGATTAGGTCAGAAGTCCCAAGTTGATAGAAGAAAAGTTATTGTGAGACCTGAATTAAGCTTGAATCAAGGGGCAATTGAGGGATGGGATTCAAGTCAGATGTATCATCACTATCTTCTCAACAGGGTAGCAAAACACTATGGCATTTCCTTGGACGAACCCTTCGAGGATTTATCTGAAAATATAAAAGAAAAAATACTGAATGGTAGTTCAGGGGAAATTATAGATTTTAGTTATGTTTCTAAAAGAGGGAATCTCAGAGAATCATTTAAACCTTTCGAAGGTGTGCTTAATAATATTGATAGAAGATTTAGAGAGAGTGAATCAGCTTTTTCTAGAGAGTATTTATCCAAATATATGACCAATACTGTTTGTATGTCATGTGAAGGCTCGAGATTAAATAAAGAGGCAAGATCTGTGAAGATAGATGATAAAGAGCTTTGGGATATAACAAACATGACCATTGATGATTGCCTTGATTTTTTTAATAACTTGAATTTAAAGGGCAAAAAGGGAGCAATTGCAGAGAAGGTAGTAAAAGAGCTGAAAGAAAGATTAAAATTTTTATCTGATGTCGGGCTTAATTATCTAACATTATCAAGAAGCGCCGAAACTTTGAGTGGAGGCGAAGCACAAAGAATAAGACTTGCCAGTCAAATAGGTGCTGGGCTCGTTGGAGTTACATACATTCTTGATGAACCATCAATTGGCCTACACCAAAGAGATAATAAGAGACTTTTATCTACTTTGTTTAGATTAAAAGATTTAGGAAATACGGTTATCGTCGTTGAGCATGATAAAGAAACAATAGAATGTGCTGATCATATTATTGATATCGGTCCAGGGGCAGGTATTCATGGAGGGTTTGTCAGTTTTGCAGGCAATTATAAAGAAATCCTTAAGAAAGAAAGTTCCTTAACCGGACAATATTTATCCGGGAAAAAAGATATTAAGATTGATAAATTTGAGAAATCTGAAAAAGGTTTTCTTTGTATTAAGGGTTGTAATGGGAACAATCTCAAGAATGTTGATTTAAATTTACCTTTGGGAAAAATTATCAGCATTACTGGAGTTTCGGGTTCTGGAAAATCTACTCTGATTAATCAAACTTTATATCCTGCTTTGGCAAATAAGATTCATAAATCTAACTATGACTGTCAAGAATTTGAAAATATTTCAGGTGAAAAAAAATTAGATAAAATTATTGAGATTAGTCAGTCCCCAATAGGAAGGACTCCAAGATCAAATCCTGTTACTTACACAGGAATATTCACGCCTATCAGAGAGCTGTTTTCAGAAACGGAAGAGGCAAGAGCTCGAGGCTATAAGCCAGGAAGGTTCAGCTTCAATGTTAAAGGTGGCAGATGTGAAACTTGTCAAGGAGATGGTTTAATTAAGGTAGAAATGCATTTTCTGCCTGACGTCTATGTTAAATGTGATGTTTGTGATGGAAAAAGATATAACAAAGAAACGCTTGAGGTGAAATTCAAGGGGAAAAACATCTTCGAGGTTCTTGATATGAACGTTGAAGAATCCTTGAAATTTTTTGATTCGATTCCACCCATCAAAAGAAAATTACAAACTCTTTATGATGTGGGATTGAGTTATATAAAAATTGGCCAGCCCGCTACAACGTTATCTGGAGGAGAAGCCCAAAGAGTAAAACTTGCTAAAGAGCTTGGCAAGGTAGCCACCGGGGATACTCTTTATCTATTAGACGAACCAACAACTGGTCTTCATTTCCATGATGTAAACCTACTATTAAAAGTGATCAATAAATTGAATGAACAAGGCAATACTGTTGTCATTATCGAACATAACTTAGATGTGATTGTTAATTCTGATTGGATAATAGATCTTGGCCCAGAAGGCGGATCGGGTGGCGGAGAAATTATTGGAGAAGGAACTCCAGAAGAAATTTCAAAAATTAAAAAATCTCATACTGGGCGATTTCTGAAGGAAATGTTGAATTAATCTTCCTGAGATATCTCTTCAGAAGAATCCTCAGACTTATCGGTAAGCTCAACAAAAGCCATTGGGGCTGCGTCACCAGGTCTTGGTCCCATCTTAATAATTCTGAGATATCCGCCAGGTCTATCTTTAAATCTAGGTCCTAGGTCTGAAAAAAGTTTACCAACCGCAGAATCATTTCTCAGTTTTGAAAAGGCTCTTCTTCTGTTGGCAACAGAATCTACTTTAGCCAATGTAACTAATGGCTCAAAGACACCTCTAAGTTCTTTTGCCTTTGGAACAGTGGTTTTTATAGATTCAGTCTCAATCAAAGAAATAACCATGTTTTTAAACATAGCTTTTCTCTGATCGCTTGTGCGACCAAATTTTCTTCCTGTTTTTTGGTGTCTCATCTATTAACCTTCAACATTTGACGGGGGCCAATTCTCGAGTTCTAAACCTAAAGATAATCCTCTAGCTGCTAGAACTTCTTTGATTTCATTAAGTGACTTTCTGCCTAGATTAGGAGTTCTTAAAAGATCAGATTCCTTTCGGGTTACTAAGTCACCAATATAATGAATCTTCTCTACTTTTAAGCAATTGGCTGATCTCACTGTTAATTCGAGTTCATCTACAGGCCTCAACATAATTGGATCAACTGGAGGAGTTTCATCTTCCTCTGGTTCTTCGGTTTCAAAACCTAATTCGGCAAAAGCCATTAATTGTCTTTGTAAAATAGTCGCTGCTAACCTCACAATCTCTTCAGGATCGATTGTTCCATTGGTTTCAACCTCAAGAATAAGCTTGTCTAGGTCAGTTCTATTTTCTACCCTTGCATTTTCAACTGAATAAGAAACTTTTTTAATTGGACTGTATGATGCATCAATCTTTAGTGAGCCGACCTCAGTATCTTCGCTCTCGGCCAAAGCGATGATGTCTACAGGAACATAACCTCTACCCTTTGTAACTTTTGCTGTCATCTCAAGGGAGCCTTTGTCAGCGAGAGTAGCAACTACGTGATCAGGATTGACAATCTCAACTCCAGCAGGAAGTTCAAAATCACTACCTTTGATATCTCCTGATCCTGATTTATTCACTGATATTTCGACTTCCTCTTGATCTGAAAGTCTTACGGAAAGACCTTTTAGATTTAAAAGAATATTAATGACATCCTCTTTAACTCCATCAATAGAGCCAAACTCATGAAGAACCCCATTTATTTTTGCTTCAGAAACCGCCGCGCCGGGGATTGAAGATAAAATTATCCTTCTAAGAGCATTTCCCAAGGTATGTCCAAAGCCTCTTTCAAGAGGTTCTAACACTATTTTTGAATTGTTTGAATCAACTTCTTCTACCAAAATTTCTTTGGGAGTTAAGAAGTCTTTGATCATATCGAAATTATCTGTCATAGAATATCCTCTTTAAAATTATCTTGAATAAAGCTCAACAATAAAACTTTCATTAATTTCACTACTAAGCGAATCTCTGTCAGGAGTATTTTTGTAAATGCCTGAAAAGTTATCGTGGTTAACTTCAATCCACTCACAAGGCTCCCTTGTTTTAAAAATCTCAAAAGATTGAGAAATTCTTTTTTGATTTCTTGATTTCTCAGAAATACTTATCTCGTCTCCTTCTGTTACCTGATAAGAAGGAATGTTTACTTTTTTTCCATTAACCAAAACTGACTTATGATTAACTAATTGCCTCGCTTCGGCACGAGTAGCAGCAAATCCCATTCTATAGACCACGTTATCTAATCTAGCCTCTAAAAATTGCAAGAGATTTGTTCCTGTCTCACCTCTGCTACTAGCTGCTGCCTTGTAATAATTTCTAAATTGTCTTTCTAGAACTCCATACATTCTTTTTACTTTTTGTTTTTCTCTCAATTGCAAACCATAGTCTGAAGTTCTGATTCTTTTTGCCCCATGATGTCCGGGAGGATTTTCAGATCTTATTTTGGATTCGTATGACCTATACCCACTTGTTAAAAGCAGATCGGTCCCTTCTCTGCGTGATAATTTATTTCTTGGTCCTCTATATCTTGCCACTTTACACCCTTCTCTTTTTTGGAGGACGACACCCATTGTGAGGAATAGGAGTTACATCCGAAATTTTTGTAATCTTAAAACCGCAACCATTTAAAGCTCTGACTGCAGATTCTCGACCTGCTCCAGGTCCGGAAACTTCAATTTCCAAATTATTTATTCCAAAGTTTTTAGCAGCATCTCCAGCTTTGGAAGCTGCTACCTGAGCGGCAAAAGGTGTACTTTTTCTTGATCCTTTAAAACCTGATCCACCAGCACTTGCCCAAGTTAATGTATTTCCCTGTTTGTCGGTAATATTAATGATGGTGTTATTAAATGTAGCGTATATATGCGCAACGGCATCATTGTATGTTCGGCTATTTTTTTTAGATTTTGTCCCTTGTTTTGCCATATTTAACTTCTAATAGGTTTTCTAGGCCCTTTTCTGGTCCTAGCATTAGTTTTTGTTCTCTGTCCTCTGACAGGTAAATGTTTCCTATGTCTCATTCCTCTCAAAGTTCCTAAATCCATAAGTCTTTTAATATTGGTGCTTATTTCTCTTCTTAAATCTCCTTCTACAAGAAATTCATTTACAGCTTTTCTAAGTTTTTCTAAATCTTCTTCGCTTAAACTTCCGATCAAAGAAGTTTTTTCAATGCCCAATTGATCACAAATAGTCAATGCTCTCGTTCTGCCGATACCAAAAATATGAGTTAAAGAAACCCAAGCTTGTTTTTTATCTGGAATATTTACACCTGCTACCCTAGCCATATTTACTACCCCTGCCTCTGTTTATGTTTTGGTTCAATACAAATGACAAAAACGGTCCCGTGTCTTTTGATTATCTTGCAATCCTTACACATTTTTTTTACTGAAGCTCTTACTTTCATAATTACCTTCTATAGTTTTTTAAATTAGCTTTTTTCATTAAAGACTCATATTGACTAGATAAAAGGTGCGATTGTACCTGAGCCATGAAGTCCATGACTACTACCACAGCAATTAAAAGTGATGTTCCCCCGAGATAAAAAGGTACATTTGCAGAAACAATCAAGAATTGAGGAAGTAGACATACTGCAATCATGTATATTGATCCCCACACTGTTAATCTAGACATTACACTATCAATGTAGCCTTCTGTTTGATCGCCAGGTCTTATTCCAGGCAAGAATCCTCCAGATCTTTTAAGATTATCTGAAATATCTTTTGCCGGAAATTGAATAGCGGTGTAAAAGAAACAAAAATAAGCTATCAAAACTGCAAAAACTATTACATATAAGGGTTGCCCAGGGCTTAAAGCCAATGATATTTCTTGCAACCACTCAAAACCTTCAGATTGTCCAAACCAAGTACTTATTGAGGCTGGAAAAAGAACTATCGATGAAGCAAAGATTGCAGGAATTACTCCTGACATATTTACTTTCAATGGAACATGAGAAGTTTGGCCCATAGCCATCTGGTTGCCGATTTGTCTCTTAGCATAATTAACCGAAACTCTTCTTTGCGCCCTTTCTACCCAAACAATAAAAGCAATAGCCAATATTGCAAGAAGAGCAACAGATAAAAGTACAATTAAGTTGATTTCTCCTTGTCTTGCTCCCTCAAATGACTGGCCTATTGCTCTCGGCAATCCAGAAACAATACTGGCAAAAATGATAAGAGATATTCCATTTCCGATGCCTCTCTCATTGACCTGTTCCCCGAGCCATACCAAAAACATTGTTCCAGTAACAAAAGAAATAACTGCAGTAACAATGAACATATTTCCAGGAGTACTAGCTAGCCCTTGGCTCGATAATGCTATCGCAAAACCACTCGATTGAATAATTGCAAGACCTAAAGTACCTAGACGAACATAGTTGGTCCTTTTTCTTCTCCCAACTTCTCCTTCCTGTCTAAACATTTTTTTAAGGCTTGGAGTTGTTGCCTCCAATAGATTCATCACAATAGCAGCAGTGATGTAAGGAACAACATTTAAAGCCATGATGCTCATCCTTTCTAGCGCACCTCCAGAGAACATATTGAATAAGCCTAGAAGAGTTCCTTGATTTTGATCAAATAAAGAAGAAAGTTTCATAGGATCAATGCCTGGAACAGGAATATGAGTTCCAATCCTATAAATAATTATTGCGTAAAGAACAAATCTAAGCCTTGCCCAAAGTTCAGACAATCCAGATGATTTGGCTGGGTTTCTAGCCACTTATAATTTCTCCGCCTAGTTTATTAATTAATTCCTCAACAGATTTAGAAACAGATAAACCCTCAATTTTCACCGTTTTTGTCAATTCGCCACCGTTAACGATCTTCACTTTTTTTATCTTGTTTGAAATGATTTTATTTTTCTTCAAAACCTCTAAAGTAATGTGATCTTCAGCAAGCTTTTCTATATCTCTGAGTTTTATATGTGTACTGTATGGTTTTTGTCTAGAAGTGAATCCAAACTTTGGAAGTCTTTGTTGGATAGGCATTTGACCTCCCTCAAATCCAGGCCTTATTGAAGCTCCAGATCTTGCCTTTTGACCTTTATGACCTCTTCCAGATGTTTTTCCTGAGCCAGATCCTGTTCCTCTACCAATACGCTTAGAGACTTTATTTTTGTTTGTTCTTTGAAGGTTATTAAGTTTTAGCATTTAATCTAAGACCTCCAGTAGATGATGAGCTTTCTTGATCATGCCTAGATTTTCAGGCGTGTTTTGAACCTCAACTACTTGATTAATTTTTTTTAATCCCAATCCTCTTACGGAGAGTCTCTGATTTTTCATCGAGCCTGCTAAACCCCTCTTTAATTTAACTCTAATCATTTCGTCAGACATTTTTTCCTCTTAAGATCTCCTTTCTGCAACCTGTTCCGGTGATTCAACGCTTGCTAATCCCTTCACAGTCGCTCTAACAACATTAATAGGATTGGTTGAACCATATGTTTTGGCTAAAACATCTTTAATGCCAGCTAACTCAAGGACGGCTCGCATCGCACCACCTGCAATGACTCCAGTACCTGGAGAAGCCGGTTGCATATAAACAGTGGAACTTCCATGAGTTGATTTAACTGGGTAATGAAGAGTAGATCCTTTAAGTTCAATCTTGATCATATTTTTTCTAGCATTTTCTAATGCTTTTTGAATAGCCATAGGAACTTCTCTGGCTTTTCCTCTTCCGAAACCAACCTTGCCAGCTCCATCTCCCACGACGGTAAGAGCTGTGAATCCAAAGATTCTTCCACCTTTTACAACTTTTGCTACTCTATTAACTCCTACAAGTTTTTCTTCTAGAGCTTCGTTACTAAACTGATCTATATTTTCTTCCATAATTCCTCAAAATTCTAAGCCTGCTTCACGTGCAGATTCAGCAAGACTCTTTACACGACCATGATATTTATATCCCGATCTATCAAACGTAACCTTTTTAATGCCTTTCTCGATAGCTCTTTTAGCAACCAATTCTCCAACTTTTTTTGCAGCTTCTTGATTTCCACCTTTATCAAGTTTTGCCTCTTTATCTGCAGAAGAAGCATGCGCAAGTACTTCTTTTCCATCAGGAGAAAAAACTTGTGCATAAATCTGATTGTTGGATCTAAAAATAGATAACCTATGATTACTCATTTCTTTGGTCTTAGATCTAAGTTTTCTAGATCTTCTTTGTCTTGCGCTAAATTTATCACTCATGCTTAAGCCTTCTTAGATTCTTTACGTTTGATTCTTTCTTCGGCATATTTAACACCTTTTCCTTTATAAGGTTCTGGAGGTCTAAATGATCTAATTTTTGCAGCAGTTTCTCCTAAAAGTTGCTTATTAGCTGACTTTAAAATAACTTCAGTTTGAGATGGCACGTCGGCGTTTACCCCCTCAGGTAGTTGGTAAATTACTGGATGAGAGAATCCTAGTGAGAGTTCCAATTTATCTCCAGAAAGCTTTGCTCTGTAACCAACACCATTAATTTCTAATTTTTTTTCGAAACCGTCTGAAACTCCTTTAATCATATTTATTGCTAAAGCCCTCATTGTCCCAACCATTGCGATAGATTCTTTTGTTTCTTCTTTAGGAGAAAACAGTAGTTCTTTCTCGGGAGTGGTAGCCATTACTGAAGGATGAATAGACATAGACAAGTCTCCATTCTTACCCGAAACTTTAAGTAAGTTTTCAGCAAGGGATATTTCTATACCTTCTTGAATTGGAATTGGTCTCTCAGTGTTTCTAGCCATAATTAAAATACAGTGCAGATTAATTCTCCGCCCACCCCATGTTCTCTTGCTTCTTTGTCTGTCAAAACTCCTTTACTTGTTGTAATAATTCCAACACCTAAACCATTTCTGACTGAAGGAATTTCTTTTGATGAAAAGTATTTTCTTAATCCAGGTTTGCTTATCCTTTTCAATTCTTTGATAACTGGCGATTCTTGATGGTATTTGAGGGAAACTAGAATAGTTTTTTTGCCCTCCTCGCCCTCAATCTTAAAAGATGATATGAATCCTTCTTTCTCTAATACTGAGCAAATGGCGATTTTAATTTTGGAAGATGAAAAGCTTACCGTTGCATGCCCTCTAGCTTGAGCATTCATCACTCTAGAAATCATGTCAGAAATTGGATCTTGCATACTCATTGATAACCTCTACCAACTTGATTTAACTAATCCTGGAACATCTCCATTCATAGCCAATTCTCTTAATTTATTTCTTGAAAGGCCAAACCTTCTGTAAACAGCGTGAGGTCTTCCAGTTATTTGACATCTTCTTTGGAGACGAACAGGACTTGCATCTCTTGGAAGTTTTTGAAGTTTTAATCTTGCCTCAAATCTTTCTTCATCAGATAGATTCATGTCTGAGATAACTTTTTTAAGCTCCTCTCTCCTTTTTGCATACTTTTGAACCATCTTGATTCTTTTGTTCTCTCTAGCAATCATTGAAACTTTAGCCATAATTTTTACCTTTAACTTTTAAATGGGAAGTTTAATTTTGATAATAGGGCAAAACCTTCTTTATCATTATTGGCGGAGGTTGTAATACAAATATCCATACCGCGTATTTTCTCTACTTTGTCGTAATCAATTTCAGGGAAGATAATGTGTTCTTTTATTCCCAATGAGTAATTACCTTGACCGTCGAAAGATTTTGGATTTAATCCTCTAAAATCTCTTTCCCTTGGAATTGCTATAGACAACAACCTGTCTAAAAATTCATACATTCTGTTACCTCTTAAAGTAACTTTGCACCCAATTGGAAATCCCTCCCTTATTTTAAAACTCGCTACCGACTTCCTTGCAAAAGTCTTTATTGGTTTTTGGCCTGCTATTAATTCAAGATCTGCAATTGCATCATCAACTGATTTTCGATTATTCAGCGCATCTGGTCCTAACCCCATATTAACTGTGACCTTAATAATTTTGGGAACAGCCATGGAGCTTTTTGCGCCCAACTCATCTTTAAGTAAACTGACGACGTTATCCTGATAATTTGTTTTAGTAATAGACATTCCTATTTAACTTCCTTATTTGTTGATTTTGAAACTCTAATCTTTCCTTTTTTCTCATCTGAATTAATTTGTAATTTATCTCTCTTTTTTGTACTACTATTGTAAAAAGCAATATTGGATATGTTGATAAAGGACTCCTTTTCAATAATCCCTCCGGGTTCATTGATTTGAGGGTTTGGTTTCACATGTTTTTTTACAAGTTTTATTCCAGACACTAAACATCTATCACCTCTAATTTTAGTTAGAGTTCCAGTTTTTCCTTTATCTTTTCCAGAAATTACAATCACTTCATCACCAGTTCTTAATTTATTCATTAGATTACCTCTGGTGCTAAAGAAATTATTTTCATAAAGTTATTTGATCTCAATTCTCTGGAAACAGGACCAAAAATCCTAGTTCCAATTGGTTGTTGTTGGTTATTTATAAGCACAGCTGCATTGTCATCAAATCTAACGATTGATCCATCTTCTCTGCGAATGTCTTTTTTAGTTCTGACTACAACTGCATCTGCAACTTGACCTTTCTTGACCCTACCTGTAGGGATGGCTTCTTTAATTGCCACTTTAATAACGTCGCCAACTCTTGCGTAACGTCTTTTAGATCCACCAAGAACTTTGATACACATCACTTTTCTGGCGCCACTATTATCAGCAACTTCTAAAATAGTTTCTGTTTGAATCATGACTTACCCTCTTTGAGTATTTCTACCAAAGTCCACGATTTTGTTTTTGAAATTGGTCGACATTCTTTGATAGTTACTTTGTCCCCAAGAGAACAAACATTTGCCTCATCATGAAAGCTGATCTTCGAGGATCTTCTAATTATTTTTCCTAATTTAGGGTGTTTAACTTTTCTGTCTATTTTTGCTACTGCAGTTTTGTCAGAGTTACAACTTACAACCATACCTGTCATTGTTCTTATTGCTTTATCAGACATTTGCATCCTCTTGTTGTTTAAGTTGTTTAAGCGAAGTCAAAATTCTTGCAACAGCCTTTTTTTTCTCTTTTAAAAGGTGCGTCTGCTGAAGAGAAGCAGATGAACTTTTAAGTTTAAGATCTAATAATTCAGATCTTGTTTTCTCTAGATCCTTCATTAAATCAACGTGAGATGGATTTTTAGCCATTAGATAACCTTCCTAGAGATAAATTGAGTTGAAACAGGAAGTTTTGCAGCTGCTAGAGAAAATGCCTCCCTAGCCAAAGCTTCGTCAACACCTTCCATTTCATAAAGAATTTTTCCAGGTTTTATTGGTGAAACCCAATATTCTACGTTTCCTTTTCCTTTTCCTTGCCTAACTTCAAGGGGTTTTTTGGTAATTGGTTTATCAGGAAAAATTCTAATCCAGATTTTTGCTCCACGTTTTACGTGCCTAGTCATGGCTCTTCTTGCAGCCTCAATTTGACGGGACGTAATTTGACCTCTTGATGTAGCTTTCAAGCCAAATGTACCGAAATCTAATGAATTAGATCTCTGTGCAAGGCCTCGATTGCGACCTTTCATTTGCTTTCTATATTTGGTCCTTTTTGGTTGAAACATTAGCTATCCTTGTCTTTTTCTTTAACTTTTTTATCTATTAATTCGCCCCTGAATATCCATACCTTGACACCAATAATCCCGTAAGTAGTTTTTGCTTCTGCCAAGCCATAATCAACATCTGCTCTTAATGTATGAAGAGGCACTCTCCCTTCTTTATGCCACTCAGATCTTGCAATCTCGGCCCCACCTAATCTACCTGAAACTTTTATTTTCACGCCAAGCGCTCCCTGTCTCATAGTGTTTTGAGCTGCTCTTTTCATAACCCTTCGAAACATAGCCCTTTTTTCAAGTTGAAGTGCTATGTTTGCAGCAACTAGCTGAGCATCAAGATCAGGTTTTCTTATTTCTTGAATATTCAGACTAACCGGTACATTCATTATTTGCGTTAGCTTCTCTCTTAATCGATCGATATCTTCGCCTCGTTTACCAATAATCATTCCAGGTCTTGCAGTATGGATTGTGACCTTTGCGCTTTGAGCAGGCCTTTCTATGTGAATTTTGCTAACAAATGCATTATCAAGTTCTTTTTTTAGAAACTCTCTAACTTGAAAATCATTAAAAAGGATCTCTCTATATTTATCTTTTTCAGCAAACCATACAGAGTTATGATCTCTGGAGATGCCTAGTCTGATTCCAATTGGATTAACTTTTTGTCCCACTTATTCTCCTTAATTACTTAGTTTTAGGTTTATATGGCATGTCTTTTTTTCGATACGATCTGCCCTTCCTCGAGCTCTAGCCCTTATTCTTTTCATGATTAAGGCTTCATCAACAGAAATGTGGCTAACAAACAAAGTATCTATATCTAAACCATAATTATTTTCTGCAGAAGAAATAGCTGAGTCCAAAAGTTTTTTTAAATTTCTAGAACCAGACTTAGGACTAAAAGTAAGAATATCCAATGCCTCATCAACTTTTTTGCCACGAATTTGATCTGCCAATAGTCTTATCTTTGAAGCTGAAGACTTAAATCTAGATAATTTTGCTGATACTTCTGTCATTAAGCTTTCCTGTCGCCTGAGTGTTGTTTAAAAGTTCTAGTAGGAACAAATTCACCTAACTTATGTCCAACCATGTCCTCTTGAATGAATATTGGCACGTGTTGCCTGCCATTATGGATGGAGATTGTTAAACCGACCATTTCTGGAGAGATCAGTGACCTTCTGGACCATGTCTTGATGGGTCTCTTGTCTTTGGACTCAACAGCTTTTGAGACTTTATCCATCAAATGATGATCGATAAACGGACCTTTTTTTATTGAGCGTGGCATGTCTATTTCTTCCTTCTTCTAATGATTTGTTTATCTGTTCTCTTATTGCTTCTTGTTCTGTAGCCTTTAGTAGGAACTCCCCAAGGTGATACTGGATGCCTACCTCCAGAAGTTCTTCCTTCTCCTCCACCATGCGGATGATCTATAGGGTTCATTGCAACACCTCTAACGGTGGGCCTGACTCCTAACCATCTTTTTGCTCCTGCTTTACCAATAGATTTTAAAGAATGCTCAGAATTGGACACTGTTCCAAGAACAGCCCTACATTCGACAGGCACTCTTCTTACCTCTCCGCTTTTCATTCTTAGGGTCGCTGTATTTCCTTCTTTTGCAACAAATTGAACATAAGATCCAGCACTTCTTGCTATTTGAGCACCTTTTTTCGGTTTTAGCTCCACGCAATGAATAGTAGAACCTACAGGGATAAAATTTAGATCAAGAGCATTTCCTACTTTGATTGGAGCATCGTTACCAGATTGGACCGTATCTCCTTGATTTAGGCCGGAGGGAGCAATAATGTATCTACGTTCACCATCTGAATATAACAATAAAGCTATGTGAGCTGATCTATTAGGATCGTATTCAATTCTTTCTACAGTAGCGGGTATCCCGTCTTTTATTCGTTTAAAGTCAATGATTCTATAATGTTGTTTATGTCCGCCACCTTGGTGTCTTACAGTTATTCTTCCCCTATTGTTTCTTCCGCCATTTCTACTTTTTGTAGCCAATAAAGGAGCATGAGGTTTACCTTTATGAATGCTCTGATCTACTTGGAAGCTTCTAAATCTTCTTCCCGCAGATGTTGGTTTTGCTCTAACTACAGTCATTTTTATTCAATTGATAAATCTATTTGATTGCCTTCCTTAAGAAAAACATAAGCTTTCTTCCAATCACTTTTTTTTCTAATTTTATTCTTGAGTGTTCTTTTTGTTTTGCCTTTGACATTCACAATATTTACTTTTTCAACTTCGACTTTATATAAAGATTCTATTGCTTTTTTTACTTGAAGCTTGTTAGCAGAAGAAGAAACTTTAAAAACGTAACTATTTGCATTTTGAATAGCCAAAGAAGCTTTTTCAGAAAGATGAGATGAATTTAATACTTTTAATGGGTGCAATTGACTCATGAATATGCCCCTATAATTTTTTCTAAAGATTTATCTGTGAGTAGGATTTTTTCATGTGAAATTAAATCTACTGGATTAATTTGATCAGCCGTGGTGATATCAATATTTTTTAAATTCCTAGACGCTAAATTAAGATTTTCAGAAATCTCATCTAAAATTATCGTTATAGAAGAAGTCTCAAATGGAGAGATTAATTCTAATAATTTTTTTGTTTTTGGTTCATCTAGAGAAAAATCTTTTACCATGATTATTCTTTCCTCTTTGGCTAATTTGGATAGGATTAATTTAATCCCATTTTTGAACATCTTTTTATTTATTTTTTTCTTTGTGAGTTGAGGTCTAGCGGCAAATGTAACACCGCCCGATCTCCAAATTGGTCCACGAGTTGTTCCGGCTCTTGCTCTGCCGGTTCCTTTTTGTCTCCAAGGTTTTTTCCCGCCACCGCTGACATCAGATCTATTTTTTTGAGCTTTAGTGCCGCTATGATTATTTGAAATTACAGTGTTAACTAGTTGATGAACAAGATCCTCATTAAAATCTTGTTCAAATATAGTCTCAGGCAAATCTGCTGATTTTTTTTCTTTGTAATAGGTTAGCTGCATGGTTATTAGTTTTTAGTTGCTGGCTTTATGATGACGGGTGAACCTTTAGATCCAGGTAAAGCACCTTTAACTAAAATAAGATTATTTTCTGCATCTATTTTTTGTATTTTTAAATTCTGTGTTGTTTGGCGGGTGTTTCCTAGATGGCCTGCCATCTTTTTTCCTTTCCAAACTCTTCCAGGAGTTTGACACTGGCCAATAGATCCAGGTTTCCTATGCGCTAGAGAATTTCCGTGTGTTGCATCTTGTGTTGCAAAATTCCAACGTTTGACCGTCCCAGCAAAGCCTTTTCCTTTCGTTGTTCCGGTAACATCGATAATCTGTCCCTCTTCAAACATGTTTAATTCCAGTGATTGACCTAGTTCAATATTTTCTGAGTCTGATTCTTGGATTCGGAATTCTTTAATTGTTTTTGCTGAAGGAGTGTTTGATTTATTGAGATGGGCTTTTTCGGGTTTTGTGAGATGTTTTTCTTTTTTGGTTCCGGTAGATATTTGTACTGATGAGTAACCTTCTGAATCAATTTTTTTTATTTGGGTCACAACATTGGAGTCGATTTTTACCACGGTAACAGGCACAGAGTTTCCATCTTCTGTGAAAACCCGGGACATTCCTTCTTTTATGCCTATCAATCCAATCATTTTATTTACTTAACTCATCTAGTGAGATTTGAACGTCAACCCCAGCGGAAAGATCAAGCTTCATTAAAGCATCGACAGTTTTTTCAGTGGGCTTGATGATATCCATCACTCTTTTATAGGTTCTAATTTCATATTGATCTCTTGCATCTTTATCCTTATGCGGCGAGATTAATACAGTAGTGCGACTTTTTTTGACAGGCATTGGTATTGGTCCTTTAACAACCGCGCCAGTTCTTTTAACAGTATCAACAATTTCTCTTGCCGATTTATCGATCAATTTATTGTCAAAAGCTTTGAGCCGAATTCTAATATTCTGGTCTTGCAAACCAACCTCCAAAAGTAATAAATATCTGTTAAAGAACTAATCGATTTATCCGTAAATCGATTCATCCATCTCACGGACGAGCGGCAATTCTATTGGGACATCGATGCGATGTCAACAAGCGTATTAGCTTTTATTTATGATGGATTCTGCAACGTTATTGGGGACTTCAGCATACTTTAAAGGCTCCATAGTAAACGTTGCTCTACCTTGGGTTGCAGATCTTAAATCAGTGGCATATCCAAACATTTCAGCAAGCGGAACTTCTCCATTTAGAGCCTTACCAGATGGTATATCATTCATACCTTGGACAATTCCTCTTCTTCTATTTAAATCTCCAACGACATCTCCCATGTATTCTTCTGGAGTCACAACTTCTAACTTCATGATCGGTTCGAGTAAA
>CACFKX010000003.1:0-81923 GCA_902566955.1 uncultured SAR86 cluster bacterium | reverse complement strand
AATCCCGGTAATTGTTGATAGGGAGAATAATGACTTAGCAATCTTCGAGTCCGGAGCAATCATGATCTATCTGGCAGAAAAGACTGGAAAACTTCTTCCTAAAGATCTAAGTAAAAGATCTCAAGTTATTCAATGGTTAATGTTTCAAATGGGTGGAATTGGACCTATGATGGGTCAGGCAAATGTATTTTTTCGATATTTTCCAGAAAAAATTCAACCTGCCATTGATCGCTATCAAAATGAGAGCAGAAGATTGTTTGAAGTCTTGAATACTAGTTTGAAGGACAAGGAATGGTTGGTGGAGGATTTTTCAATTGCTGATATTGCTAACTGGTGTTGGGTAAGGACTCATAGATGGTCAGGAGTATCAACCGATGGACTTGATGATTTAAAATTATGGATAGATAGGGTTTATGAGCAACCCGGTATGCTGAAAGGTCTTGAAGTGCCTGTTAAAGTAGAGAATCTTCTCAAAGATAAGAAAAAAGCCGAAGAATTTGCAAAAGGTGGCGGCTCGATCGTCCAGAAATAACCTTATTACCCATATTAACTTTGCTATATTGTAAAATTACATCTACAGTAACCACTTTTCGAAAGTAAATTATGAAAAAAGTAGCTAAATTTAAGCCTTCTGCCCCTACGATGGAAGAAGCAAAAGAAGCTGTCAGGACATTGATTGCTTGGGCAGGTGACGACCCGGAAAGAGAAGGTTTAATCGAAACTCCAGATAGAGTAGCTAGGGCTTATCAAGAATTCTTTGCTGGCTATGGGGAAGATCCAGAAGAAATACTATCTAAAACCTTTGAAGAGGTTGAAGGTTACGACGAAATGGTGATTGTAAGAAATATAAGATTGGAATCACATTGCGAACATCATATGGTGCCGATTCTTGGTATAGCGCACATTGGATATATTCCCAATAATCGAGTCGTTGGCATAAGTAAGCTTGCCAGAATCGTAGATGTTTTTGGTAAAAGACTTCAAACGCAAGAAACTATGACCGCTCAGATTGCAGACGCTATAAGCAAAGTTCTCAAACCAAAGGGTGTTGCAGTTGTTGTCGATGCCGCTCATCAATGTATGACCACCAGAGGAATTCATAAATCCGAAACTAGCACTGTCACAAGTAAAATGACTGGTGTTTTTCAAAAAAATACAAATACTAGAAACGAGTTTATGTCCTTAATTCAATCAGGAAACAATCAATAAATTTTGACAATTGATTTTGTTCTTTCCTCAGAATCAGAGATAAGAAAAAAAATTCTTACTGAAGCAGGTTTCAAATTTGAAACTTGCAAACCTAAAATTGATGAATTCGAACTTAAAGAGAAGAATAAATCACTTTCACCAATTGAACTTTCCATTTTACTTGCAAAAGAAAAGGCGCTTAGTGTAAGTGAACTTTTCCCTGACAAATACATAATCGGTAGCGACCAAATTTGCATCCAAAATAATAAGATCTTTAGTAAACCGTTACATAAAGAGAAGGCAATGGAAAATCTGAGAGAACTATCGGGTAAAAAGCACTTTCAAATCAATGGACTGGCAATTGTAAAAAACCATAAAATTATTTTGGAAGATCATTTCAAAGCAGTACTTAAGATGAAGAATTTAACTTCAGAAGAAATAAAAGCATATGTTGAAAAAGATGTGCCTCTTATGGCTAGTGGATCTTATAAATATGAATCTTATGGAAAAGAATTATTTGAATCTATTAATGGCGATCCTTTTGTCATACAGGGACTACCACTGGAAGCTATAAAGAATTTTTTTAGATAATTTGGTAAGGTTTATAAATCATGAAGAATTTCAAAGATAAGGTTGCTGTTATTACAGGCGCTGGGTCTGGAATGGGCCAGGAACTTGCTTTGCAGTTAGCTGCTGAAGGTTGCAACATAGCCCTAGTTGAATGGAAAGAAGACCTTTTAAATGAGACAAAGGAATTACTTAAAAAACATAACGTTGGAGTTTCTTCACATTTAGTTGATGTTAGCGACAAAGAGGCAATTGATAACTTGCCAAATGAAGTCATTGAAAATCATGGGCAAGTGGACATTGTTTTCAACAATGCAGGTTTATCTGTAGCAACCAAAGTTGAAGATAGCACAGATGAAGATTGGGATTTTGGATTAGGAATTCTCCTGCACGGTGTTATTAATTCGACAAGAGCTTTTCTGCCTCATTTAAAAGAGAGACCTGAATCTGCAATTGTTAATACATCATCAATATTCGGACTTTTGAGTGTGCCTACACAGTCTATTTACCATGTTGGAAAATTTGGCGTTAGAGGTTTTACTGAAAGTTTAGCTTTAGAAATGCAATTGAATAATGAGTCTGTAGAAGTTTACTCTGTTCATCCTGGTCACATAGGTACCAATATATTCTCTGCATCAAGGTTTAAAAATTTTGAACCTGGGACTTCCTTATTTGGTGAGGCAAATACTCCAGAAGAAGCAGGAAAAATTTTCAAGGAAAATGCACCTACAAGCGCAAAGAGTGCTGCAAAAATAATCCTTAAAAACATTCGAAAGAAAAATAAGAGGATTTTAGTTGGTATAGATGCGCATATGTATGATTTGGCTCAAAGAATTTTTCCGAAATGGTACATATATCTTCTCCCTCTTATTCCATTGATCAGAAATTTATTTCCTAAAGATAAGATTAGTTAAAATTTATGGGAGTTTTAAAGCCTTTAAGCTTGATGCCTTCCTCAGAAATTTCAATATCCTCTAATCCTTCAAGGACTTCCTCATTGAATCTATAAATTACCCTGTAGTCTCCTTTTTTACAACTCTCTTGATAGTTAAGCGATGATTCTAGAACTTTTTCTTTATTTTGCTGGTATTTCAAGTGCTCATTCTTAGAGAATTCTTCCTTAGCTAAATCAATTGCAATCTTTGGAGATATTATTCCTGCAGAGGCATTATTCCCTCCAAAACCTTTTGCATTTAGATAAATGGCATCAATGGATTCTTTATCTTTCTCGGCATCTTCCAATATGAAATTTAAATTATTTTTGTATACATCCTCTGCAAGTTTTTTAGTTGTATTGATACCTGGTATAAAACCATGCTTCCAAAAACCAATTGCAGTCATTAGTTCGTCTCCAGCTGCTGGGCCCATTGTGTGACCTAAGGCGCCTTTTAGGCCTGTTATTTTCCATTCATTTAGCTCCATTCCACTTGCCACTGAGGAGAGAACATGCGACTCAGTGCTTCTGTTTTGAAAAGTACCAGTTCCGTGTGCTATGACGAAACTCTTATTAAGATCATCAGAAAACTGTTTAGTTTCATTAACTGCAGAAGCCATGGTGATGTAATTTCCAATACCTGGCGAAGAAATTGATTTTTTAATTCCGTCAGCATTAATTTTTATACCTGGAGCTAAAGCATATATCTCTAAGCCTAGTTCAAACGCTTTTTCTAAGCTTGCCACTAGAACAAATTGAGCTGCCTCACCTAAAATTAGACCTGCATTATCTCCAAACGGTCTGCATGCTCTGGAGTAGTCAATCTCAGAATCATCTCCGTTCCTTTCTTGCATTGCTAGAATTTTTTTATCATCAGCAATTCCTGTAGTAGCAACAAAACCATCAGTTACTTCAGGATTTATTGGTGCCTCAGCTGATCCAGCAATACCGATATCTAAACGATCTTCTTTGATACCATTTATAAGTAAATCGAGGTTATATAAAAAAGTAGCGCATGCCCCTGCATTTGCACCTGTTACTCCCACAGATCCTAAAATATATGCATTGATAAAATCTGCCGACATTTCAAGCAATGACATAGACAAATGTTTAGAACTTGCTCTTTTGCCTTTAAGTCTGGACTGCATTAAGCCTCCCAATCCAAATGAATCTAACTGACCTATTGCAGGCCCAGCAAAAACTCCAACTCTTGAAGGATCAACTATTGGTTTAATATCTTCATCCCAATTGATGCCCGCAAAACCGAGAGTATCAGAAACCCCAAATAATGTAGTTTCTAATCCCACAGGATGTTGTCTGGACTTATAAAAGCTTCCCGGATCAAATCCCGCTGGAAATTGACCAGCTGCATTTACATTCATCTTTCCAGTCATTAAACCGTCTGGATCATATTTATCTTTATCAATCTTTCTGACCAATGTATTGGCGAGTATATTTTCTTCATTAGTAAGTCCATCAGTCATATTGCTGAGATCAAGAATGACCTCATTTTTTTCTTCTTGAGAAAGAAGATTAAATACCAATCGCTTATAAGCAAGATCGAATGCAGATCGTCCAGCAGAATTAATTCCTCCGTATCCGCATATAACTGGCAATCTTCTTATTAACTTCATAATGTGATATTTTTATTTCGGAGGAGTTATTTTACTTTAAAAATACAAAAGATTATGCACCCAGGTATAAATGGCCCAAAACTAAAAGATAAGCCAGCAATTATCATGGCTGGAAGTGGAGATGTAATCACGCACCAAGAATTAAATGAGTTATCCAATCAAGGTGCTCAACTATTTCGATCTCTTGGCTTGAAACCTGGAGACAGTATGGCCTTTATGATGGAGAATCATAAGCTATTTTTCCCTATTGCCTTTGCAGCATGGAGAAGCGGACTGAAATATACAGCTATCAGTTGGAGACTTCAGGCAAACGAAGTTGAATATATTGTTAAAGATTGTGGCGCAAAAGTATTTATCACATCAAAATTTTTAGAGGATTCAGCGAAAGATCTAGCAAGCTCTCTTGAGGGAGTGCATAAATTTATGCTTGATGGCGAATCAGGTGATTTCAAATCTTTTGAAGACACAATAAAATCAATGCCTGTAGAACCGATTGAGGATGAATGTCAGGGAGCGGCAATGCTCTATTCTTCTGGAACTACAGGAAAGCCTAAGGGTGTTAGCAGAGAAATAAACTTGAGTCCTTTGCCTTATGATTCTGCCGATGATGATCTCGGTTTGACTAGGGTTGTACAAGGCCTGTACTCTGCTGACGAAGAATCAATTTATCTATCGCCTGCTCCTTTATACCATTCTGCTCCAATGGGCTTTAATACCGGATTTTTAGCTTTGGGAGCAACCAGCATCGTTTTAGAAAAATTCGATCCCGAGGCTGCGCTAGAAGCAATTGAAAAATATAACGTCACGCACAGTCAATGGGTTCCAACTATGTTTATTAGATTCCTAAAAAGTGACCCTGAAATCATGAATAAATATGACCTTTCCTCTCACAAAATTGCCATTCATGCTGCAGCACCTTGTCCTGTTGAAGTGAAAGAAAAAATGATTGATTGGTGGGGGCCAATCATTCACGAATATTATGCTGGAACTGAATTTAATGGCTTTGTTGCATGTAATTCAGAGCAATGGCTTACTCATAAAGGTACTGTTGGACAATCTTTGTTAGGTCCTGTGCATATCCTCGATGATGATCAAAATGAAGTTCCTACTGGAGAAGAAGGCACTATATATTTTGAAGGGCCCACATCTACTGGTTTTTCCTATCACAATGATGAGGAAAAAACTAAAGGAGCGACATCAAAGCAAGGATATACAACTCTTGGAGATGTGGGTTATTTAGATGAAGAGGGTTATCTCTACTTAACTGATAGAAAGGCATTCATGATCATTTCCGGTGGAGTAAATATATATCCCAAAGAAACAGAAGATACTTTGATCATGCATCCTAAAGTTGCAGATGTTGCAGTGTTTGGAGTACCGAACGAAGAAATGGGAGAGGAAGTGAAGGCCGTTGTTCAGCCAAAAGATATGAGTTTAGCAGGCGATGATCTGGAACAAGAATTGATGGCTTATTGCCGAGAAAAAATTTCGCACGTCAAATGCCCCAAGAGCATTGATTTTCGTGAGGAGCTACCTCGTCATCCGACAGGGAAACTTTACAAAAGGTTGTTGAAAGATGAATACTGGGGAAAAGGAAAGGCTATTTAAATTTAGCCTCGCAACTCTGAAGAGTCTGCATGATCAGTGTGTTAATTGTCATTGGACCTACGCCTCCCGGAACAGGAGTGTAAGCTGAGCAGATTGAATTTAATCCATTTTGTTCAACATCACCGAATCCCCCAGGATGAAATCCTGCATCTATAAGAACACATCCTTTTTTTAACCAAGAAGACTTTATAAATTCTTTTTTTCCTAAGGCTGCGACAACAATATCTGAGTCACTTACAATCTCTGAAAGATTTATCGTTTTTGAGTGACAAATTGAAACCGTTGCATTTTCATTTAATAGCATCATGGACATAGGTTTTCCTAAAATCGGACTTCTTCCTATCACGCAAGCACTTTTGCCCGAACAATCTATGTCGTAATGTTTCAAAATCCTGATAATTCCATAGGGAGTGCATGAGCCATAAGCATCAGAGCCCATTGTCATTAAACCAAAACTCTCTGATGTAACGCCATCAACATCTTTTTCTACTGCAATTGCATCAAAACAAACTCTTTCATCAATTTGCGCGGGAACAGGGTGCTGGAGAAGAATTCCGTGAACATTTTCGTTTCTATTTAATTCATTTATTTTTTCTAACAATTCTTCTGTGGTAGTGGACTCATCCATTTCAACTTTTAAGGAATCCATTCCAATTCTCTTACAAGCATTACCTTTCATTTTCACGTAGGTTGCAGAAGCAGGATCAGTTCCTACTAATATGGTGGCAAGAATGGGAGTTGCGCCAGATTTTTCTTTGAGCTCTGAGACTCTTATCTTGAATTTTTCTTCTGAGAGAGAAGCTAATTTTTTTCCATCTAAGATCATAGACATAGAAACATTATATAGATTTTATATTTCATATAAGTTTTAAAAGTATCAAAAAAACTATTATTAATTATAATGCCTTTCTTCGGGGTGTAGCGCAGCCTGGTAGCGCGCCTGCTTTGGGAGCAGGATGTCGGGGGTTCAAATCCCTCCACCCCGACCATAAAACGATATGAAAGATTTTTTAAAAGAAATGCTGGGAAATCCTTTTGGGATAAACAAATTTTTAAATTTAAAGTATCTGTCTTCAAAAGGTGAAGAACATTATTTTTCAGTAAAGTTTGATGAATCTTCAATGAACCCAAGAGGTTTTGTCCAAGGTGGAATGATCACAGCTGCTTTAGATCAAGCATCGTCCATGGCTTTCATTGGGGATAACAACGGAACATCTGCTCCTTTAACAACTGATTTACACGTTTTATTTCATAGATCGCTGCCATTAGGAGAAGCAAAAATCACGGTCAAATTCATAAAAATCGGAAGGCAAATAGTCACCATGGAAGCCAGAATTTTTGATGAAAATGACAAGTTAGTTGCAACACTAATGCATACTGCCGTTAATTTTGCGATACCTAAGCAAGAAGACTAATTAATTCCTTTTCGATAGAATAGTCACCATCTCCCGGTAGCTCAGCTGGATAGAGCATCTGCCTTCTAAGCAGAGGGTCGCAGGTTCGAATCCTGCCCGGGAGGCCAGAGTGGTGGATGTAGCTCAGTTGGTAGAGCGCTGGTTTGTGGTACCGGTTGTCGTGGGTTCGAGCCCCATCATCCACCCCATTATATTGAGAAGAAACTTAGGTTTTTATGATAAAGTTTCGCGCTCTTTAAGATTTAGGAATAGTAATGTTTGGGTTAGGTAAAAAAAACGAGATAGAAAAAAAATTAAAATTCACGCTTCCTAAAGAAGAACTGCAAAAAGAATACGACAAAAGGGTTGCGAGCCAACAATTTTCATCCACCGTAAAAGGATACAGAAAAGGAAAGGCGCCTAAGGAAATAATTGAACAAATGTATGGAAGTCAGATCAAGGCTAACGTTATCTTTGATGCGATGTCTGAGAGTTTTTTCAAAAAAATTAGTGAGGAAAATATTCCAGTCGTTGGGCAGCCTAAATTTGATCCTAAATCTATGGAGCTAGATAAGGATGTTAAATTCGAGGCAACTTTTGAAGTTTATCCTGAGATCAAAATAAAAAAGATTTCTCAACTTGCTTTTAAAAAACCGGTTTCAGAAGTTGCAGAAGTTGATATCAATAAAACAATTGAAAATATTCGTAAAAGATTTTCTCAGTTGGAATCTAAAGAGGGAAAATCAGAAGATAACGACGTGGTAAAAGTTAATTTTGAAGGGTTTATTGATGATGAGCCTTTTGAAGGCGGCAAAGCGGATGAGGTAACAATTGAAATCGGGTCCAATACAATGATTCCTGGGTTTGAAGAGGGCCTAAAGAATTTATCTAAAGGCGATAAGAAAGATTTAAATGTTGCATTTCCTGAAGATTATCATGTGGATCATTTAAAAGGAAAACCAGCAGTTTTTAAAACTGAAGTTCTAGATGTTCTTAAACCAAAATTACCAGAAATGAATGAAGAGTTTTTCACCATGGCCGGGATACCATCAAAAGATGAAGCCGAATTTAAACAAACCTTAAAAGAAAGATTGTCTGGCGATTTAGAGTCGGCGCTTACCGGGTTGAAGAAAGAAAGAATTTTCGATGCACTCGCTGAAATGAACGAATTTGAAATTCCTGAGTCTATGATAATGAATGAAATGATTAATCTCAGGAAAGGGAGTGCTGCCCAAATGGGTAAAGAATATGAAAAATTAAAAGATGAAGAATTTCCCATTGAAAACTTCAGAGAAAATGCACAAAAAAGAGTGAAGCTTGGCATTATTCTTAATAAGCTTATTGAAGAGCATGAATTAAAAGCAGATGCTGAAAGAGTAAAGAAGCTTATAGAAGAAAGATCTAAGAACTACAAAGAACCCGAAAAAGTTGTAAATTGGTATTATAGTAATGAAGAACAATTAAAAAACATCGAATCATTGGCGCTCGAAGAACAAGTAACAGAACTTTTAGAAAAGGAAGGAAAGTCAACTGAAGAGAATATGGATTTTGATAAAGTTCTAGGAATAAATGTATGACCGATAAAATTTACAATCAATTAGTGCCTATGGTGGTTGAACAAACCCCAAGAGGTGAAAGGGCTTTTGATATTTATTCTAGACTTTTAAAGGAAAGAGTAATTTTTATTACAGGACCTATCGAAGACTATATGGCTAACTTGATTGTGGCGCAATTATTGTTCTTGGAAGCAGAGAATCCTGATAAAGACATTAATGTCTACATAAATTCTCCCGGCGGCTCCATAACATCAGGGATGTCTATATACGACACAATGACTTATATAAAACCAGATATAAGTACTCTTTGCATTGGACAGGCTGCCAGCATGGGGGCAATACTTCTTGCGGGCGGAACAAGTGGCAAAAGATTTGCTCTTCCTAATTCAAGAATCATGATCCATCAGCCTTTGGGAGGATTCCAAGGTCAAGCTTCAGATTTCGAAATTCATGCAAAAGAAATATTATCGATGAAGAAAAAGTTGAATGAAATCCTGGCCTTCCATACTGGGAAAGAAGTTGATCAGTTAGAAAAAGATACGGAAAGAGATAATTTTATGAATGGCGAAGAAGCTAAAGATTATGGTTTAATTGATAAAGTAATTTCAGAAAGAGAGCAGGTAAAATGACAGATATCTCAACTACTGATGAAAAACTTCTTTTCTGCTCGTTTTGCGGAAAAAATCAGAATGAAGTAAAAAAATTAATTGCAGGTCCATCCGTATATATTTGCGATGAATGTGTCTCTCTATGTAATGACATCATTAAAGAAGATTTAGAAAGTAAAGAAGCAGAAAACTCTGAAACAAAAAAATTACCAATTCCTGAAGAGATTAATTCATTTTTAAACGACTACGTAATTGGTCAAGAAGACGCCAAAAAAACTTTATCCGTTGCCGTTTACAATCATTATAAGAAATTACAAAACATGGATGTTGATTCAGAAGTTGAGCTTGGTAAAAGTAATATTCTTCTTCTAGGACCTACAGGGAGTGGGAAAACCTTGCTAGCCCAAACTCTCGCTAGGTTGCTTGATGTTCCTTTCACTATCGCTGATGCTACGACACTAACTGAAGCTGGATATGTTGGAGAAGACGTTGAGAATATCATTCAAAAGCTTCTTCAAAAATGTGACTACGATGTTGAAAGAGCTCAAAAGGGCATCGTTTACATTGATGAGATTGATAAAATTTCGAGAAAATCAGACAATCCTTCAATCACTCGTGATGTCTCTGGTGAGGGAGTGCAACAAGCACTTCTTAAATTAATTGAAGGTACGGTAGCTTCTGTTCCGCCACAAGGAGGAAGAAAGCATCCTCAGCAAGAATTCGTTCAAGTAGATACTTCAAATATCCTTTTCATATGTGGAGGAGCTTTCGCAGGCCTTGATGAGATTATTAGATCAAGGAGTGAAGAGAGAGGCATGGGTTTTGAAGCAACAATTTCAAAAAATTCCAATGCTTCATTTTCAGCAGATTTAGTAAAAAAAGTTCAACCTGAAGATTTAGTCAAGTATGGTCTCATTCCGGAGTTCGTTGGTAGACTTCCTGTCACTGCCACATTAGAAGAACTGGATGAAGAATCATTAATCATGATCCTGACCGAACCAAAGAATTCTCTAATGAAGCAATTTAAAAAACTTTTCTCGATGGAAAATGTTGACCTTGAGATAAGAGAAGATGCTTTATTAGAAATTGCGAAAAAAGCTATCGAGAGAAAATCCGGAGCTCGTGGTCTTAGATCCATCATGGAGAACATTTTATTAGATCTGATGTATGACATTCCTTCAGATCAAAACATTGAAAAAGTCGTTCTCGATTCATCTTCTGTGACCGGAGAATCTGAGCCTCTCGTGGTTTACTCTCAATCAGAAGCACCGAAAGAAAGCTCTAACTAATAAACTATTGTTTTTTACAAAACACTCCTCATATAAATATAAAGCGAGGCAAAAATGCAATTACCTTTAGTACCCTTAAGAGATGTCGTTATTTTTCCAGGAGTAGTCACTTCCTTATTTGTTGGCAGGGATAAATCAATCAAGTCTCTGCAGACGGCTATGGAGTCAGACAAGTCAGTGATGTTGGTTGCCCAAAAAAATTCCTCGCAAGAGAACCCTAAAGTAAAAGATTTGTATGAGGTAGGTTCTGTTTCAACCATTTTACAATTAATAAAATTGCCAGATGGAACTTACAAAGTTTTAGTGGAAGGCATCAAGAGAGCTAAAATCTTATCGGTTGCAGAAAACAATGGATACATGGAATCTGAAGTGGAAGTACTTGAAGATTATGAGCTTGATGATGATCTCAAAAGTAGTTACCTAAACACCCTGCAAACACAATTCAAAGAATTATCTAAAACATCCTCAAAGATCAGGCCCGAAGTGATCACTCAAATCAGGGCAATTGAAAGATTAGAAAAATTGATTGATAACTTAGTTGGATATTTATCATTGCAAATATCTGATCGACAAAAATTATTAGAAGAAATAAATCTCGAAGAGAGAGCAAAATATTTAGTATCTTTTCTCGAAAATCAGTTAGACCTTACTCAAATGGAGAAAAAAATTCGAGACAGGGTTAAAAAGCAAATGGAAAAAAGCCAAAAGGACTATTACCTTTCTGAGCAGATGAAGGCTTTAAAAAAGGAAATGGGCGAAGATGAAGATCAAGATGAAATAGAAACTATTACTAAAAATATAGAAAAATCTGGCATGCCAAAAGATGCCAAAGATAAAGTGAATAGTGAACTCAATAAGTTCAAAATGATGCCACCCATGTCAGCAGAAGCGTCTGTGGTTAGAGGTTATATAGATTGGATGACAAGCATCCCTTGGAAAAAGAAATCAAAAATTCAAACAGAGATAACCAAGGCATCAGAAGTCTTAGATTCCGATCATTATGGACTTGAAGAAGTTAAGGAGCGAATTCTTGAGTACTTGGCTGTTCAGCAGAGAGTATCAAAAATCAAAGGTCCTGTTTTATGTCTTGTTGGTCCTCCAGGAGTTGGAAAGACCTCTCTAGGAGAATCTATTGCAAAATCTACTGGCAGAAAATTTGTCAGGATGTCTCTAGGCGGAGTCAGAGATGAATCAGAGATCAGAGGACATAGAAGAACCTACATTGGTTCAATGCCTGGAAAAATTCTTCAGAAAATGTCCAAAGTAGGAGTTAAAAACCCGCTTTTTCTTTTAGATGAGATAGATAAGATGGGAATGGATTTTCGCGGCGATCCTGCCGCAGCATTACTGGAAGTTCTTGACCCAGAACAAAACCATACCTTTAACGATCATTACCTTGAGGTCGATTACGATCTATCAGATGTGATGTTTGTTTGTACGGCTAACTCAATGGATATTCCACCTGCGCTTTTGGATAGGATGGAAATAATTAGATTGCCTGGTTACACAGAGGACGAAAAGGCAAGCATTGCTGACAAATATTTACTTCCAAAGCAGTTAAAAATGAACGGCTTAAATAAAGACGAGTTATCAGTTTCTAAAAAAACCATTCTTGATGTCATAAGGTACTTTACAAGAGAGGCAGGAGTGAGAGCATTGGAAAGAGAGATTGCAAAAATATGTCGAAAAGCAATCAAAAAAATTGGTGAGTCAGCTAACCCAAAAAAAATTACTGTTTCATCATCTAATTTGGAAGATTACTGTGGAGTGCGAAAATTTGATTTTGGTGAAGCGCAAGAGAAGGACAAAATTGGTCAAGTAACAGGATTAGCCTGGACTCAGGTTGGAGGCGAACTATTGACTATAGAGGCATCTAATTTTAAAGGTAAAGGTAAGATTATTAAAACTGGTCAATTAGGTGATGTGATGCAGGAATCAATCCAAGCCGCCATTTCGGTAGTCAGAAACAGATCAGAATCTTTAGGTATTGATCCAGAATTTTATGAAAATCAAGATATGCATATTCATGTTCCTGAGGGCGCAACACCCAAAGACGGACCAAGTGCAGGAATTGCGATGTGTACTGCTGTAACTTCAGTATTAGCTCAACTTCCCGTTAGAGCAGATGTAGCTATGACTGGTGAAATAACTCTTAGGGGAGAGGTATTAAAAATAGGAGGCCTTAAAGAAAAATTGTTAGCAGCAAAAAGAGGCGGAATTAAGACAGTCATTATTCCTGAAGGCAATGTCAGAGATCTGAAAGAGATTCCCGATAAGATTACTGACAAATTAACAATTAAGCCTGTTAAATGGGTGGATGAAGTATTTAAAATTGTCTTTACTGAGGAACCTCAACCATGGTCTGAGAGAAATGCCAAGTCTTCTGAATCTAGATCAAAAAAAACTAGATCAAAAAAAACTTCTCAAAACACACTAAATTAGGTAATACAGCCCGATATACTTGTTGAATAAATCCTTTTCTAAGGGTATAAATGATCTCAAGTTTTAATTTATTTAGGAGAGTGTAGTGAATAAAGCTGATTTAATTGATTCTGTAGCAGACGCTACTGACATGTCTAAAGCTGAAGCAGGTAGAGCGCTTGATGCAGTTCTTAATGGAATAGCAGGTGCACTATCTCAAGGTGACTCCGTTGCTTTAGTAGGGTTCGGGACTTTTAACGTAAGAGAAAGAGCGGCAAGAATGGGAAGAAATCCAGCCACTGGCGCAACAATTCAGATTGCTGCTTCAAAAGGTGTTGGTTTCAAAGCTGGAAAAGCATTAAAAGATAGCCTGTAAGAACATATTAAAAAAGCGCGTCTTATTGGCGCGCTTTTTTTATGGTAGAGTCCACAAATGTCAGCTTTAGAGAATATAAGAAAAGGTTTATCTAGCTCAGGATCCACTCTAATTGTTGGAATACTTATCGTTGGATTGGTAGCTACCTTTGGAAATTTTTTGGGTACAGATAATGCTTTCAGCAATCAAAAGGTTTTAGAAATCAACGGGCAAGATATTTCAATTCAAGAGTTTTCTTTAGAGGCTAACAGACTAAACTCAATTTTTTCTAATCAAGAAATTAATCTAGAACAAGATCAAGTCACCCAGATTGCGCAAGATTCTTTAATTCAAAGAATTCTCCTAGCACAACAATCAGATGATAGCGGCTTTCATGTTACTGAGACTTTCGTAAAAGAAATTATTCAGGCTGATCCTACTTTTTCCAGAGATGGAGTATTTAATTTAGATGTTTTTAGAGGATTCTTATTAAGATCCGGTCTTGGAGCTGAAGAGTTTCAGAATATCTTAAGCACACAATATAAAAGCATACAGTTGAATGAGGCTCTAAATGCTTCTGCTTTTGTTCCTGATGATCACCTCAGTAAATTTATTTCATCAATTAACCATCATAGAGATATTACTTTTCAGAAAATATCATTAGCTGAGGAAGCAAAAAAGGAAAGCCTATCGCAAGAAGAGATAATGAATTACTACAACGAAGAAGGGTCTCAATTTATGGTTGAATCTAAAGCTTCTTTCTCAATAATTGACTTAAATACAAATTTTCTAGAATCAAAAGTCCAAATTACTGATTCTGAGGTATCGGCTGAGTTAATTAATCTAGAAGAGCAAAGTTCAAACTCAGGCCAAAAAAGAATCAGTCACATTCAAGTTGACTTCGATAGCCTGTCTAAAATTGAGGCTCTTCAGGAAGTTAATGAAATTAAAAATCAAATTGATTCCGGATTAATTAGTTTTGAAGATGCTGTAGCCAACTTTTCTGATGATTTGGGATCTAAAAGCCTTGAAGGTGACCTTGGATATACTGATGGCACTATCTTTCCGATTGAGTTTGAAGAAGTGATAAAAGATTTGTCTCTCAATGAAATATCATCAGTTGTTGAGCTCAGTTCCTCACTCCATATAATTAAACTTACTGAAAGTAATGTAGATACTTATACGGCAAGAGACGCGAGAAATTCCTTGATTGATCAAAAAACTCAATCGCTTTTTGTTTCTATCGAAGAAAATATCTTAAGTTCAATTGACGGAAATAAAAATCTAAAAGAAATATCTCAGTCAGTGGATCTTCCCATTAAATCTTTTTCAAAGGTTTCTTTAAACGATGCTCCAGAATATTTAAAAACATCAGAAGTTTTTCTGGATGCTTATGATTCTTTATCGCCAGGCGAGATTCTTGAATTTCCAATAGATAATGATCGCTTGGTTTTTCTGGAAGTAGAAGAATTCTTCCCAGAAAGACAAAAAACTTTCGAAGAGGCTGAAGAAGATATTTCAGAAATATTAAAATTTCAAAAGGTTCAAGGAAACCTTAATAATTTAGTGGACGAATCAATACTCCTTTTTGCCAAATCTAACTCGCCTGAATTAACAAGCTACGAAGATTTGAAACGAGATACCAGCTTGTTACCAAATTCTATGGTCTCAGAGATTTTTTCACTGAGAAAAGATCAAATAAATCAAATAAGAAGATTTGATGCCTTAGAAGGAGATACCTACGTATATACATTGGATTCAATAGATGAGATTAAATTAGATGATTCTTCGGAAGATGATCAGCAAAATGAATTTGCAAAAAGTGCTGTTATAAATATTGAGGACTCCTTATTGATGGAGCAATTAAGATCTAATGCTTCAATAAACCTAGGAAATCTCCTCTAGATCTCCCATAGCTGTAATATTAAAACCAGCGTCCACATAAGTAATTTCCCCTGTTATCCCGCTTGCGAGATCGGAACATAAGAATGAAGCTGTATCACCAACTTCTCTGGCGGTAATGTTCCTTTTCAAAGGGGTACGTTCAGCATTGTAGGAGAGCATTTTTCTAAAATTTTTAACTCCAGAGGCTGCTAAAGTTCTTACTGGCCCTGCTGAGATAGCATTAACCCTAGTATTCTCATTTCCTAGACTGTTAGCTAGATATCTAACTGATGATTCAAGAGACGCTTTTGCTAGGCCCATCACATTATAATTTGGAAGGGTCCTCAAGGCGCCAAGATAAGATAATGTTAATAAAGAAGATGATCTATCTGCCATCAATTCTCTACTGGCTTTTGCTAAAGCTATAAAACTAAATACGCTAATATCGTGAGCAATTGAAAATCCTTCTCTGGTTGACGCATCGACAAAGTTTCCATCTAATTCATTGCCTGGAGCAAAACCAACAGAATGCACTATGCCATCAAGATAACCCCATTTTTTTTTGATATTTACAAAAGTTTCAGAAATGGCATCATCATCACTCACATCACATTCAGTTAATAGAGAACAATTCAAGTTTTCTGCCAATCCTTCTACTCGTGATTTTAATTTCTCAGATTGATAGGATAGTCCAATCTCAGCACCAAAATCGTTCATAGACGTAGCAATACCAGTGGCGATTGAGTGTTTATTAGCAACACCTACTATTAAAATTTTTTTCCCTTTAAGTATAGACATGCTCAATAATGGTGCATTACAGCTTTCTAAGCAATATATTATTTAGTATTATTACATTTTTAAGGGGTAAGAATGACAATTTTAAGATTCATATTAGTAACTTGCTTGTTTTTTATGAGCATTGCATTTTCAGTGTCTGCATTCGGACAGGAAGGGGCAGATCAGGAAGAACTGACCGTTACCGGTTCAAGGATATCCAGACCAGAAATATCATCAAATGTTCCTGTAACAGTTTTGGATAGAGCAGATATTGAAAGAACAGGATTATCAAACCTAGGAGACATTTTACGTTCTACTCCCTTAGTTCAAGGATCAGTTTCAAATAGTAATGTTAGCAACGGTGGAGATGGAACAGTAAAATTTTCCTTAAGAGGTATTGGACCTGCAAGAACTTTAATACTTCTAAATGGAAGAAGAATTCAACCTATGGGAATTGGTGCCGCATCCTCTCCTGACCTGTCTGCTATTCCTTCTGCCATGGTTGAGAGAGTTGAAGTTTTGAAAGATGGAGCATCAGCCATTTATGGTTCTGATGCTATAGCGGGAGTTGTAAACATTATCACCCGAGATGATTTTGATGGAGCAGAGTTTTCCATCCAAGGTGGCGCATCCGCCAAAGGAGATGGAAGGCAAGATCAAGCTTCTTTTGTTGGAGGTATTCAGGGTGAAAAAGGAAGTGTGGTGCTTTCACTATCAATGGCTAATCAACATGCTCTTATGATGGGTGCAAGAGGGTTCTCTTTTTTTGAAATTTATGCGAATTCACCTTACGTAGATCCTTCAGCAAGAATTGAAGGCTCCTCATGTCCTCTGGGTTGTGAAGAAGGAGGAAGTTCAGCACCGCCGTGGACAAGATTCAATGTCCCAGGTTTTGGAAATACAACTTTAGGTCCTGAATTTTGGTTGAATCATATTGATGGGAATTCAGTCGGTCCTTCTGCTGGATTTGTTGATGGATCAGTTGATCCGGTATATCCAACTCAATCAGATTGGAGAGCCTTTGATAATGACTGGTATAACTATAATCCATTAAATTATCTTGTTTCCCCTCAAAAGAGATGGAATGCGACCATTCATGGAAAATATGATCTAGGCGGAAATGATTTTTTTAAAAATACAACTTTTTTTACTGAAATAATGTACTCAAATATTAAGAGTGAAATGCGAATAGCGCCACAACCTCTTGCTCCATTGGCTTTTTATGGAAAAGATGCGCCTTACTCTAAAGATAATTATTACAACCAAACATACGGTCCAAAATTTTCTACATCTTATGTTTCAAATACAGATGGTGATGGTGGTTACGACCTTGTAAATGGTGCCTATGTTGAAAATGCTGACGGTACAGGTGCTTATGATATCTCAAGAGCTCTTGATCCAAATGGAGAGACGGTTACTCTGACAGACTGGAGAAGAAGAGTGGTTGAAGCCTTGGGTCGTTTTGAAGATCGTGATGTTCATAACTACAGAGTGCTCTTGGGCTTACAAGGAGATTTAGGAGATTCAGGTTGGTCTTGGGATATGACATATTCGTTTGGTAAAAACGATTCAGCACAGCTTTTGAAAGGATATTTCAATTTAGCGAAAGTTGCCGAACAAGTCGGTCCAACTTACACAGATGATACGGGAGTCTTAAAATGTGGGGCTGATTCAAGCACGACTATAGATTCATCTTGTGTGCCTTTAAATATTTTTGGAGTAAATTCAATAACTCCTGAGATGCTTCAGTATAGCTCTGGTAATTACAACGCATTTGTTAACGGTCTGAACGAACAAGAAGTTTTTTCATTAAACTTTAATGGTCCTATAGCGGAATATGCAGGGGGGACAGTTTATATGGCTGTGGGTGCGGAAGCCCGAACAGAATATGGAGAAACAATTAATGATTCTTTAATTCTTCAAAGCCTTCTAACTGACCCGAGCGGTTTAAATACATCTGGCTCATATTCTCTTGAAGAATATTACGCTGAGATTATTTTACCAATTTATAGCACAGCTGAATTGCAATTTGCTACTCGAACTTCTGAATATTCTACTTTTGGATCCAATACAACTTCTGAGTTTGGTTTTGAGATTTTTGCCACAGATACTTTTACTTTGAGAGGTTCTTATTCTGAAGCATTCCGTGCGCCAACTACTCCAGGGCTTTATGGCGGCCAGTCAACTACTTTCCCTGAAGTTACCGATCCTTGTGCTCAACTCGGAAAGGGAGACGGTGAAACCAAAGCCGAATATGCCACAAGATTGGCTACTCTTCCAGGGTGTTCAACTGTTGGTAATGGCTATGTTACCGACCAAGATCAGCTAAATGCTTTGATTGGAGGTAATCCAAACCTTCAACCTGAGAAAGCAGAATCTTCTACTTTAGGGTTTGTTTTTACCCCTGTTGACGGTCTAGATATTACTCTTGATTTTTATCAAGTTGAAATAAAAGAGACCATCGGAACTTATGGCTCCCAAGTGATTCTAGATCAATGTGCTACAACAGGCTCTGCAACTTTCTGTGATCTTATTACTAGATATGAAGCTCCTCCATCATTGAAATATCATGTCCTTGAGATAAAGAACTTGCTTACCAATGTAGGAGAAGAGTCATATAACGGAGTAGATTTTTACATGAATTATGACAGCCCAGATTTAGTTAATGGTTGGAATTATTCACTAGGTTATCTAATTGCTTATACCAATAAATTTGAAGAAACAATTCTAGGAACAGCTACTGAATACGCTGGAACCCAAGTTGAAGATAAGTTTGGATTAATTCCTGAAATTAGAGCTAGCGGCTATATGACATGGAGTAAAGATTTCCTATCAATCGAGTATAACTTGAGATATATCGGTGAAGCAGAAGAAGAAAATTATGGCGGCACTCTGTGGGATGTTGATAGCATTACCTACCATGATGTAAAATTTAACTTCTCCATTGGCAACAATTTTCTCGTAACGCTTGGAATAAATAATATTCTAGGTACAGAACCACCGTTTGTTGATTCAGCCTTTAATGGAAATACATCACTTGAAAATTATGATATGTCAGGTCAATTTAAGTATTTACGATTATCAATGAGCTTTTAAAAAGGATACTAGAAAAAAAAAGGCGATTTATATCGCCTTTTTTTACGTCTTTAAGTGATATTTTTTGCCAAATAAGTGACATATTCTTTAATTTAAGTGTAGAATTTTATCTTTTAATCACATTTGGGGTATAAAAAGTGAAATATTTGAAGTACTTTTTTATCGCATTGGCCATAGGATTTGCGTCAATTGCGTATTCACAAGACACTACAGCAGATTTGACGGCTTCCGTTCAAACAGCTTCTGGTGCAGACATTAATAATGCGACAGTATCCGTTACAAACGTTGGTACAGGATTATCTAGATCAGCAGTATCAACCGGCGGTTCCGTTAGATTCGCAGCTCTTCCTCCAGGGGATTACACCGTTTCATCTTCAGCGCCTGCTCTTGATGCTGTATCTTCTACAGTAACACTGTTAGCTGGAGCAAATGCCATATCAATAACTATGACATCTGTGAATGCAGAAGATCTTACTGTTAGAGGTGAAATTGTTAAATCTTATGCATTTGAGGTAACAGAAACTGGAATTAACGTAGACGTGGAAGATTTGTATTCCAAAACTCCACAATTCAATAGCTTAAATAGCATAGTACTTCTTGCCCCAGGTACCACAGAAGGAGATTCTGCTTTTGGAGGATTAGCTTCAATTAACGGTTCATCTTCAGCAGAAAACCAATATTATGTTAATGGATTAAATATAACCAACTTCAGAAACTTTTTGGGATACTCAACTGTTCCTTTTGAATTCTATGACTCAGTAGATGTTAAAACAGGTGGTTATCAAGCTGAATTCGGTAAAGCTACCGGTGGTGTAATTTATGCAACCACTAAATCCGGTTCTAATGATTTTGAGTTCAAAGTAAAAGCTTTTTACTCTCCTGACGCCCTAAGATGGGATAGTCCAGATACATTTGCTGCAATCAATCAACAAGATCAATATGATGATTTCACTTACAACGTGTCATTTAGTGGAGCAATTGTTCCTGATAGACTGTTTTATTATGTTTTAGCACAACCAAGGCAATCAAAAAATATTTATGCAGGCTACTTAGCAGATCAACAGTATGTAGATTCATATGACGATACTTTCTACGGAACAAAAATAGATGCATATTTTGATGATAATAATATTTTAGAAATAACTTATTTCTCTGATGCATCTAGAATTGAAACAGACACTTACAATTACGATGACACCACTTTCACTCGAGGCACCTATATTGGAACTGGGTACAATTTTACTGGTGGTGAAAACACAATCGTTAACTATACTTCGAATATAGATGACAACTGGACTGTTTCCGTGCTTTACGGGAAGAATATAGCTAACAGGACTGCACAAAGTTCTGCAGACACATGTCCTACAGTTTATGAAAGAAGAACTTCAATTACTGGTGGTTCTTTTCAACCTAAAGGTTGTTGGGTTAACTGGAATATTGGTTCAGGTTCTGATGAAAGAGAAATTGGAAAAGTCACGGCTGAAGTTAGCTTCGATGAGCACGTCATCAAATTCGGTTACGAACAGGAAGCTCTCGTTGCTGTGGACGAAACCACTAACTCAGGAGGAGTTTATTTCTTGCTCATAGAAAACGATTATATTGCTGATCATCCTAGAACTACTGGTGGTACTGGCGGTGTAGGTTATACAGCAGCCGGATACACGGATGAAGAGATTGTTAGAAAGAGAACGTACATTTCTGGTGGAACATACAAAATTGATAACAGCGCTCTTTTTGCTCAAGGTAGTTTTAAACTAACTGACCAATGGTTACTTAACGCAGGTATCAGATCAGATAGTTTTGATAACGGAGATGCAGGTGGATCTTCATTTATTTCACTTGACAACCAAATAGCTTACAGAATAGGTGCTACTTACGACGTTAATGGCGATGGTTCTGAAAAATTAGGTTTATTCCTAGGAACTTATTACCTCCCGTTTGCTGCGAACACAAACATCAGAATGGCAGGAGCGGAAACATACATTCAGGAATATTTCATCCTTGAAGGTATTGATGACTCCAAGGGAGAATTTAGACCAATATTTGATGAGTCTACTAAGTTCTATCAAGACACTTACTCAACAGGTGCAGTTCCTGATAAAGAGGAATTAGTGGATCAAACCATCGAGCCTATGTATGCAACAGAATTTATCGCTACTTACGATTGGATCCAAGACGATTGGAACTTAGGTGTTGCTTTAACTTACAGAGAACTTTCTTCAACAATTGAGGATGTTGCTATCGATGCAGCCATTCTTAAATACTGTGAAGCAAACGGATATGCTGCTACCAATGATGATGGAACTGGTTGTGCCCAAAATTGGTCAGGATTCCATCACTACGTTCTTACAAATCCGGGTACAGACTTAGTTTATGAAACAAATGAGTTGCCAGGTGAAACCGGTTACAAAAAAGTTAAACTAACTGCTGCTCAATTAAACTATCCTGAGGTTGAAAGAGTTTATCAAGCTTTAGACTTTACATTCTCAAAAGAATGGGATGACATGTACTTCATCGATGGTGTTGTTACTGTTAGCTCAACTAAAGGTAATTACGAAGGTTCAGTTAAGTCTGACAACGGTCAAGATGATGCTGGTATTACCCAGGACTTTGACCAACCTGGATTAACTGATGGTTCATATGGTTTATTGCCTAACCACAGAGACTACAGAATTAGCGTATTCGGCGGATACCAAGCTACTGATAATCTAGTTCTAGGTTTTAACACTTCATTAACTGCTCCAAGAAAATTCGGTTGTCAGGGAACTCACCCAACCGATGTATTTGCACAAGCTTATGGAGATGCATCATGGTTCTGTGGTGGAGTTTTGACACCTAGAGGATCAATTTATGAAAGTGATACTATCTTCCAATTAGACTTTTCACTAGCATTTGATTTAGGAAGTGCTGGAGTCATAAAGGAATCTAGTTTCAAAGTAGATATTTTCAATATTCTTGGACAAGATGGAGTTGACGATACTTATGAATTTGGTGAAAGCGGTGGACCAAGCTCTTACCCTTACCAATATTATCAATTGCCTACTTCTTATCAGTATCCAAGATCTATTAGGTTAGGTATCGAAGCTAAATTTTAATAGCTTATACAAAAAAAAAGGAACCTTTTAGGTTCCTTTTTTTTATAATGTTTAAATGAAAATAATAAGTCTCATATTAATAATTTTTACGATTTTAGGCTGTTCTAGTCAAGAGTCTCTAGACGTTGAATCCGCAAATAAACAAGGAATACTTCTCTTGGATAATGGAACTGAGCCTCAAGGACTAGATCCTCATATTGTGACAGGAGTGACTGAGCATAAGATTATTATTGCTCTTTTTGAAGGACTAACAATGCAGAATCCTCAAGGAGAGGGAATAATTCCAGGCGCTGCTGAATCTTGGAATATATCCGGCAACGGTAAGGAAATATTATTTAGAATAAGGGATGATGCCGTTTGGTCAAATGGAGATCCATTAACGGCGGAAGATTTTGTTTACTCCTGGAGAAGAATTCTCACACCCGCTCTTGGTTCAAAATACCCAGATATGCTTTATGCAGTTAAGAATGCTGAAGAATATAATAAAGGACTTATAAAAAATTTCGATCAAGTTGGTGTTGAAGCGATTGATAAAAAAGTTTTAAAAGTTACTCTCAGGACAAAAACTCCTTTCTTTTTGAAGCAACTTGCACACTATGCTACATATCCAGTTCATCCAAATACTATAGAAAAGTTTGGAGGAATTTCAAACAGAGACAGTCAATGGACAAGACCTGCCAATATGATTTCAAACGGTCCATTTACTCTTACTGAGTGGTCAATAAACAAGGTAATCAAAGTAACTAAAAATGAAAGATATTGGGACAGCGATAATTTAAAACTTAACGGAATACATTTTCTTCCTATCGATAATGAATCAACAGCTGATAGATATTACAGATCTGGAAAAACTCATAATTTAAATATCATTCAAACAGAAAAAATTTCAAAATATCAAGATGAATTTCCCGAAGAATTCAAACTCGAGAAATATTTTGGTACCTATTACTATAGAATAAACACTGACATTTTCCCGTTGAATAATATAAAAGTTAGAAAAGCTTTATCCCTTGCAATAGATAGAGAAGTTATTGTTGATCGTGTGACAAAAGGGGGACAAAAACCTGCTTATTCTTTCACTCCTCCAAGCAAAAACTATTATGATCCACCAACTTCTTTGCCTCATGATCCTGCATTAGCAAGGAAATTATTAGCAGAAGCAGGCTTCCCAAATGGAAATGGATTTCCCGAATTTGAACTTTTATACAATACCAATGAGGGTCATCAAAAAATTGCTCAAGCGATTCAACAATTTTGGCTGAAAGAATTAGGCATTAAAGTCACTCTTACAAACGTAGATTGGAAAGTTTACCTTGATAGACAGAGTCAAGGTGAATTCGAAATTACAAGAGCTGGATGGATTGGTGATTATGTCGACCCAAATTCTTTTCTTGATATGATGGTAACAGATAGAGGAAACAATATGACTGGTTGGTCTAACAGTCAATACGATGATTATTTAACAAAAGCTGCATTTTCTGAGTCTGAGGAGGATAGGATTTTCTATTTTACCGAAGCTGAGAAGATATTAATGGATGAATTGCCGATTATTCCTATTTATACTTATACTAGGGTTTATATGCTGAAAGAGGAAGTTAAGGGTTGGTTTCCTAACATGTTAGACACTCATCCTTATCAGTTTATCTCTTTAGAAGATTGACTTTTTTCATCCTTAAAAGAATTCTTACCTACGTGCCAGTGATGTTGGTTGTCATCTCAGCAACATTTTTTATGGTTCATGCTGCTCCAGGAGGGCCATTTGATGATGATAGAGTTGCATCCCCAGAGATTCTTAAACAATTAAACGAAACCTACAATTTAAACGATCCATTAATAAAACAACTAGGCAATTATCTTTTAAATGCTCTACAGGGTGATTTTGGTCCTTCATACAAGTATCCTGGAAGAACTGTTTCAGAATTAATAGCATCAGGATTACCTATAACTGCAGAACTTGCATTCTACTCAGTTCTTTTTGCATTATTATTAGGAATACTTTCCGGGATTATTGCTTCACTAAACCCTGGTAAATTTCTTGATCATTTTCCTATGAGCGTTTCAATGATAGGTATATGTGTTCCTTCAATTATCTTAGGGCCAATTTTAATTTTAATCTTTGGAATTTGGTTAGAAATTCTTCCGGTAAGTGGATGGGGTGAATTTTCTGGTGACAAAATTTTACCTACAATAACTTTAGGCTCAGCGTATGCAGCTATTTTTGCCAGGCTTACGAGAGGCGGAATGCTAGAGATTCTTGCTCAAGATTTTATCAGAACTGCACGTGCAAAAGGACTAAACGAAACAAGAGTTGTCTTCTTTCATGCCTTGAGAGGTGGAATTATGCCAACTATTGGTTTTCTTGGGCCTGCTATTGCAGGACTTTTTGCTGGCTCTTTTGTTGTTGAAACTATTTTTCAAATTAATGGCATTGGTAGATATTATGTCCAAGCCGCTTTCAACAGAGATTATACTTTAATTTTAGGCATCTCAATTTTGATAACCTTTTTTACACTAACATTTGTATTACTTTCAGATATTTTAGCTACTTACCTCAATCCAAGGTTGAGAGAAAAAGGAGGAATGAACTGATTATGATTTTCTTAGCTAATTTTTATAAAAATCATAAGTTAGCCTTTTTTAGTTCCTTTTTCATTTTTGGATTAGTTTTTCTGGCAATGGTTACTCCATTTATAACTCCTTACAGTTATTCAGAACAAAACCTTCTTTTAGGTGCAGCACCTCCTTCATCAGAATATATGTTAGGAACTGACGTACTAGGCAGAGATCTTTTTACTAGGATGCTCTACGGAAGCAGAGTTTCTCTATTAGTTGGTTTTCTTGCGACTTTAGTAGCTCTTACCATAGGCGTTCTTTGGGGATCCATAGCTGGATATTTAGGAGGCAGAGCTGATTCTATTATGATGAGAATAGTTGATATTCTTGATGGATTGCCCTTTGTTATTTTTCTAATTTTAATATTAGTAATAATTGGGAGAAGCATGACTTTATTGTTTTTAGCAATAGGTGCTTTCGGCTGGTTATCTATGGCAAGGATTGTAAGAGTACAAGTTCTAGGGTTAAGACGTCAGGACTATGTCTTAGCAGCACAAAGTATGGGAGCCAGCAACTTAAGAATTTTATTCAAACATATCATTCCGAATGTACTAAGTTCAGTCATTGTTTATTCAACTCTTTTAATACCTCAGTTTATGCTATTAGAAGCTTTTCTGAGTTTTTTGGGTCTGGGCGTTCAACCACCTGAAAGCTCGTGGGGAATATTGATTAGGGAAGGGGCTATTACAATGGAGGAATATTGGTGGCTTTTAATATTCCCATCTATAGTTTTTTCTCTAACTTTATTCTCGCTTAACTTCCTTGGCGATGGCCTTCGTGATTACCTAGATCCTAGAAAAACCCAACAACTTAGTTAGTTAAATTTTAAATCAGAAAATTTTATGTCTAAAACTTGTCCAGGATAGATTATCTCTGGATTTTTTAATTCATTCCATTGGACTATCATGTCACCGGTTACTCCAAATTTTTTCGCAATTTTAGAAATAGTATCGCCTCTTTTAACCGGATAAGTGAGATCATTTAAATTAACTTTTTTCTTCTTTTTGGGAACAAAGTATTTAGGATAAATGTTTATTTGCTGATTTATCTGAAGGAATCTCTCTGTAGACAAGTCATTCCAAACGATTAAATCTGATACTTGAACACCATATTTTTTAGCTATGGACCACAGAGTATCTCCTTTTGAAACGAAATAGATATCTGGCTTGTTAAGATAATCTTTTAACCATTCAGGCCCCCTAGGAACGGTTAACTCTTCATTTTCAAAAATTAAATCATCATCAAGATTATTAATCTCTTTTAAAAGAGCTTGTGAAATCATATATTTTTTTGATATTGACGTTAATGTATCTCCTTTCTTTACAACATATTTATCCCATTTTACTAGCTCCTCTTCACTCATAGAATTTAGCTTTATTTCAAAACGATCTGCAATACCAATAGGCAGTAATAAATAGAAAGGTCCGTTTGGATCAGTTGCCCATTGATTGAATCCAGGATTAAGCTCATACACTGCTTCAATACTGAGACCAGAAATATTAGCTACTTGCATTAAATCTACCTGAGATGGTATGTCTATCACCCGAAAGTAAGGCCGATTAGGCAAAAAAGGAAAATCAACATTATAGTCTTCTGGATTTTTTATAACTTCAAGTAAAGCTAGCAACCTGGGCAGATATTTACTAGTCTCTTTTGGGAGCTTTAAAGACCAAAAATCAGTTTGTTTTCCTTGATTTTTATTTTTTTTAACCTCTCTTTGGATTCTTGCTGGACCAACATTAAATGATGCAATAGCAAGCATCCAATCATTAGTTTTTCTGTGCATTGAATCGAGATAATTAAGAGCTGAATTAGTTGAGGCAATAATGTCTCGTCTACCGTCGTACCACCAATTTCTTTTTAAACCTTGCTCTCTGGCAGTGCTAAGAATAAATTGCCAAATTCCTGATGCTCCTGCAGGAGATTGAGCGTAGGGATCAAATTGGCTTTCCACAAAGGGCAGAAGAGCTAGCTCAACCGGCATATCTCTTTTCAAGGTTTCATCAACCATATGATAAAGATACCTTTGGCCATTTTTTGAAAGTCTATCAACAAGATACTGATTATTTTGATAAATTTTTAAAGCTTTTTGAATTTCAGATCTATCTGCAGAATATTGGAAATTTGAATTTTCCCTTATGACATCCCACAAATCTTCTTGGCTATGAATGGGTATAATAAAGAAGGATACGAATATATAGATTATATATTTCTTCATTTCAATTTAACTATTATCTTTTAGTGATCTTACAGCCGTAAAAGTTTCTAAATCAGTAGGATAATTAATGTTAGCAAAATCTTTTACATTCTCTTTAATCTCTAATACATGAGATCTTAAAAATGGATTTATATCCTTTTCTAACTTTAAATTTGTTGGAAGAGAAATCTCATTTTTTAATCTTTTTTCATCTATTTTGTTTTTATATTCAACGAGATTATTATTATAAGGCTCAACCTTAACTGCAAAATTTAAATTACTTTGGGTATATTCATGGGTGCAATAGATTTTAGTGGTTAGATCTAGAATAGAAAGTTTAGACAAAGATTCGAACATTTGACTTGGAGTTCCCTCAAAAATTCTTCCACAACCACCTGAAAATAAAGTATCACCACAAAACAATACAGCTTGTTCTTTTGAATAGTATGCGATGTGATCTAGGGTGTGACCAGGAACCTCTATAATCCTAAAGGAACAGCCATGGATTATAATTTCATCGTTTTCTTTTAATTTTATTTCCACTCCTTTAAAAGGTGAGTCATAAGGCCCATAAACATTGCATTCATATGATTCTTTTAATTGCTCGACCCCACCAGTATGATCATAGTGATGATGAGTTATTAGTATATTCTCTAGTTTTAAGCCATTTTCTTTTAAATAACTATTAACAACTTTTGCATCTCCTGGATCAACTACAGTAGCTTTTCCATTTTCTTCAATAAGCCATATATAATTATCAGTAAAAGCTGGCAGAGGTAAGATATTCATAGAAGTATGATTTTACCATTTGTAATCAAAATTTTTTATCTAGATTTGAATTGAGTATCAAAATTTATACAGACGGAGCTTGCAAAGGTAACCCAGGAGATGGCGGTTGGGGAGCTTTAATTATTTATCCAGATATCGAAGAAGAGATCTTTGGCTATGAAGAAAATACTACAAATAATAGAATGGAACTTCTTGCTGCTATAAAAGCTTTAGAAGCGGTTACAGGAAAAACAGATGTAACCATTTATACTGATTCTATGTACCTTCAACAGGGTATAACTAATTGGATCAAAAATTGGAAGTTAAATAATTGGAAGACAGCTTCAAAAAAAAATGTCAAAAACTCTGATCTTTGGAAAAGATTGGATGATCTATCAGATACTCTAAAAGTAAATTGGAGTTGGGTTAAAGCGCATAGTGGACATCCTGAAAACGAGAGAGCAGATTTTTTAGCGAACAAAGGCATATTACTTAAATGAGACAGATAACTTTAGATACAGAAACAACAGGACTAGATGTTTCCAATGGGCATAGAGTGATTGAAATTGGCTGCACTGAAATCATAGATAGGAAATTTACGGGTAAAGAATTACATTTTTACTTAAATCCAGAAAGAGATATAGATCCTGGAGCAGTAGCAGTTCATGGGCTTTCTAAAGAGTTTTTATCAGACAAACCCTTTTTTTCGGACATAGCAGAAGATCTGCTAACTTTTTTAGAGGATGCAGAAGTACTTATGCATAATGCAGAATTTGATTTAGGCTTTCTTAATAATGAAATAAATATTTTACAATCTGACTATCCAACAATTGAAATGGTTTCATCAAATGTCGTTGATACTCTTCAATTAGCCAGAGCCATGCATCCAGGCCAGAGAAATAGCTTAGATGCTCTGGTGGATAGATATCAAATACAAGGCTACGATAGAAACTATCACGGAGCATTATTAGATTCAAAAATCCTTGCAGAGGTTTACTTGTCCATGACCGGAGGTCAGACAACTATTGGTTTTAGCCAAGAAAGTTCTCAACCAGGTCAATCGATAAGCAAATCCAAAGAAAAGAATTTTTTCAAGGTCAGCGTTTCTAAGGAAGAATCAATACAACATCTAAATTACTTAAAATCCATTAGAGAATGACAGAAAGAACTAGATTTGCACCGAGCCCAACAGGTCATTTGCATATTGGCGGTGCTAGGACTGCCTTATTTTCTTGGCTATTTGCAAGATCTAAAGGCGGTAAATTCCTTCTTAGATTTGAAGACACTGATATCGAAAGATCTAATGAGGTATATAAAGATTCAATCATAAAATCTTTAGAATGGCTCAATCTAAATCCAGACGAAGAGCCTGTGCATCAGTCCAGAAACATAGACAGACACAAATCTTTAGCTTTATCTCTATTTGAGAAAGGTGCAGCTTATTATTGTGATTGCTCTGTAGAAGAGTTAGAACAACTTCGTGCTACTCAGATGAAGAACAAACAAAAACCTATGTATGACGGTAGAAGTAGAGAGAAAAAATTAGAATACGAAGGAAAAAATGTTCTACGATATAAAATGCCTGACACTTCAACCTCATTCAAAGATTTAATACTAGGCGACATAACCGTAGAGAACAAAGAACTAGATGATTTTATTATTCTTAGAGCAGATGGAACTCCTACTTACAATTTTTGTGCAGCAGTTGATGATTTGGATATGAAAATTACAACGGTTATTCGAGGGGACGATCATTTAACTAATACTATTAAGCAACTTAATATTATTAAGTCTCTTGATGGAACTATTCCAAGTTATGCCCATCTCCCTATGGTTTTATCTGAATCAGGAAAGAGGTTATCAAAAAGAGATGGTGCATTGGACATTATGGACTATAAATCCGAGGGATATTTAAGCCAAGCATTATTGAATTATATTGTCAGATTAGGTTGGGCAAAAGATGAAATAGAAAAGTTCACTATGAAAGAGCTTATAGATTTTTTTGATTTATCAGATGTTAACTCTTCGCCATCAAAATTTTCGTTGCAACTATTAGATTGGTATAACAATGAATACATTAAAAAATCTGACAGCTCTTCTCTGCTGAACCTATTAATCGAAATTGGAAGTAACATTGATGAAAAGGTTAAAAATATTCACAGCATAATCGATGTTTTAAAAGTTGGAGCAAAAAGCTTGAGAGAAATGAATGAAAACATAGAGATGTTTCTTACAACACCCAATATTGATAATTCGAATTCATTAACCAGCGAAGATAATAAAAAAATAATTAAAGACTTCTTGAATAGCTTTGATTTTTCAAAAGAAGACAACTTAGACTCCATTAGTCAAAGGTTAAATGGTTATGTAAGTGCAAATGATCTTAAGTTTCCTCAGTTAGGTAAACCTTTGAGATATGCTCTAACTGGGAGAACTAATGCTCCAGGGATAGGTGAATTGATTTATCTTTTAGGAAACGAAGAGTCGAAGAAAAGAATTGAAGATTATCTTGAATAAAAAAAAGGAGCTCTTAGAGCTCCTTTTTTTGATCAACAATTATTAATTGAAACTTGTATTTCCTGGAAGAGGAGAGGATAGCATCATGGAATTTTGAGAACACTCTTGCAGAGGTTCAAATAATGAACTTTGCATTGCAGCCCCACCAGTTGACATTAAAGTTGCAAGCTCCCCAAGCGCATCATCATCTCTAAGAACCATCATTGTCGCAAAATCATAATCTGTAGTTTGACCAGCTACTGGAAAAATATTGAACATTGCAACTTTGTTGGACATACCTCCAGCATCTAAAAACGCATTCATTTTTGAATAAGCTGAATTAAAATCCATCAAAGAGGTATTTTCTTTAGCAGTACACAGAGATGTGAAAACGGGTCTCACATCAATAGGTTCCCATCCTTCAGCCTGTTTTGTAGGGAACATAACTCCCATTAAATGACCCATGCAGTTAGAAGGACCCATAACTTTTTCGAATTTTTTTGACATGTCAGCGCCATTTCTTACCCAGTTAAAATGCGATTTAGTAAAGTTTTCCCAATTATTAGCAACACCAAACCACATTGACTTTCCATGCAAAGAAGCACCGGCAAAGTCGGCAGTAAATATCCAAGCATTATAATTTTCACGACCAACGGGATCATTTTCTTCTTGCCATTCCCTCCATTCTTCACCCACTTCCATCATATCTTCTATGTCTTTACCTTTCTCATAAGTACAGCCGTAGTACATTTCAACTGGAAAAGTGGGAGGCATGCTTTGTGAAAAGGCATAGCCCGAACCTAATAAGGCTACAATTAGTAATATTTTTTTCATAATAAATCTCCTATTTATTTTTAGTTCATTGAATTAAAAGTATTTTCTACAAGGACAAGATTTCTCTCGCTGCAAGTAGCTACTTTTAGCCATTGTGAAAAGATTTTATCTCCTTCACCTCCAAGAAAAAAATCTTGGAATCCATTTCCCATCGTTGAGAAATCAGTCCAAGCTGTCATTAATGCAAATCCATTAGGATTCATATCACCCATGAAGGTAGTAAAAATCCACTGACCGCTTTTCATATCGTTCTGCTTTGCAAATTTTTGAACATCACTTGAAACTTTTCTTACATCATCCATTGAATATCCTTGATTTAATTCACACATCCATATTTCAGCAGGCACTGTTGAATTTTGCTGAGCTAAAGTATTGAACGAGATAAAAGTAAGAATACCAACGATTAAAATCTTATATAATTTCATTAATCTTTCTCCAAAATTAAGGGTTACTTATATTAGTTATTAATCTAACTTATTTTAAGAGAAAATAAAGCTTTAATTTATATGGTATCGAAAAAACTACTCGACATTCTCGTATGTCCTAGATGCAAAGGGGAACTTTATTTGAAGAAAATAAGCTGATATGCCGAAAAGGTAATATCGCTTTCCCTATAAAAAACGATATACCAATCATAGTCATGAAAGAAACGATTGATTTAGGGTCAAATTAGTCCTTCTGTTCTGCTAAGTCTCTTAAACCTTCTTTGCTTGCTAAAGATGCATGGTTCAATATGTTTCTTCCCATCGAAGAAGTCTGTTCTTTTGAAAAATTAGCATAAATAGTATCTCTTGCTTCGTGTACTCTGCTATTGCTTGGGTCAGAGTAAAATGCAGTTTCAATTAAGTGTGCTGCTAACCTATGTTCGTTTTGGTTGCTCAATTCGATTGCTTTTGTGATCACAACATCAAGTGAACCAACAAGGTCAATCCATAAAGATGCTTCAACAGACCTTTTAGCTGGAAATAATCTATCATATTCACCTTCCCACCAACCTCCATAACGACGCCAAATCATTCTAATTAAAAATTCTGGGTCGTCATAAACTGGTTTCAACCAGGGTAACTCCATTAGATTTTTTTTAAACTCAACTTTATGAATAATAAAATTTAAAGTTTTACCCTGATTCATTAGTTTTATGACTTGATTCTCTATGTCATCAAGAAATTCTGCAGTAGACTTTAATGCCTGCTTGATATTTTCTTTGCCAAACATCGGATAACCGTGGCCTGGAAGCATTATCTCAGCTTCTAGTTCACTCATTTCTCTTAGAGCATCAGCCCAATCAGAAATATATCTTTGCACTTTTTGTGGATTACCTCCGTTTGGTACAGCCCATATAAATAGATCACCAGGCAGTAATATTTTTTCTTTTGGAATAAAAGCCCATAAATGATCATCAGTTTCACCTCTGGCAGGATTAAGCAAAAATTCTGTATCGCCAACTGTAAAACTTGTTTTACTTTCTACCAATACATCTGGATATCGGTATTTTTCTGGCCAGGTAAAATGCGGAACATTAATCGCAAACTGTCGTCTGTTAATTGCCGTGTTCCAACCAAGTGTTTTTGAGTATCTATCAAAATGTTCTGGCATTAATTTGTTTGCATACACCGTTGGTCTATCGTTTCCATCAGAAAAAGCCTCCTCATCAAATTTTTCAACGGCAAAGATATGATCTACATGATGATGAGTAAATATGGCTGCGACTAGAGGTTCATTAGGTCGCCATTTTCTAATTTCTTCATAAGCTCGTTCAATATCAATAATATGGCCTGCATCAAGCATGACTAGACCGGAACCTGTATCTAGAACAAAGAAACCAGCTATCCCTTTAAAAGCTAAAAGATTATCTTGGATTTCTGTGGAGCCATCGACAAAAGAATGCACAGGATGATGTTCGAAAGTTAAGTCTAATTCTCCCTTGATCGCTTTACTTGCTAATTCTTTTAAATCCATATTAACCTACCTATCTAATTAATTTTGTTGTTGGAATAATCTTATCAAAGTAATTGTTGGAATCTAGAAATGTATTTTCATCACTCAGGAAAAACTCAGGAACTCATTGAAAAACTTAGTTCCTTTATGGATGAATTTATTTACCCAAATGAATCAACATATGTGTCACAAGTTTCAGAATTTAGAGAAAAAGGAAATCCCTGGCAGGCAGTTCCAATTGTTGAAGAACTAAAAAAAATTGCCAAAGAGAAAGACCTTTGGAACTTCTTCCTTCCCACGAGTGAATACGGTTATGGTCTAACTAATCTAGAATACGCACCACTTGCTGAAATTATGGGAAGAGTGGGTTGGTCCTCTGAAGTTTTCAATTGTTCTGCTCCAGATACAGGAAACATGGAAGTATTGGAAAGGTATGGCAGTGAGGAGCAAAAAGACAAGTGGCTCAAGCCTCTTTTAGAGGGAGAGATAAGGTCATGTTTTGCTATGACTGAACCAAACGTAGCTTCATCTGATGCTACAAATATCTCTTCAACCATGGAATTGGATGGTGATCATTACGTAATCAATGGAGAAAAATGGTGGGCTTCAGGTGTTGGTCATCCAAACTGCAAGTTTTTAATTTTCATGGGCGTTAGCAACCCTGATAGTCCTAAACATCAGCGTCAATCACAGATTATTGTTCCGTACGATTCCCCTGGAATAAAACTCAAAAGATATCTCACTGTTTACGGTGCAGATCATGCACCTCATGGCCACGGTCATCTTGAGTTTAAAAACGTAAGAGTTCCAAAAGAAAACATTATCTTAGGGGAGGGCAGAGGATTTGAAATAGCTCAAGGGAGACTCGGCCCAGGAAGAATCCATCATTGCATGAGAATTATCGGTCTTGCCGAGAGGGCTTTAGAATTATTATGTAAACGCTCTCTTAACCGAAAGGCATTTGGTAAACCTATAGCCGAACTTGGAGGGAATTACGATGTAATTGCGAATTGTCGGATAGATTTAGAAATGGCTAGACTTTCTACCTTAAGAGCAGCATATATGATGGATGAAGTTGGCAACAAAATTGCTAGGAGCGAGATAGCTCAAATCAAAGTTTCAGTTCCTTCTATGGCAGTTAAGATCATTGATGCAGCTATTCAAATTCATGGAGGTGAAGGCGTCTCACAAGATACTATTCTGGCAAGTCTATTCCAATCAACAAGGTATCTAAGAATTGGAGACGGTCCGGATGAGGTACACAGAAGAACGGTAGCTAGAGAAGAGTTGGGCAAACTTAGAGCTTCAACATAAAAAATTATTTGTTAGAATTCGCTCATGAAAAAATCTTTCCTGTTAATTTTTATAATATTCTCTCTGACTTCAGCTGCTCTTGATTATAAAGATTTTGGAAAGCTCCCTTTTTTTAGCAACGTGACCATATCTCCTGACGGAGAAAAAATTGCTGCTTTAGCTAACATTGAAGGCATGCCTTATATCGTGGTGACAGAATTTGGCTCAACTAATTTCAATCCCATTGCATCGCTTAAAAACGAATACGATCGACTTGAATGGATAGAGTGGGCTAATAATAAGAAGATTATTTTTCAAACAAGTAAAGCAGAAAAGGTAAGAGAAAGAACGTTCAGAGTTTACGATCTGAACACAATAGATTCAGATGGTTCAAATTTTAAAATTATTGAAAATAAATCCATATATAAAGATAAGCAAAATTCAAATATTTCAAAATACGAAAGCATCTCCTTAGTTGATATTTTAGAAGATGAAGAAAATAAAATATTGGTCTCTAACTACGATCCAAGAGAAAGAGCCGTTGCTATTTTTGAAGTTAATTTAAAGAATAATAGATTTAAAAAAATCGAATCACCGTTCACTGATTCTGATGGTGACAGAGTAACCAATTTCATCGTTTCAGAGGGCAAGATTCAATTTGCAGATTTCTATGATTCTGATGAGGGTATAGCTAAGATCTTCTATCGACCTAATAAAGATGATAGCTGGACTGAGATTTACAGGGCTAACACTGAAGACCTTGCAACCGATAATTTTTACGTTGGCGGCGTCGATAAAAATGATGGAAATTTATTCATATACTCAAATTTTGATAGCAACTTTTCATATATTTCAAAATTTAACTTAGAAACTGGAAAATTAAGTAAGCCTATTTACTCTAAGAAAGATCACGAAATTGCATCTTTAGAAGTTGAAGATGGTGAGATTAAGATGGTCTGCTACGAAAGATTTACGAGGGAGTGCGATTTTTTTGATCCTGAAGAAAATGGCATCATAAAATCTTTGAAAAAGTCATTTCCAGGTCATCACATTAACATTAGTTCTTATAGTAATGACTTTTCTAGATTCATTGCAACTATCCGCAATGCAAACTCTCCAGGCAAATATTTTGGATTCGATAAAAAAACCGGTAAATCTTTTTTTATCTCGAGTCAGTATCCTCAGTTAGAAAACAAAGTTAATTCTGTTACTAAAGTTATAGAGTATAAGTCGCGAGATGATTATCAATTGTATGGTTTTTTAACTCTTCCAGAAGGAGTCAAAAATCCACCCATCATACTTTTTCCTCACGGCGGACCAACTGCGAGAGATAGAATCGATTATTTTGATCCTTGGCTTCAAGCTATGGTCAGTCAAGGTTATGCGGTTTTTCAACCACAGTTCAGAGGCTCAGCGGGTTGGGGTAAAGATTATCAAATCTCTGGTTACAGAGAATCCGGCATGAAGATGCAAAACGATATGATCGATGGTTTTGATTACGTAGTTCAAAATTACGATCTAAATGGTAAAAAAGCATGCATGGTTGGTGCAAGTTACGGAGGTTACGCAGCATTGACAGGAAGTTTTCAATCTCAAGATAAATTTAAATGTTTTGTGAGTATTGCTGGTATTTCAGATTTTACTAAGCTGTTAAGATCTGAGACATTTTTTAGGGGTTCTGCAAAAATGAATAAAATTATGCATGGCGATGCTTTTGAAGATAAAGAATATTTAGATTCAGTTTCAGCAATTAATTACACAGATAAAATTAAAAAACCTATTTTGCTTATTCATGGAACTTACGATACACAAGTTCCTCATAATCAATCCTCAATGTTTTACAACAAAATAAAAAATAGCAATGATTCTGTAGAATACTTTGAAATACCAAAGGCCACTCACTACTTTGATGAGCAGGGCAATAGATTTGTTATGTTTAGAGAAATTGAGAGATTTCTAGCTGAAAATCTTAATTAGACCTCTACTAATTGTTTACCAATATTTTGGCCAGTAAATAATCTATTTAAAGCGTCCGGGCAATTTTCGATTCCACTTAATATATCTTCCTGATGTTCCAACTGATTATTTTCGAGATATTCCTCCAATTGTTCTAGGGCTTTTTTAGAATTTGGTAAATAATCCATCACTAAAAAACCCTCTATAGTTGCTCTTCTAATAACTAAATTCATAAGATTTCTAGGACCAGGCAAGGGTTCGGTAGAGTTGTATCCTGAGATACCACCACACAATAATACTTTGGCATTTAGATTTATATGATTGAGAGCTGACTCTAAAATTTCTCCTCCAACGTTATCAAAAAATAAATCTATTCCATTTTTAGCTTTTGTTTTAAGTTCATCAGCAACATTAGAATTTTTATAATCGATGACTTCATCTAGGCCACAATCATTTTTCAGCCAGCTGCATTTGCTCTCTCCACCCGCAATCCCGATAACATTACAGCCATTAAGTTTCGCAATCTGAGCAGCTACAGATCCGGTTGCTCCAGCTGCACCCGACACTAATACATTCATACCTTCTTTTACTTGGCCAAGTTCAACTATTCCGTAATAGGCGGTTATACCTGTAGCTCCCAAAACATTTAATGTTGTTGGAATGGGAAATTTATCACTTAGCTTTCGAAATCTACCTGTATCCGAAGGGACTGTTTTGTTATAGGTTTGCCAGCCTGTAAAACCAATTACTAAATCTCCAACTTGATATTGATCGTTCTTCGACTCAACTACCTCACCGACACCCATAGCTCTGACAACTTCATCTATCTGAACTGGAGGTAGGTACCCAGGAGCATCATTGAGCCAGCCTCTTTGAGTAGGATCGAAAGAAATAAATTTATTCTTCAAAATAATTTCATTTTCAGAAATATCATCCATCTGTTCTTCTTGTAATTCAAAATCAGACTTTTTTGCCATTCCAATAGGCCTTTCTTTAAGAACCCATTTTTTATTGATGATTTCGTTTGAAATTGTCATATCACTCCCAATAATTTTTAATTTTATTTATATTGTCTTTAACGTTACTATTTAGCTTTATGAAAGTCACTAAAAACATAGATACCTATAATTTTGGCGCAAAAATTGAAGGTATAGACCTATCCAAGGAATTATCAGAAGAACAAATAAACGAGATAAGGCAAACATGGATTGAAAATCAGGTAGTCTTTTTTCCAAACCAAAAAATTTCGAATGAAGAGTTTGCTCGATTTGCAAGGTATTTTGGAGATTACGGTGAAGATCCTTATCTAAAAGCAATGCCTGAGCATAATCATATTGTTGAGGTCAAAAGATCTGCCAAAGAAAAAACTTCACCTTTTGGAGGAACTTGGCATTCTGATTGGTCTTTTATGAAAAATCCTCCCGCCATGACTCTACTTTATTCAAAAATTATACCGCCTGTAGGAGGCGATACACTTTTTGCTTCTACGAAAGATGCTTATATCGATCTAGAGCCTAGCCTCAGAGATAGTATTAAAGATTTGTCTGGTGTGCATAGCGCGATGTTGCCATACGCTGATGATGGATTTTATGCCACAGAATTAGAGGATAGATCCATGAACATAGTTACAAGCAAAAAAGCCAAAGCTATGCAAAATCATCCGATCATTAAAAAACATAATGAATCTAAACTTGATACTCTTTTTATTAATCCTGTCTATACCATTGGAATAGAGTCAAAGAGCGATGAAGAATCTTTCAACTTATTAACTTCTCTATACGAGCACATTCTTCAAGATAAATATATTTATCGTCACAAATGGTCTGAAGATACTCTATTGATGTGGGATAACCGCTCAGTAATGCATATGGCGGAAGGAGGCTATGACGGCCATGACAGGCTTTTACATAGAATTACCATAGCGGGTTAATTTCCAGATAATTCTAAACCTTCTAATTTTCCTTCTTTTCGCCATTTATCCATCATAGAAAAGAACTCCAATGGTCCACCACCGTAAGGATTATTTTGTGGCTCCAGATTAGGTTTACCTTCGTTGTTGTAATAACCAGGAGTGCAACTTTCTCTAAAATCTCGCATGTCACGAGACTTAGCTATTATTGTATCCACCCAATCTGCTTCAGCCTCTTTGGAAGCTTCAACAAAAGTTAATTTATCTTCTTTCATTTTTTTCAATATGTAAGACAGATGAATGCTTTGCTCATCAAGGGAGTGAGTGTAGTTAGCAGTGAATGCACCTTGTTGAGGTCCAAAGAAAAAACAGTTAGGAAAACCATTTGCGTGCATTCCATGGAGTGTTGATAAACCATCTTTCCACTTTTCGGTAACGCGTAAACCATTCTTGCCGTAAATTTCATAACCGCATCTTCTGGTGTACTCAGTGCCAACCTCAAATCCGGTAGCAAATATAATGCAGTCAACTTCATACTCTTTGCCATTGAAAATTATTCCTTTTTCAGAGATCGTATCCACACCTTTACCGTCTGTATCCACTAATTCAACGTTATCGTTATTGAAAGCAGATAAATATTCATCATGAAAACAAGGACGTTTACAAAATTGTCGATAATAGGGTTTAAGCGATTCCGCAGTCTCTGGATCGTTGACAACAGAATCAGCCCTAGCTCTTATTTGTTCCATTTTTTCAAAGTCAGCCATCTCAACTTGCTTAGCTAAATTTTTAACTCCGACATGGGACATGAATTTACCTTGCAGATAAGATCTTAATCCCTCGGTATAAAGTTTTCTTGAAAATACAGAACCCAAAGTCCAAAGAAAAATTCTAAATTTGGAAGGGCCGTTATTTAACATGGCGCCCAATATTCTTCTAAAAACCTCTGTCCATCCATCGTTGACTAAATCTTTGCCATTAAAGTTTCCTGTTAAAAAACCTTCAAAATTTTCTCTTCTTTTAGACTGCCAACCGGGTGATTGATTTAGAAACCAATCTTCGTTGGTTTCTGTGTTATTTCTTTCATCGATAGAAGAGGGCGTCCTTTGAAACACATACAATTGCTTTGCAGACTCTGCTAGGTGAGGTATGCATTGGACTGCAGTGGCGCCTGTGCCAATAACAGCTACTCTTTTATCTTTAAGGTTAGATAGATTTCCCTTTGAAGATCCTCCTGTGTATTGATAATCCCATCTACTTGTATGAAAAGTATGTCCCTTGAAATCATTAATTCCATTTATTGCAGGCAATTTAGGACGATTAAGAGGTCCATTGGCATGAACAACATAATTACATTTAATCTTATCTCCTTTATTAGTATTTATTTCCCAAAGTCTTTCGTCGTCTTTCCACCTAACATCGTTTACTTCAGTTTGGAAAATAGCATGTTCATTCAACCCAAATTTTTCTGAGATAACATCAAAATATTCTAAAGTTTCGGGTGCGTTGGTGTATTTTTTTCCAGGAATAAATTTTGTTTCTTCTAGTAATGGAAAATAGATATAGGACTCTATATCGCACGATGCGCCTGGGTATCTGTTCCAATACCAAGTTCCTCCAAAGTTACCGCCTTTTTCAATGATTTTAAAATCAGAAAACCCAGCTTCTTTGAGTCTAGATGCAGCTAGAACACCACCAAAACCGCCTCCAATGATCACTATTTCATAAGAATCAGTTAAAGCTTGCCTTTCAATTGCTTCACTTATATAGGGATCATCAACAAAGTAAGAAAAATCTCCGCTTACTTCTTGATATTGATCGTTCCCATCTTCACGAAGACGTTTATCTCTTTCTTGTCTGTACTTATCTCTGAGATAATCAGGATCAAAAGAATAATTTTGCATTTTTATTTCCTCTCGCAGAGATAATTTATCATATTCACACGCAAGCAAAAAATATTCAAAAATAGTAAAGTAGCTAAACTAATTATATAAACGGGGCTATAGCTCAGCTGGGAGAGCGCTTGCATGGCATGCAAGAGGTCCGCGGTTCGATCCCGCGTAGCTCCACCATTTAATGCTTAAAAACCTTTGATGTTCGTGGTCACCACAATTAATTTCCGATGAAAAACCTAATTGTTATTAAATGATTTTAGGAATTTGGCTTGCAGAGAGAGGCTGGATTCCAGATTTTTTGTTAAGAATTTCAGTAAGGTTTATAAGCAAAGCAAGAATAAAAAAGTCAAACAGAGTTTCTGAAAAACTTACTGTAATAAGTTCTTTGAAAGATGGACCAATAGCTGAATCAACTCCATCTGCAAATAGACAACATTATGAAGTTCCTCCAGCTTTTTTTGAAAAGGTTTTGGGAAGTAAGCTCAAATACTCTTGCAGTCTGTTTAGCGATAATCAAAAAAGTTTAAATGATGCCGAAACAGAGATGCTTAATTTTTATATTGAAAGAGCTGACATTAGACCAAAGCAAGAAATTTTAGATCTAGGATGTGGATGGGGTAGTTTCTCCCTTTACGCTGCACAAAAATTTCCAAACTCTAATTTTACAGCAGTCAGTAACTCTGACGATCAAATTAATTTCATTAAATCCAAGGCTTCAGAATTAGGAATGACAAACCTTTTCGTATTAAAGCAAGATATAAATCAGTTAAATTTAAGAAATAATTTTGATCGAATTATTTCGATAGAAATGTTTGAGCATATGAGAAATTATAAAAGTTTATTAAAACGACTATCTAATCTTATGGTCGATGAAGGTCAATTGTTCGTTCACATGTTTTGTCATAGGCAATCTGCATATCTATACGAAATAAAGAATGAAAGGGATTGGATGACAAAGTACTTCTTTACGGGGGGCATAATGCCTTCAAAAGATATATTTGAGTTTTTTGATGAAGATTTGACTGTCGTAAAGTCGTGGCAAATAAATGGAGAACATTATTCTAAAACCTCAAAAGCATGGTTAAAAAATATGGATAAAAATTCTAGAATTATTAAACAAATTTTAAACCACCATTATGATGAACAAAATATATGGTTTTACAGGTGGAGGATATTTTTCTTAACTTGTGAAGAATTTTTTAAAATTAATAATGGGAAAGAATGGTTCGTATCCCATTATTTACTTAAGAAAAAGAATTGAGCTAGAAACATACAAGCAAAAGGATTTTGATTTCCTAAAGGATCAAAAAAGGACTGCTTTGCTTAATTTTGTTATTCGTGATTAAAATGGGTTCTAGAGCTATGGCATGTGAGAGGTCCGCGGTTCGATCCTGCCTAGCTCCACCAAATAATCTAATCATGGAATTATCAAATAAAAAAATTTCTTTTCCTTGGTGGTTTTCTTTAATTTTATTTTTATTAGTTTCACCGATGTTTTATGGTCCGCTCATCGCATTCGTAAATCCTTCATTTTTTGTTGGGATCGGCGTAACTGAACTTAATCTTGGTACTACACTATTTATTGCAAGAAATCTTGCAATCGGATTAGCCTTTCTTTTTGCTATTTACATTAAGAATGGACCTATGCTCTTTATACTAATTTTAGTTAGATTAATTACAGATATAATCGATGCGCCAGCATTTCAAATTTTCCGAGAACCTCCTTTGGTAGCTCAAATGATAATTTTTACCTTGCTGTGTTATCTACCAGCCTTTTTTGGATTACGTTACCTTTGGAAAGAAATGAGGAATGACTGATGGAGATATTTATTAATAAAAGATTCAATGGTCCGCCTAATTCAGGAAATGGAGGGTACGTTGCAGGGTTGATTGCAAAAGAAATAGGAAAATGCTGTGAAGTTAAATTAGTTGCGCCACCACCGCTTGAGAAAAAGTTATTACTAAAAAAAAGTAATGAAAATTATGAATTGTATGATGACGAAACTTTAGTGTGTATTGCGAACACAACTACCGTCGATAATGATCCGTGTGAATTTGTCAGCTTTTCAGATGCTCTTCTTGGTTCTAAAAATGGATTAAGTAAATTTGAACCCATTCATGCATTGCCAGACTGTTTTGTATGCGGCCCAAATAGAAAGGAAGGTGATGGATTGAGACTATTCACAGGTCCTCAAGATTTAGATTCCAATCCTTCTGAGGATGATTTAGTTTCAACAACTTGGGTTCCTGATAAAGGCCTCAGCTCTGATGGAAAACATATTAACAGCGAGTACCTCTGGAGTGCCATGGATTGTCCAAGCGGATGGTCTGCCCACTTTGGAAGACATAGAAATGAATTGGAAGGGCAATTAGTTGTTTTAGGAAAATTAGCAGTAGAGATCATAAGAGTTCCAAGAGTAGAAGAAAAATGCATCATCACAGCAAAGTATTCTGATAAAAGCGGAAGAAAAATACTTACCAATATATCTATGTACAGCGCTGAACAAGAATTACTTGCAAACGGAAATGCTACTTGGATACTGATTTCCTAATCACATTCAGATTGTTTATAGATTAAAATGAAATAGTTATGTTTATTGCATCAGTGATACTTTTATCCATATGGGAGATATATTGGACAGCAAAAGCATGCTGGAAAGCTGCTCAAGCAAAAGAGGGTTATTGGTTTATTTTTATGTTGGCGTTTAATCTCTTAGGAATACCGGAGATCTATTATCTGCATTTTAGAAAAGATAAAGATGCATTAGAAGATATGAAAAATCGCTAAAAATTAGTAAAATAATATCGAGAGGTACAAATATGGCTGAAAAATTAGCAAAATTCACAACTATGACCAAAGGCACAGCTGAGGATTATCAAATAATCGCAGAAGCCAGTATGCAGCACAGCGTCAATCTTCCAGACCGAATGATTGAACACCTAGAGTTATTGAAAGGCGATCACGGTGGTTTTGCAGTAGATAGGTACACTCACTGTTTGCAAACTGCAACCAGGGCAATGCGCGATGGTAGAGATGAAGAATATATTGTTTGTGCGCTCCTTCATGATATTGGAGATACTTTAGCGCCAGCAAATCATGCAGATTTTGCAGCAACTATGCTTGAACCATTTATTTCCGAAAAAAACTATTGGATTCTTAAACATCACGGAATTTTTCAAGGCTATTACTTTTTTGATTTCCTAGGATTGGATAAAAACATGAGAGATAAATTCAAAGGTAACCCGCATTGGAAAGATTGTGCAGAATTTTGTGCAAAATACGATCAAAATTCTTTTGATCCAGAATACGATACAGAGCCTATTGAGACATTTATTCCTATGTTAAGGAATGTACTCTCTCAAACTAAAAAATCTATTTACAAAGCTAGTTAAGATTTTTTTGGTTCTGCCTTTTTTTGAACCTCAGAATCATGGTTCTTTTTAGTCTCAACTAGGTTTCCAATAACTCTGTCTAATTGATCTAGAGACCATAGCTCTTCTGATAAGAAAGATTCAATCACTGCAGGCTGCTGCATAATTCCTACCGTTCCGTTTTGAACATGAATGATTTGATTGGTTACATCTGATGCTTCATCACAGCATAACCAGGTAATGACAGGAGCTAGTTGTTGTGGGCCTTGTTTCCAATCATTCACATCAACATCCCTTCCTGCGGCTTTAATCAAGTCAATGGTCATTCTGGTAGCTGCTCCAGGCGAGATTGTATTTACAGTACATTTATATTTAGCCATTTCAAAAGATAGGCTTCTTGTAAATCCAGCAATACCCGCCTTAGCAGCACCATAATTGGTTTGTCCAAAATTTCCATACAATCCAGAAACCGACGACATGTTGATTATTCTGCAGTCCGTCCTATTAGTTTCTCTTATATAGGAGACAAAAGGCTTGGTGCAATTAAAGTGCCCTTTAAGATGGACAGCAATGACTTGATCCCAATCATTTTCTTCCATATTAAAAAGAGTTTTGTCTCTTAAGATTCCTGCATTATTGATCAGGATATCCATTCCACCAAATGCATCTATGGCTGTTTGAAAAATATTTTGCCCTCCAGCAAATTCGGAAACGCTATCGTAATTTGCTACTGCATCTCCGCCAGCGGATTTAATTTCTTCTACTACTTCATCTGCTATTTGAGTGCCGCCTGTACCATCTGTATTGCCGCCCAAATCATTGACAACGACCTTGGCACCCTCACTAGCTAAAAAAAGTGCAGTTTCTTTGCCGATACCGCGGCCAGCTCCAGTTACTACAGCAATCTTGCCATTTAATCTTCCCATGATTTCTCCCTATTAATTTAATGCATTATGTTTATCACTAAAGTATATTATTTTTTTTAATCAAATAAATGTCAGAAGTAAAAGAATTTAAAGTTTCAAACCTTACACTTTTTCTACATTCAGCAGGATCAGGCGTTGTAGGGATTAAAAATGTTATTTTTGGTGCTTGGGTTCTTTTGTATTACAACCAAGTTTTAGGTTTGCAGCCATATTTAGCTTCAATTGCGATTGGTATCTCTCTTTTTTTCGATGCCATATCGGATCCTCTAGTTGGAGTTTGGTCAGATCGTATTAGATCTAGGCTAGGTAGGAGACATCCTTTTATTTATGCCAGCATCATTCCCTTAGCAATATGCGTTTGGTTATTATTCACGCCGCCTAATTCTTACGACCAGAGTTACTTGTTTGTTAAATTGCTCGTTTTAACGATACTCATTAGGTTAGCTATCACTTTTTTCGAAACACCTAGAGCTGCTTTAGGTCCAGAATTAACCAAAGATTACGATAGAAGAAATTTACTTAATGGGATGGGTATTTTCTTTGGATACGTTGGAGCAATAGTCATTGGGTTCGTGATGCTTGAATATTTTTTACCTGAAACAGAGCAATTTCAGGGCTCAACGGCTTTCTTAAACCCAGAAGGATACGAAAAGCTTGCTTATTTTGCTGCTTTTCTCGTGATAATTTTAGGAGTAACAGCTGCATCCAGTACTCATAAACATATTAAGGATCTTCATGTTGTTGAACCATCAGGACCAATTAAGTTAAAAAATGTATTAGCAGAAGTCATAGAGGCACTTTCTAATAGATCATGGTTGATGATCTTTTTAGCTGGGTGTCTGTATGCTCTTTTTTTGGGGTTAAATAATGGTATTGCTAATTACATCAGTGTTTATTTTTGGCAGTGGACTCCGTCAGATATATCCATTTTTCCTTTAGCAGGAGGAATCTCTGCAATTATTGGAGCAGTTATCGCAGTCGCAATTTCTAAAGGCAGAGAAAAAAGAATTATTGCACTTTTAGCTTTTACTGGAACAATTGCAATTTCATATATCCCATACATTCTAAGATTAGTTGATCCTTATTTTGAAGTGCAGACTTTTCCTGTTAACGGATCCGATACTCTCTGGTGGGTGATGTTAATGCATCTTTGTATAACTGACATCTTCTCTGTTATGGGTTGGGTAGTAATGATTTCAATGATGTTTGATGTTGTTGAGGATAGTCAAATGAGAACCGGGAGAAGAGACGAAGGACTCTTCTTGTCCGGCCCAGGATTATTCCAAAAAATATTTTCAGGCCTTGGTGTTTTTATAATAGGTTTTGTATTGCAGTTTCTAGGATTCGATAACTCTCAATCAAACGTTGAGCAGATGCAAGAACCCATTAACAACTTAGTCATTTTTGTATGCATCAGTGGGCCAATACTAAATTTTGCTGGATTAGGATTCATTTACTTTTACTCTATAACTAGAGATTCACATACTTCCGCAGTTGACGAGTTAGGCTATAAGACATAAATGTTTTTTCCTTTATATGACGATAATCCAACATCCATAAGGCCGTACGTAACGCAATTTATTGTTGTCGCTTGTACGATTGTTTTTGTTTTTCAATTTCTTGCTGGGATGCCTGGACAAATATTCTTAGATTTTGGTTTTATTCCAGATAGATTTTTTTCCAATTCTTTTTTTGATTTAACAATTATCTCTTCTATGTTTCTTCATGGCGGTATTGCCCATATAGTGGGGAATATGGTTTATCTTTGGATTTTTGGCGACAACGTTGAAGAATCCATGGGAAGGATACGGTTCGTACTGTTTTATATAACTTGTGGTCTTATCGCTGCGTTATCTCAAGCTTTGGTTAATCCTGATTCAAATATACCGATGGTAGGTGCAAGCGGAGCAATTGCAGGCGTTTTAGGCGCCTATTTAATGTTACATCCAAGAGCAAACGTAAGTTGTTTTGTTTTTTTAATTATTTTTATACAAGTTATAAGAATTCCTGCCTTTATTGTCTTAGGTTTTTGGATTTTAGGTCAGTTTTTTAGCCTACCAAGTTCATTACAAGATGAAGGAGGGGTTGCTTACTTAGCTCATATCGGTGGGTTTATTGCCGGAATGGTTCTTGTGCCTTTTTTCAAAAAGAAGGACGTAAAATTATTTGATACTCCCCATTCAAGGCCTTGGCAAAACGCTAATATGAACTTTAGAGATGAAAATCCAAGAGACTTTCTTAAAGATTTTATAAATAAGTCTGAAGATAAATATCGAAAATAGCCTGATGCGAATATTTTTTAAATCATTTTTTTATTTACTTTTTACAACGCTTGTTATTGTTCTTACTTATAGTTTATTTGCTTTTTATGGCTATTTTGGATCTTTGGAACCCGGAGGAAAATCTATAAATGCTGAATTACCAAAAAAAATTTTAAATTCAAAAATTAGAAGTCAACTCAAGCACTCCAGTTCCTCAAAACAGATTCTTTTTGGTGATACCCATGTACATACAACATATTCTACTGATGCGTTTTTATGGAGCCTGCCAATGTATAACGGAAGAGGTCCTCATCCAGTTTCAGATGCTTGTGATTACGCAAGATTTTGTTCGGCTCTAGATTTTTGGGTTATCTCTGATCATGCTGAGGCCAGCACTCCCCATAATTGGAACAATACAATAGAACAAGTTCAAAGCTGTAATAAAAGTACTGATCCTGAAAATCCAGATATGATTACCTTTTTGGGTTTTGAATGGACCCAAATTGGAGATAACCGAGAAGAGCACTATGGACATAAAAATGTTATTTTGAAAGAGATTGACTCAGAATATTTGCCTAAATCACCAATCGCTGCTGGTGGTGACAGCCTTAATAATTTTAGAGATCCTACTAGAGTGACCGAAGCTCGTGTAAATATGATGGTCCAAGCATATAGTGATCTTAGCAACAGGCAAAGATATTATGATTTCATTGCCTACAACACAGATATTTCTGATTCTCCAGTATGTTCCGGTAGCGCAAATGATAATGAGGATTGTCTTATCTCGGCTGATACTCCTAAAGAGCTTTTCACAAAATTAAATGCCTTAAAAACCGACTCGATAGTAATCCCACATGGCAACACATGGGGATTTTACAGTCCTTTAGGAACTTCCTGGGACGACAAACTAGATGATGTTCACGATCCGGATAGACAAATTTCTTTCGAAATCATGTCCGGACATGGAAATTCAGAGGAATATAGAAGTTGGAACGAGGTTATTTTTGATGGTGATAATTTAATTTGCCCTGAAGAGTCTGATAATTATCTTCCTTCTTGCAAGCAGGCTGGAAAAATTATTTATGAAAGATGCATAGAAAATGGGAAGAGGGAAAATGAATGCAGACAAGACGCTTCGCAAGCTGAGATTTTCTATTTACAGGCAGGTCAGTCCGGACATTTTGTCGTTCCAGGAGCAACGCCTGAATCATGGCTTGATTCGGGGCAGTGCAAGGATTGTTTTATCCCAAGTTTTAATTATCGACCTAAGGGTTCTTTTCAATATGCTTTGACCCAAAAAGGCAGAAATAACGAGAAATTTATTTTTGGTGTTATAGCATCTAGTGATAATCACAGAGCTCGGCCAGGTACTGGATACAAAGCCGTTGATAGGTTACTGACTACTGAATCAAACGGCATAAAGAATCCTGCTTTTGAAAGACTCTCTTATCCTTTAGATGAAATCAGTGATACACCAGTAGAATTCAAAATTGAGGAAAGGTTCATACCTAATCCATTGGCTTACTGGGAGTCAGAAAGACAGGAAACTTTTTTTACCACTGGCGGTTTGGCTGCAGTTCATGTTGATTCAAGAAGCAGAGAAGGAGTTTGGGAAGCATTTAAAAGAAGAGAAACTTACGGAACGAGCGGACCAAGAATTTTGCTTTGGTTTGATCTAATTACAGAAAATGGATTGATTCCAATGGGTTCTGAAATTTATTTAGATGAGAATCCAACTTTTCAAGTTAAAGCTGTTGGTTCCTTTAAACAAAAACCTGGTTGTCCAGATTATAGTCTAGGCAAAAGATCAGCAGAGGATATTAAAAATCTCTGTATGAATGAATGTTTTAATCCTGGTTCAGAAAGATACTCAATATCAAGAATAGAAATTATAAAGGTTTTGCCTGAAATCAATGCATCAGAAAAACCAGAAGAATTGATTATGGATCCTTGGAAAATATTTGAATGTGAAGAAAATAAGGCTTCTTGCAAAATTAGATTTCAAGACGAAGATTTTGTTTCAGATAATCGAGATGCAACTTTTTATGTTCGAGCTATACAAGAACCAACTAAGCGAATAAATGGCAAAAATCTCAGGTGTACCTATGACGATGAAGGAAACTGTATTGAAACAAATTTTTGTTATGGTGGGTATAAGACAGACATAGAAGATAACTGTATTTCAATGTCAGAAGAAAGAGCTTGGTCATCACCAATTTATCTAAGTCCCTTAAAACAACCTAACTTAGCTGTTTCAAAGCTTGATTAATAAGCTTCTCGATATCTGTACTTGATTTAACCATTTACTTCAATTATCTGTATTTTATGAGATACTTCAATCGTAGGAGATAGATGGAAACAGATAAATTAAATAATCCGCATAAACTTCCTTTTCTGACGAAATTCTTTTATGGGTTTGGTTCTTTAGCATATGGAATAAAGGATAATGCTTTCAATTATTTTCTATTGTTTGTCTATGTTCAGGTGTTTGGTCTATCTCCAGATTTGGCAGGATTAGCAATTCTTCTAATGCTGGTGATTGATGCTATATCAGATCCTCTTATTGGCTATTATTCAGATAACATGAAATCAAGATGGGGAAGAAGGCATCCTTTCATGTATTTCTCAGCAGTCCCCGTTGCAATCTCATTTTTTTTGATTTGGGATCCTCCCGATAACTTAACTCAATCTCAATTATTTTGGTTTTTATTAATTATTGGCGCACTCATAAGAACTGCAATTACTATCTATGAGATTCCAAGTAATGCTTTAGGTCCTGAGCTTTCAAAAGATTACGTAGAAAGAAGTTCATTGCTTTCTTATCGATATTGGTTTGGTTGGTGGGGTGGATTAGCTGTGTGGAATTCCTTATGGATTTTTGTAGTTTATAGCACCTATACCGGGACTCAAGATGCAAGATTTGTTGCGGATACATGGATGACTTACGGATTGGTGTGCAGTCCAATTATGTTTTTAGCCATTGTCGTTACCGCACTAGGAACCCACAGACACATAAAAGATTTACATTCTCCTGAAATACAAAGAAAAACACCAAAAGTTATTTTCTCTGAACTTTACGAAACGATGACAGTGAGTAAAAACTATATAATCCTTTTTATTGCCATGATTATGATGGGTGTAGCAGGCGGGATAGCTACTAATTTAACATTGTACTTTTATAGTTTTTTCTGGGAGTTTACCCCATTAAATATATTAACAATTGGATTGAGTTTATTTCTAGCTCCACTTGTTGGGCTCGTTGTCTCACCTTTATTGGCGAATAAATTTGGTAAGCGGAACGGAGCAATAATTCTTTTTGCAACATCATTAACGGTTGAAAACGGTGTCATCGCTCTTAGGTTGCTGGGTTTATTACCCGATAATGGCTCTCCAATTGTTCTAGGGGCTGTCCTTCTGTTCCATTTTGTCGGTGTGGCGACATCAGTGATTTCCTTCACAACATTAAACTCGATGGTATGGGATACAGTCGAGGAAGTTGAAATCAAAACAGGAAGACGAATGGAAGGAACATTACTTGCTGCAAGATCCTTTGCAGCTAAATGTATGAGCGGCGCAGGAGCTTTTGCAGCTGGTCTAATTCTGACTTACTCAGCATGGCCAAAAAATGCTGTACCTGGTCAAGTTGATGAAACTATATTATTTAATTTCGGATTTACAGCTATTACTGCTTCAATAATTCTTTGGTCCATTTCTTTGTTTACAATCTCCTTGGTAACGACCACCAAAGAAAGCCATCAAGAAAAACTGAGTGAATTAAATTACATAGAAGACTGAGATGATTCAAACAGAAATTGAAAATAATCTAACCGATGGAATGGACTTGCTACATTTAGAAGTTGAGAATGAAAGCCCGAATCATAATGTTGAACCAGGATCTGAGTCTCACTTTAAGGTTGTGGTTGTTTCAGATGAATTTATAGAAAAAAGATTAGTTCAACGACATCAAATGATTTATAGAATTCTTAAAGAGCAAATGACTAAAATTCATGCTATCGCTATCCATGCTTTCACAAAGGACGAATGGCAGGAAAAAACTGGTCAGGATTTGAATTCACCTAACTGTTTAGGCGGAGAAAATTAATATACAACAATGTTTCATATTTCAACTTTTTATGATTGTTGCGAGAGAGATTATTCCTTTTTAAAGCAAAGTTTATCGAATAAAGCCGATGAACTCTCTATTGTAGGAACAATAATTTTGACTCCCGAGGGTATAAATTCAACTATAGCCTGTTCTAATTTAGAAAATCTTTATTCTTTCGAGACATACATTGCCAAATATTTCCCTTCAATTGACGTTGGACGCTCCTGCACAGAAAAAAAACCTTTTAAGAAATTTAAAATTAAGGAGAGGCAAGAACTCGTTCCCTCAGGAACAAATTTAAAACCAACAGATTATGCTACATCACACATAACCCCAGAACTTTGGAACGAGTTTTCAGAAAATAAAAATACTATCTTAATTGATGTGAGAAATAATTATGAAACCTCAGTTGGTACTTTTAAAGGCGCATTGAATCCCGACACGAGAAATTTCAGAGAATTTAAACACTTTGTAAAAGAAAATAAGAAAATTTTTGAAGGAAAAAAAATTGGTATTTTTTGTACTGGAGGTATTCGTTGTGAAAAAGCATCTTCTATTTTTAAGTCGGAGGATATTAATGATGTACATCAACTTAAGGGTGGAATTCTAAGCTATTTAGCAAACAGTAAAGACAAAAAATTATGGGAAGGGGAGTGTTTTGTTTTTGATGAGAGAGTTACAGTTGATAAAGATTTAAACAAAGGTTCTTTTTATCAATGCTTTGCTTGCAGAAGACCGCTTTCAGAGAAAGATTTAGAGTCAATTCATTATTCTGCAGGAGTCTCATGTCATCAATGCATAAATGAAAAATCTGAACAAGACAGATTAAGATATCTCGAGCGACACAAGCAGATAATTAAAAAAAGCAACTAATTAACAATGGCATTTGTACAAAAAATTTTACATTTTGTTGTCTATAGATCTTCAATCACTTTAGGGCTTGTTTTACTGATAACCTTCGGTCTAGCTTTTGGAGTTCAATATTTTCAGCTAGATGCTTCTTCGGATACCTTATTGCTAGAAGATGATGATGATCTTAAGTTCTACAGAGATACAAATAAAACTTTTGGAGGAGGGAGTGACTTTTTAGTAGTCACTTATTCCCCTTTTGATGAATTATTCACGCAAGAAACCCTAACAAAAATAGAAGAATTATCTGATGAGTTAGAAGGACTTGAAGAAATTGATTCTGTTTTAAACTTTCTCGACGTTCCTTTACTAGAAAGTCCAAGACAATCAATATCTGAAATTGCAAGTAATCCAATATCTCTAAGAAAAAAGAACGTTGATTTATCTTTAGCAAAAAAAGAATTCTCTCGTAATCCAGTCTATAGAGGCCTTTTGGTAAGTGAACAATTAGATACTGTAGCCTTACAAGCTATTCTCAAACCTGCCACTCAATATGATTCCAAGATACAAGAAAGGTATCGAATTAATGAAGATTCTTCTCTAAGTGAAACTGAGAGACAATTACAACTTGATTTACTTTCTCAAGAAATCGATGTCCTGCAGAATGAAAATGTCGCCGCAAGAAAGAAGTTGGTTGCTGATACAAGAGCAATAATCTCTAAATATAAAAATGACGCTGAAATCTATCTTGGCGGCGGCCCAATGATATCCACAGACACAATACAATTTATTCTAAATGATATAGTTTTTTTTGGTTTTGCTGTGGGTCTACTATTTATAACTGTACTGGGTTTTATTTTTCGTCAAATTCGATGGATTTTACTTCCTTTGATAAGCGCTTTTATCTCTGCAATTTTGGTCACCGGCTTAATAAGCTTTGCAGGACTAAAAGTAACAGTTGTTTCTGCTAACTACATTGCTCTTCTGATGATCATTGCAATATCTTTGACAATGCATTTAGTCGTCAGATATCAGGAATTGCTATCTAAAAACTCTGAGCTAAGTCAAAAGGAGATAGTGTTAATGGCTTCGACACAAATGTTTGTGCCGTGTCTTTATACTGCCCTAACTACAATAGTCGCATTTCTCTCATTGATTGTCAGCGATATAAAACCTATTACAGATTTTGGTTTATTGATGGCTACCAGTATTGTCATCGCTTTTTTGGTGACTTTTTCCTTTTTTCCCGCAGTTATTTCTAAGTTACCCAAAAAAGAGAAAGATTATGTAGAAGATCAGTCCTCTGGAATAACATTATTTATATTCCAAATCTTTAAGAATTCCAGAATTAAAATTATTTTCTTTTCATTAATAGTTTTTGGATTATCTGTTCTTGGAATATCCATGCTATCTGTTGAGAATAAATTCATAGACTACTTCAAGTCTGATACAGAAATATATAAAGGACTGTCTTTAATTGATGAAAAGCTGGGGGGAACGGCACCCCTTGATTTGGTAATAAACGCTCCCGTAACAGAACAGATAGATGATGATTTTGAAGATTTTGATGATCCTTTTGGTATGGATGACTCAGCCAGCGGGTATTGGTTTACAAGTCAAAATTTAGATAGGCTAGAAGAAATTCACGACTATTTAGAATCAAGAACTGAAATAGGAAAAGTTTTATCTGTATCAAGCGGAATAAAACTTGCTGAAATAGCAAACGGAAAAAAACTTAATGATCTTGAATTAGCTTTCATGAGAGAGCTGTTACCAGAGGATATTAAAGAAAGTTTACTTAATTCGTATATCTCTGATGATGATAATCAAGTAAGGCTTCAAGCAAGAGTGAAAGAATCCCTAGATGGATTGAACAGAAAGAATCTCATCGATGAAATAAATTATGATTTAGAAAATAAATTTGGTCTTGATAATCAACAGTTTAGACTTACAGGAATATCAGTTATTTATAATAATTTACTTCAGAGTCTTTTTTCATCTTTGATTGGCAGCGTGGGAATAGTTTTTATCGCAATCTTTGTTATGTTTTTATTTCTTTTTAGGTCCGTCAGCCTAGCTTTGATTGGCATGGTTCCTAATTTTCTTGCAGCTGGTTTTGTCATGGGTTCTATAGGATTTTCTGGCGTTCCATTGGATATTATGACCGTTACCGTTGCTGCGATCAGCATCGGGATTGGTGTTGATAATACGATTCATTACTTGCATAGGTTTAAAAGAGAATTTGATATATCAAAAGACTACGAAGAATGCCTCAAGAATAGTCACACAACCATAGGAAGAGCGATGTTTTATACATCATCTACAATAGTTATTGGATTTTTAATCTTGTTGTCGTCAAATTTTAATCCTTCTGTATTCTTTGGAATTTTCACTTCATTAGCCATGATCATGGCAATCTTAGGTTCGTTGCTTTTATTGCCAACTCTTTTATATTATCTAAAACCATTAAAGTAATTATGAGCACATTAAAAGGAACAAAAATTATTGAAATCGCTGGAATTGGTCCTGCTCCCTTTGCAGGAATGTTGTTAGCTGATATGGGAGCTGAGGTAATTTTAGTAGACCGTAAACAAAATTATGGCAAAGGTTCTAAATTTGAAGTATCCGGTCGAGGAAAAAAATCCATAGCTGTAGATTTAAAGTCCGAAAAGGGAATAGAGCTTGTTTTAAAGTTAGTAGAATCTGCCGATGCCTTGATAGAAGGATTTAGACCAGGGGTGATGGAAAGATTAGGCTTAGGTCCAGAACTTTGTTTGCAAAAAAATGAAAATCTAATATTCGGTAGAATGACAGGCTGGGGTCAAACAGGCCCCTTAGCAAACGCAGCCGGACACGATATCAATTACATATCGCTTGCTGGAGCTCTCGGCTCTACTGGAAGGAATGGGCAACCTCCTGCTCCACCTTTAAATCTAATTGGAGACTTTGGAGGAGGTGGAATGTTATTAGCTCTTGGAATATGTGCTGCATTAGTTAACGTCAAAAATGGTGGGAAAGGACAAGTTATAGATGCCGCAATGACTGAAGGTACTGCTCAGTTAATGTCTATGATTTATGGAATGAAAGCATCTGGATTTTGGACTGATCAACAGCAAAGCAATCTTCTTGATGGTGCGACACATTTTTATGATAGCTATGAATGCAAAGACGGTAAATTTGTTTCACTCGGATCAATTGAACCTCAATTTTACTCAATTCTTTTAGATAAGATGGAATTAGATAGCAATGAATTCTCAGAGCAAATGAATAGAGAGAAATGGAATGAATATAAAGCTAAATTTAAAAAAGTTTTTCTTTCTAAAACTCGCGATGAATGGTGTGAAATCATGGAAGGGACAGATATTTGTTTTGCACCCGTGCTTTCTATGGATGAAGCAATCAATCATCCCCACAATAAGGAAAGAAATGCTTTCAGCACTATAGATGAAGTTATTCAACCTTCACCAGCTCCTTTATTTTCAGAAACGCCCTCTAAAATCAAGCACCTTCAGAATCCTATTGGAGAAGATACAAAGGAAATATTAGATTCAATAGGATGGACTGAGCAAATAGATGACCTTATATCATCAAACGTTATCGGTGGAGATTGAAAAAATTTAAAGAGTTTTCGTAAGAAGAATTAATAATACTTTCTTTTGTCTCATTTCTTAATGTTGCTACTTCCTCTGCAACATCAATTAAAAATTTTGGTTCATTCCGCCTTATTTTTTTCCTTGGGCTTAAATAAGGAGAGTCAGTTTCAATCAGAAGCTTATCCTCTGGAATTTGGTCAATACATTTTCTTAACTCTTTACCTCTTTTGAGATCGCAAACCCACCCTGTAATTCCAATATAAAAATCTCTTTTTAAATAGTCTTCTAATTCAGATAAGTTCCCAGTAAAGCAATGAACAATTAATTTTTGATTAAATTTATGATTATCCAGAACGCTTAAGAATTCTTCATGCGCATCTCTTTGATGAAGAAACAGTGGTTTACTTATTGAACTAGCTAAACTTAATTGAGACTCAAAGCATAAAATTTGCTCCTCTTTAGATGAAAAATTACGATTAAAATCAAGACCCATCTCACCAAGACATATTGCTTTGGGATCGTTTAAATAGACTGACATATCTTTTAAAAATTCAATTTTAAAATCTTTTGCATTGTGTGGATGAAAGCCAACGGAATAGTAGAGGTTTTTATATTTCTCGGAAATTTTCTTTGCATTTTTAACATCATCTAGATTGGATGAAGTAATGCAAATCTTTTCTACACCAGCTGTGAGGGAGTCATTAAGAACGACATCAAGGTCTTTTGAAAAATGACTGCTTGTTAAATTTGCTCCAATATCAAACATAATCAATTTTAACTTTATTAATTAGCTCATACCTTTAATATAAAAACATGAATTCTAAAGAATTATTTGTGAGAGACACAACTGTAATTAAGAAATCAGATAATTTATTCACAGCAGAAGTTTCTGATAATTGGAGCATTGGTAACACAGCAAATGGAGGTTATTCAATGACTCTTGCGGCTAAAGCTATGTCGGAATTCTTAGAACATAAAGATCCTTTGAGTATATCTGCACATTATCTTGATAGAGTTGATTTTGGAGCTACAGAACTTCATGTAACTCATCTCAGTAGCAGCAAGAGCTTATCTACAGCCAGAGTAGAATTGATTCAAAATAACAAATTAAAAATAATATTTGTTGGCACATTTACAGACTTTTCTTTTAAAAATGATATGAATATTTATGAAAGGGATGTTCCTAGCTTCCCTGATTATGAATCATGTGAGGTTATTCCATACAAAGAAGGATTTAACCCTAAGTTAGATAAAAATATTGAAAAAGCTTATTCTCAAGATTCTTTGTGGTGGAAAAAAGTTAAAGAAAATTCGTCATCAACGTTGAATCTTTATATGTCTTGGCCTGAAAAGGATAATATTGACTTATTTGATTTAGTGCTGTTCTTAGATGCGACTACTCCGCCAATTTATAATAAACTAGGGACTGTTGGTTGGGTTCCAACCATATCTTTGGCTTCTCATGTAAGAGGTCTTCCTTCCGAAGGACCTCTTAAAGTAATAGCCAAGACTGAATTTGTTACGGGTGGCTTTATGGAAGAAGATAGAGAAATTTGGGATAGTTCAGGTAAGTTAGTTGGCCAGTCTAAACAAATGGCTAAACTAAGAATAAAAAAATAAGTCTCGAATTTTTTAGGATAGAGGCTACAAAAGGAATTTATTATGAAATTTGAAGGAACTAAATCTTATATCTCAACAGAAGATCTTAGTATGGCGGTAAATGCTGCAATTAACTTAGAAAGACCTTTGCTAATAAAAGGAGAACCGGGCACAGGTAAAACTATGCTTGCTCTTGAGGTAGCTGAATCACTGGGGTTACCCTTGTATGAATGGAATATTAAATCTACTACTAAAGCTCAACAAGGGTTATATGAATACGATGCAGTGACAAGATTAAGGGATTCTCAACTAGGAGATGAAAGGGTAAAAGATATCTCTAATTACATAGAGAAAGGAAAATTATGGGAAGCTTTCGTTTCAGAGGAAAGAGCAGTCTTACTCATAGATGAAATAGATAAAGCTGATATTGAGTTCCCAAATGACCTTTTGCAAGAAATAGACCGAATGGAATTTTATGTTTATGAGACAAAGGAAACAGTTAAAGCTATTCATAGACCAATTGTTATTATTACGAGTAACAACGAAAAAGAATTGCCGGATGCTTTCTTGAGGAGATGTTTCTTTCATTACATTTCTTTTCCTGATAGAGAAACCATGCAAGAGATTGTTAAAGTCCATCATCCGAAAATAAAACAAAAATTAGTTAAAGAAGCTTTGGATATTTTTTTTGATGTTAGGAAAGTTCCAGGGTTAAAAAAGAAACCGTCGACCTCTGAATTAGTTGATTGGTTAAAACTTCTGATGTCAGATGATCTTCCAGATGAAATACTAAAAAATAGAGATGCTACTAAAGCGATTCCACCTCTATACGGAGCATTAATTAAAAATGAACAGGACGTTCAATTACTTGAAAGACTTGCATTTATGGCAAGGAGAGAATCTGGAAACCAACAATAATGCTTTTAAACCTATTTGGCACGCTTAGAAATACTGGAGTTCCCTGTACTCTCAGGGAATTTTTAGACTTATTAGCTGGATTAGAGAAACAACTAGTTTTTGCTAACTCTGAAGACTTTTATTACTTATCGAGGGCAACACTAGTAAAAGATGAGAAACACTACGACAAGTTTGATAGAGCTTTTGATATTTATTTTAAGGGTCTAGAAACTCTTGATGACATTATCGAAGCTCTAGTTCCAGAAGATTGGTTGCGTAAAGAGTTCGAGAAATTTTTATCTGAGGATGAATTAAAAAAAATAAAATCCCTTGGTGGCCTAGAAAAACTTTTAGAAGAATTTAAGAAAAGACTAGAAGAACAGAAAGAAAGACACGAAAAAGGTGATAAATGGGTGGGTACTGGAGGAACATCTCCTTACGGTAATGCCGGTTCTAACCCAGAAGGCATAAGAGTTGATGGTGAAGGAAAGCAAAATAAAGCAGTTAAAGTTTGGCAACAGAGAGATTACAAAAACCTGGATGATTCTATAGAACTAGGAACGAGAAATATAAAAATGGCTCTTAGAAGATTGAGAAAATTTGCTCGTCAAGGAATCGAGGAGGAATTTGATTTAGATGGCACTATTAAGCACACTGCAAAAAATGCCGGGCTATTAGATATTAAAATGATTGCCGAAAAACAAAATGCCGTGAAGGTGCTTGTTTTCTTTGATGTTGGTGGTTCTATGGATCCTCATATTAAAGTATGTGAAGAACTCTTCTCAGCAGTTAAAACCGAATTTAAGCATCTTGAATATTTTTATTTTCATAATTTTATATATGAATCTGTTTGGAAGGATAATAAACGCAGACATAATGAAAGAATTAAAACAGACGATATTCTCCATAAGTATGGATCCGATTACAAAGTTATCTTTGTCGGCGATGCAACAATGGCTCCTTATGAGATCACTAATCCTGGAGGTAGCATCGAACACTGGAATGAAGAGGCTGGTTCCTTATGGATGAAAAAAATTACTACAATTTACGATAAGGTTGCATGGCTCAATCCTGTGCCGTCTGAACATTGGGATTATTCTGCATCCATAGACATAACTAGAACTCTAATCGAAGATCGAATGTATGGTCTCACGTTAAAAGGTCTTGAAGATAGTATGTCTTATTTATCTAAATAAATTTGTTTGAGAACGCTCTAAAAATAGAAAATCTTTCCAAGGTCTATCCTGGAGATCTTGTTGCCCTAAATAATATTTCTTTAGAAGTTAAAAAAGGGGATTTTTATGCATTGCTTGGTCCAAACGGAGCGGGAAAATCAACCACAATTGGCATTATTAGTTCACTAGTAACTAAAACATCTGGTTTAGTAGAGTTGATGGGCATTGATATTGATGTAAATCATAGCAAGGCTAAAAAAAATCTTGGCGTTGTTGGTCAGGAAGTTAATTTCAATCAGTTTGAAACTGTTTTGCAAATTCTCGAGCAACAAGCTGGTTACTTTGGCTTGCCCAGAAAAATAATCAAAGAAAGATCTGAGTATTACTTAAGAAATCTAGGCCTCTGGGATAAAAGGAAAGAACAGGGAAGAAATCTTTCCGGTGGAATGAAACGAAGATTGATGGTCGCAAAAGCCTTGATAAATAATCCAGATCTTTTAATTTTAGATGAACCAACTGCGGGTGTTGATATTGAACTAAGGAGATCACTTTGGGATTTTTTAATTGAAATTAATAACAACGGAACAACCATCATTTTAACCACTCATTATCTAGAGGAAGCAGAAAAGCTATGCAAAAATATTTCCATAATTGATAAGGGAGAGATAGTAAAAACTTCATCAATGCAGTCATTGCTAAGAGAGTTAGATACAGAGATATTTATATTTGATTTAAAGGATGAAATTGATTCTAAAACAATTTCAAACAGTCCCTTTGAAATTAAGATATTGGACACATATCAAATTTCAGTTGAGATAAATAAATCACAAAGTTTGAATGAAATTTTTGGATATTTGAATGAAAATAATCTGAATATTCTAAGTATGCGAAATGAAACCAATAGGTTAGAAGAACTATTTTTGGACTTAACAGAAAAATGAATTACACAGAACAAATTAATGCTCTACTTAGCCTTATAAAAAAAGAATTGCACAGGTTTTTCAGAATTTGGACGCAAAGTTTAATTCCTCCTGTAGCTACCTCAGTTTTATATTTTGTAATCTTTGGCTCTTTAATAGGAAAAAGAATAGGAGATATGGGTGGGGTAGATTACATGCAATTTATGGCTCCCGGGTTAGTAATGTTGTCAGTTATTACAAATTCTTATTCAAATGTAGTCGCTTCTTTTTTTGGAGTTAAATTTCAAAAAAGCATAGAGGAACTTCTTGTATCTCCAATGCCTATATATTTAATTATTATTGGATTTGTTGTTGGTGGAGTGGCAAGAGGAATAATAGTTGGTCTTCTAGTGATGATAACAGCTCTCTTTTTTACCAAACTTGAAGTTCAGAATATTCCTTTAACTCTTTTGATAGTAATTCTTACTGCAACTTTATTTTCTCTAGCTGGAATGATTAATGCAATTTTTGCGAACAGTTTTGATGATATAAGTATCGTTCCAACCTTTGTCCTTACTCCATTAATTTATTTAGGGGGAGTTTTTTATTCTATCGAACTTCTTTCAGAATTTTGGCAAGGAGTTTCTAAAATCAATCCAATCTTGTATATGGTAAATTCCTTCCGTTACGGGATGATTGGAATATCAGATATCAGTGTTGACTATGCCATTTTAATGATTTGTTTATTTATTTTAATTTTTTCCATATTTGTTTATGTTCTTTTAAAAAGAGGAATAGGGATCAGAACATAAAATGTTTGATTTATTTATTGGTATATTATTTTTCTTTTCATCTTTTAGCTTCAGTGAATTTACAGAAATAAAAAGCTGTGACAATGATGATTCATTTTCTATTGTTTGTGGATTTCAAAACCCTGAAGATTTATATTTATCTCCATCACAAAATAAAATAATTATTTCAGAATTTGGTTCTTTAGCTCCTAATACAAAATACGGAAAAATATCATTCTATGATTTAGTTACCGAATCAAAAGGAATTCCAAATTTTCTTTACGAAGAAAATACTTGGGGAGACCCAAAGTGTGAATTAAAAAGCAGACTATTATCGCCTCATGGAATTGATTTGATTCAAAGAGATGATGGCAGGTATATGCTTGCAGTGGTGAATCATCTACCAAGTGAATCTATTGAGCTCTTTGAGTTAGTTGAAAATGACTCTATTGAATTAATTTGGAGAGGTTGCATAGATGCACCTGAAAATAAATATTTTAATGATGTGGCGCTAAAGACAGATGGATCTTTTTATATTACTCATATGTATGACTTTGATTCATCTCAGTGGGCAATTGCATTCGCTAGTATGATTAAAAATACCACTGGAGAGGTATATTTTTGGAACCTTGAACAGGGCTTTGCATCAGTACCAAATACAAAAGGTTCTTTTCCAAATGGCATTGATTTAGACGTGAATGAAGAAAATTTATATATAAATTATTGGTTTTCAGGAAAAACAGTAAAATTTAATTTAAAAAGCTTATCTGCGGAATTTGAGCATTTAGGCGGTGGTAAAGATAACTTATTGGTTACAGACTCAGGACTGTGGGTTGCTGCTCATGATTATTCTGGTTTGGAGAGCTTACAATGCGATTACTCAATAATTCAATGTCCTTTACCGTTCACGATACATCATTTAGCTTTGGAAAATTTAGACGTGCTTGGTGTTTATAGCTTTTCCAAAGGGCAAATGGGAGCCGCTACTGTTGCGCTTCCTTATGAAAATAAGATTTGGCTTGGATCATTTCATGGAGATAGAATAGCCAACTTCGAATTGAAATAAATGGAGAGATGGCAGAGTGGTCGAATGCGCTCGCTTGGAAAGCGGGTAAGGGGGAAACTCCTTCAAGGGTTCGAATCCCTTTCTCTCCGCCATTATTAAAATGGAATATATAGATTCAAAATATTTTAGTTACGCTGATCCTGATGATCCTTATCTAAAAAGGTTAATCATAAGAACCATTGAAAGTCTTTCAGGTCAACCTGAGCTCTATAAACTTTATAACGAATATCAAAGATCTCCTGAGTTATATAGAAATTTTTGGGAAGGAAGCGTTAAGAAGTTGAATTTGAATGTCAATTTTTCTGAAGAAGCTTTAAAACAGATACCCAAAGAAGGCCCGCTTGTAGTTGTTGCAAATCATCCCTTTGGTGTGTTGGATGGGTTGGTTATCTGTTGGTTAATGAGCCTAGTAAGAGATGATTTTAAAGTTCTAACTCATTCCTTATTACTTAGAGCGCCTGAGACTAAGGGATATCTCCTGCCAGTTGATTTTGCATTAACGAAAGAAGCAGTTAAGACAAATTTAGAAACTAGAAAACTTTCTAGAGAATTTCTCTCGAACGGAGGATCAATTGTTATTTTTCCAAGTGGATGTGTGTCGACTAAGATGAAAATGAGCGAAAAAATTGCTTTTGATTGCGAGTGGAAAGTATTTACTTCTAGGCTTATTAAACAAACTGATGCAACTATAGTTCCTATTTATTTTCAAGGACAAAATTCTGAGTTATTTCATTTAGCTAGTCGTTTTGGATTGATGTTGAGATCTGCACTACTATTCAGGGAAGTAAGAAGAAGAATGGGTACCGAAGTTCCCGTGACTATTGGTAAACCATTGAAACTGAAAGATTTTGAGGAAAACATATCAAATCAAGATCTGGTAAAAAGTTTAAGAACTTTAACTTATTCTTTAGACCCCAATTTACCTCCAGATCCTCCCATTGGCATGGAGTTATAAAAATTTCTAATTAATAGAATTATAAATATCTTGAAAAATATTAGTTTTCCTAATAAATTGGGCTTATTAATATTTCTGGGGGGAGATGTTAGTTTTAAGCAGAAAAAAAGATCAAAAGTTATTGATCGGTGAAAATGTAACCATCACTGTTCTTGAAATTAAGGGCAGCCAAGTCAGATTAGGAATTACTGCACCAAATCAAGTTCCTGTCCATCGAGAAGAGATAGTCTCTTTAGAGAAGACTACTTAACCCTTTCTACTTTATACTTAGATTTTTAACGGGCGCCCGTAGCTCAGTTGGATAGAGCACCAGGCTACGAACTTGGGTGTCGGAGGTTCGAATCCTTCCGGGCGTGCCATTTTTTTATAGTAAAATAAGTCATGGCATTAGAACTGAATAGCAGTAAGCAACCCTTCGTAAAGATTAATTCCCCAAAATATAATCTTAAATTTCCTTTCGAAAGAAATTTTGATTTGACGGATCTTATGCTTTTTACTAAGGGCGATGAACCATATCAGCATTTTGCAAACCTACGAAATAACGCACCGGTATATTTTCATGAAACTGGTCCAGAAGATTCTGAACCTGGATTCTGGGTTTTAACAAAATATAAAGATATTGAATTTGTATCAAAAAATCAGGAAATTTTTTCATCTCAGCTGGCTGGCGGAACTGCACTCACCCATGGTTTTGAACAACAAGATGATTTACCGTTGTATAGATCAACCATGGATCATATGCTCAGTCTAGATGGTATGTTGCATTTGAGTATGCGAAACCCACACATGGCCTTTTTTAATCCGAAGTACGTATCTAATTTAAGAAAAAAAGTAGAGCTTAAAGTTGATCAGCTATTGGATCAAATTGCACCTTTGGGAAGATGTAATCTTGTTGAGACTGTTTCAGCAGAGGTCCCAATGTTCACTTTGTGTGAAATGTTAGGAGTCCCTGAAGAAGACAGACCTAAAATCATCGAATGGATGAAATTTCTTGAAATGGCTCAACTTATTGCTGCTACTCAAGCTGCAGAAAAAGGTGATATTGAATTTTCAGAAGAGCACACTCAAGCAGCTCCTGATCCTGCTCTAGTAGAAATGTTTACTAATATGGTCGCTGAGATGTTTGATTATGGTAGGACAATTCTAGAATCTAGGAGAAAGGATCCTAAAGATGATCTTTTATCTGTGATTGCAAACATTGAAGTTGAAGGAGAAAAACTACCTAATGAGTATCTAGATGGTTCCTGGTTGTTAATAATTTTTGCAGGAAATGATACGACAAGAAATTCTATCAGCGGAACGATGAATTTATTGTCTGAGAATCCTGACCAAAAAAACTTAGTTTTAAATGATAAAAGTCTTTTACCAAATATGGTTCATGAATCAATAAGAATGGTTTCTCCTGTAAGGTATATGAGAAGAACCACCAAATGCGATACTCAAATTGGAGATCAAGAGATGGGACCAAATGAAAAGGTTTCACTATGGTACGGTGCCGCTAATAGAGATCCAGAAATATTTACTAATCCCGATAAATTTGATGTAACTAGAGAGAATGCAAAAAAACATCTTGCCTTTGGTTACGGACGACACTTATGCCTAGGTAAACATACGGCTAACATGCAGTTAGAAGTTGTCTATGAAAAAATATTCTCAAGGTTTCCTGAAATGGAACAGGATGGAGAAATGATCTTAACCCCGAATAATTTTGTTAACGCCATCCAAGACGTCCCGGTTAAGTTTAATCCAGAAAAATAGTCCTTGATTATGAAATCTCATCATATTTTATGTTTGTTTTGTTATTCGCTTAGCCTTGCAGCAGCAGCAGTTAGTCTTAATGCAACCGATTCATTTGGATTGCATTTATGGGTTGATATTGTCATTGCGCATGTTGTTAGCACTTTAGTAATTTTTCTATTCAGTACCTTCTATTCTAATTCTAGCTTGTATGATCCTTACTGGTCTGTAGCGCCAGTTCCTATTTACTTTTTCATTGCTTTATCTGATGAAAGCGGGATTAACCTAGAACGTATTTTTCTGGTAGGTATTCCTATTAGTTACTGGGCATTCAGATTGACTCATAATTGGTTGCGCACTTGGCCAGGTTTATCCAAAGAAGATTTTAGATATGTGAATCTGTATGAAACTTTTGGATCTTTCAAATGGTTCATAAATCTTTTTGGGATTCATCTTTTTCCTACTTTGATTGTAAATTTGTGTTTGTTCCCTTTATATTTTTATTTTATTGAAAACTCAGCAGATGTAAGTTCATTTGATTATTTAATATGTTTGTTTACTCTCTCTATGGTTTTACTTGAACAGATATCCGATGAACAAATGCATATTTTTAAAGCGAATAATGAGAATAAAGGGAAGACCATGAATGAGGGTTTATGGAAATATTCTCGTCATCCAAACTACCTTGGCGAAGTAGGTTTTTGGTTTGGATTATGTGGTTTTGGGTTAATCGGTACAAATGGTTCTGTTTTTCTTTTGATTTGCCCTATAGCCATGTTATTGATGTTTATGTTTGCATCTATTCCAATGATGGATAATAGAAGCCTAGAAAATAGACATGATTATGCAGATTATATGAAAAAAACTTCCTCTTTAATGCTTTTTCCAAGCAAAAAATGACGACCCATCAATTAGTAATGCTGGTTTGGAGCTTGGTAGGCCTGTCAGTATTTATTTATTTATTTTATCAAGCAGCACCTTACGGAAGACATCAAGAAAAAGGGTGGGGCTTTGAAATAAGTTCTCGATGGGGCTGGATCCTTATGGAATCTCCAGCTTTCTATTTAATGTTAATTTTCTTGATTTTGAATTTTTCAAATAGTTCAAATTTTTCAATTTTTGCTGCTATCTTATTTATGATTCATTACTTTAACCGAAGTTTCATTTGGCCAATTAGAGCAAGAATAAAAAATAAGAGCATGCCAGTGACTATAGCTTTATCTGCTTTTTTATTTAATTTTGTTAATGTTTATATCCAAGGAACTTGGCTGTTTTATATATCAGACTATGCAACTAGCCATTTTTATTCTGTTCCATTTTTCTTGGGTCTTAGTCTTTTTTTTATTGGAATGTTTATAAACATCAAATCAGATGAAATTTTATTCTCTTTAAGAAAGAAAAATGAGGGATATCAAGTGCCAAAAGGGTTCATGTATAAATATGTATCTTGTCCGAATTATTTTGGTGAGTTTATAGAATGGTTAGGGTGGGCAATAATGACATTTAGCACAGCCGGTTTTGTATTTTTTTTCTGGACAGTAGCTAATTTACTTCCAAGAGCTGTTGCCAACCACAAATGGTACAAAGATAACTTTGAAGATTATCCTAAAGATAGAAAAGCTGTAATTCCTAAACTTTTATAGTTTTTCTTCTATTTTGTCTATTCTCTTTTCTAGTTCAGAGATCTTCTTGAGAATCTCATTGATTTCATCACTTTTAGCAAAACCAGCGCCTTGAATATATTTTTCTAAAGCAGGTTTTAGGATTTTTTCTATATTTTTGATGTCTTTTGCAATAGTAAAAGGATTCATAATTTTAGTAAGTTAATTGTTATAATTTTAACATTCGGAGGGAGAAATGGATTTAACAACAAAATTTATTTTGATTGTCTTATTTGTGTTTTTTGCAACACTTTCCCTTTTTTTTATTACTGATCCTAATTTGATTAGCATTTTTCCCGGTGCGGGTTTTACCGAGCAGGAAATGTACGAGTGGAGATTACGAACAATCATTCCTTCGCTTTATCTTACAATTTGTTATTTCATTTACAGATTTTTTGCAGGAAAAAATCCAACCTCAACTCTTTGGCCTATTTACATTGTGATAACTTCATTTGCAATTACCCAATTTATATCTTTTTTCATTATTGGAATTTCAATAACTCAAGTAGTCTCCTTTCTAATAACAATCGCCACAGCTTTTGCTCTCAGAATGGCTGATTTAAAAAGAAGCAGGCAAATAATAGGTAGATTCTAGCAGTGTCTTCTCAAGCTCAAGGACTTCTCTGTCAATATTTATCCGAGGATATGTCTGGCATAAATTTAGGAACTTTGGAGCTACCAGAAATCGAAAAGGATTTAGTAAAAATAAAAATATCTCACGCTTCATTAAATTTTCCAGATTGGTTGATGTCCCAAGGAAAATATCAAAGAAAACCAGAACTACCATTTTTCTTAGGTATGGAAGGCTCTGGAATTATTGAATCTATTGGTCCGGATGCAAAAGAGTTTCAAATTGGTGATGAAGTAATGTTTGGGGGTTGGGGTCATGGAGCAATAGCCAACTATATTGTTTTACCTGCATCTAAAATAACAAAGAAACCTAGTGCTTTAAACATGGCAGAAGCAGCTGCTTTTGCCACTGCTTACACTACTGCATATGTCTCATTGATTAGGAGAGGGGAGATGAAACTCGATGATGTAGTTCTTATTCATGGTTCTTCAGGTGGAGTTGGTATGGCTGCTGTTCAACTTGCAAAAATGTTTGGTAATAGGGTGATTGCAACGGGAACATCTGATGAGAAACTCCAAATTGTTAAATCATGGGGGGCAGATCATGTCTTGAATACTTTGAAAGATGGCATTACTGCCTTTAGAGAAGAAGTTAAAGATCTAACTGATGGTAAAGGAGCTGATGTTATCTATGATCCAGTAGGAGGAGATGTTTTTGATGAGTCCATTCGTTGTATAAATTGGAATGGAAGATTATTAATTGTTGGTTTCACAAGCGGGAGATTGCCTAGCCTGCCAGTAAATATAGCCCTTATAAAAGGTTTTTCGGTAATTGGCGTCAGAGCTGGTGAATACGGTATTCGAGATCCTGAAAAGGGAGCAGAAACGAAAAAAATTATCCATGAACTTGCGGAGACAGGAAATTTAAAGCCACACATATGTAGAGAATTTAATCTAACTGATGCAAAAGATGCCTTGGTATATTTATCTGAAAGAAAATTAGTTGGAAAAGTAGTTATCAAAAATAATTTATGAATTACCTATCGTCTAAGCTGTATGAGAATAAATCATACGGTTACTTTGTCCTAGGGGTTTTAACAACTGTTTATAGTTTTAACTTCATCGATAGACAGCTTCTAGTGATTCTCCAAGAATCTATCAAGGCAGAAATGGGTTTATCTGATACTCAGCTTGGACTGTTATCTGGTTTCTCTTTTGCAATATTTTATGTTTCCTTCGGTATCCCGTTAGCAAAATTAGCTGATACTTGGATAAGGAGAGATGTCATAGCCATTTCTTTAACTGTTTGGAGTTCGATGACTGCTGTTAGTGGATTTGCTCAAAATTTTATACATCTATTGCTAGCAAGAATTGGTGTTGCTATTGGAGAAGCTGGAGGTAGCCCTCCAGCACATGCTATGGTCTCTGATATTTTTAATCAGGAGCAAAGAGCAACAGCTTTAGCGATTTATTCAACCGGTATTAACATTGGAATATTATTTGGTTTTCTATTAGGTGGCTGGATAAATGAATTTTATGGATGGCGAACAGCATTCCTTGTTGTTGGACTTCCCGGGATAGCTCTAGCTATTTTCTTGAAATTAGCTGTAGCTGAGCCCAATAGAGGAATGGCTGAAGAAAAAGTTGACGATGGAAGTGCTCCAAAGCTTAAAGAGACTCTAAAGCATCTGTGGTCACGAAAATCATTCAGACACCTATCTATAGCATGCGGGATTCATGCTTTTGTTTCCTATGGGGCAGGTAATTTCCTTCCCTCATTATTTTTAAGATTGCATGATATTGAGACAGGAGAGTTGGGAACTTGGTTAGCATTAAGCTCGGTTGCAGGTGGAGTTGGAACCTTCATGGGAGGGTATCTCTCCGATAAATTAGGCAAGCAAGATCCTAGGTGGTATCAATGGGTACCTGCTATAACTACACTTATCTATCTTCCCTTTACTTTATTTATATATTTAACAGACCAAACTTATTTAGCTTTGATGACCACTTTCATCACAGGTATGTTATTCAATGCTTATTTAGCACCAAATTTAGCAATAACTCACTCATTGGTTGGATTAAGAATGAGAGCAATGTCCTCTGCGATATTATTCTTTATTCTTAATTTCATTGGTTTAGGATTTGGTCCTATGGTTATTGGATTTGTTAGCGATATGATTAATCCATCTTACGGAATAGAGTCGATACGATATGCATTACTTATAGTAATTCCTATTTCAACAATATGGTCTGCCACTCATTATTTTATAGCTGCAAAGCATATTAGAAGCGATCTAGAATTAGTACCAAAATAAAATGCCAAAAAAAATATTAATTTTCTTATCGATTGCTATTTTTTTGTATCTATTTGATTGGTTTTTAAATAATGATGACGAAAATATGATTTACGTTAGTGATAATGACATAGATTTTTTGGTATCGACTTGGAACGATCAAATGCAAAGACTTCCGAATGAAGAAGAACTTAAGACCATCATAGAAAACTTTATACAAAACGAAGTTTTATATCGAGAAGCTTTGAAGCTGAATTTAGACAGAGGAGATATCATTGTTAAAAGAAGACTAGTTCAAAAATTAGGTTTTTTAAAACAAGAAGAAGGAGTAAAAATTCCAAATGATAAGGAGTTAAAAGAATATTTTAATGAGAATAAAGTTGAGTTTAGGATTCCTAAGAGATTAAGTTTTAATCATATCTTTTTCTCAAAAGAATCTCGCTCATTAGAGGAAGTAAGACAATATCTAGTTAATAAAAATATAAAGAGTGATCCATTTTTATTAGGAAGAAATTTTTCTGATAAAACAATAAGACAAATACGGAGAGATTTTGGAGATAAATTTGCTGCTTCATTAGATGAATTAACAATTCTTAAAAACGATTTAATAATTGAATCTATTTATGGTTGGCACATAGTAAATGTATCTAATATTAAAAATTCATATTTACCTGAATTTAATTCCATCAGAGATAAACTTTTAGATACCTACTTATTAGTAAAAAAGGATGAAGTCTTAAAAAAGTATACAGAGGAATTAATAAAGTCCTACGACGTATCGTTAAGTAAAAAATACAGTTTTGAGTAAATTAGTTCTTTATTTTTTATTAATAGTTGTTGCAAGCTTTGAGGTTAGTTCACATGAATTTACACCCGCACAACTTGAAATTACTCAAATTTCAGAATCTGACTATCTAGTTAACTGGAAATTTCCATTAAATCAATCTACTAAATCAAGGATAAATTTTCCTGAATTTTGCTCGTTTGAAGATGATTTATTCCCAAAAAGAAGTGGAAAATACCTATTAGAAATAATTGAATTAAATTGTACACAATCGCTTAAAGGATCCACTTTAAATGTCACCAATATGTCATTTATGACTGATGTGATGGTAACAATTAGATTTATTAACGATGAAGTCTTTCAAGACTATATTACTTCAGAAAATATAGATTTAGTCGTACCGAACGAAGTTGAATACTCTAACTTTTCATATTTATTTATGGGTTTTGAACATCTGCTGGGAGGGTATGATCATATCTTATTTGTTTTTGGCTTAGTTTTTCTAATTAACGGTTGGTTTAATTTAATAAAAACAATTACATCCTTTACGATTGCTCATAGCATTACATTGGCGTTGTCATCCTTGGGTGTAGTTAAATTACCTCAAACTGCAACCGAAGCTGTGATTGCTTTAACAATAATATATTTAGCCTACGAAATTTTAGATAAAAAAGATTTAAGAAAAATTCCTTGGCATATTCCTTTTGGATTCGGTTTGATTCATGGATTTGGATTTGCAGGAGCTTTAATGGAAATAGGATTTTCAGGGCAAAGTTTATTTCAAACTTTATTGCTGTTTAATGTAGGTATTGAATTAGCCCAGTTGAGTTTGTTACCAATAATTTTCTTTTTAATTTTTCTCTTTACAAAAGTTAATTTAAAAAATGAATTTAAAACAATATCTGCTTTTGCGATAGGAGGCATTAGTTGTTATTGGTTTATTGGAAGAACTGTAAATTTATTTATTGTATAAAAAAGGAGATTTAAAAATCTCCTTTTTTTAAACACTTTTATTTAGTTTAATGGATTAGAATCTGGCTGAAACTCATAGTAACCGTCAACAGGTATCATTAAGTGAGCATAAGGAGTACCTTTAAACATTTGGTAAGGTGCTCCTGTTGTGAAATCTGTAGGGAAATTTTCTATAGTTTTTGTGTCTTTCGGCATCAACATTAAGTGAGGCCCTGACTCGATAAAGTGTCCCATCATCTTAGCTTTATCGTGATCACCTCCATAGAAGCTTGAATTCATATTATCTTCTCCCATATCACCATTTAGCATCCAAATATAAGCATCTCTTTCCATATTAGGTTTACCGCCAGTCATATAAGCTTCAGCCCATTTGAAGCCTTCTTCATCGGCACAAAGGGTATTTCCGTGTTGAGGAGTTTCAAATCCGCCTTCAGGCATTTCTAATGTAGCGGTGCAGGTCCATCCATTAGATCCTTCTCGAATCACTTTACCGTCTCCTCCAACAATTGTTGCAAATTCCCCTATAAAATCAGGTGCGGCCTTACTGTAAGCCCAAATTTGCCACTCATCAGAATCATGAGACACGTTAGGCTCATCAGATGTTGAACTTGAACAAGAAATAAGAACTATAAAAAGTATGCTTAATAAATATTTCATAATTACTCCGTTAATTTAATTCGAAGGAGACGATTCAGGCTGATACTTATAGTAATCTCCTACAGGTACCATTAAATGAGCCCATTTTGAATCAGGAAACATAACGTAAGGTTCGCCTCGGGTAAAATCAGAAGTGAAGTTCTTTAAAGTATCAGGATCCTTTGGTACAACCATAAAGTGTGGACCAGATTCAATAAATTGTCCTGGCGTAGAATCACTTTTCGAAAGAACTCCTGGAACTAAATTGTCTTCACCAACGTCTCCGTGAAGCATCCACATATAGCCATCTCTATCCATAATAGGGTCAACGTTATTCATAAAGGCTGCCATCCATTTCATTGCCTCAGTATCAGAACAGGTAGGCATCGCTTGATGCGGATTATCCCAACCAACTGAAGGAAAAGGCCTTGGATTTCCTGGCATACAAGTCCAACCGTTTGATCCTTCTCTTAAAATAGAGCCATCACCACCAATGATCGTTGCATAGTCTCCAATATAACTTGGAGCAGCAGTGGAATAAGCCCAAATTTGCCATTCTGCAGAATTATGTGGAGCATTAGGCTCATCACTTACAGACTTAGAACAAGAGAGCACAAAAACGAAAAACATTAACGCTAAATATTTCATAATTCTCCTTTTGTTTCATATTTAAACCTTTTTTTTTAGTATTGAGAAGTTCAATTATAGTTTTTATAGAAAGTGTATAATCAAATTTCACACAAAGCGGGCATGGTATAATGGCTATTACTTCAGCCTTCCAAGCTGACGATGCGGGTTCGATTCCCGCTGCCCGCTCCACGAATTAATATGAATATTCAAAATAAAATAAAAGAAAAAATAGATCAAGAGAACATTCCTTTTGCATCCTTTGCGGTTACTAATGAACACGAAACAGTGTTTCTAGAGCACTATGGCAACCAACTAGAAGGAGAAGATAAACCACCCTCGAACAGTACTCTTTATAGAATTGCTTCGATGACAAAGCCTATTGTTACTTTTGCAGCACTTAAGTGTGTTGAACAAGGACTTATTGATTTAGATAAACCTGTTCATAATTTTCATTCAGATCTAAAAGATTTAGAGGTAGGAAAACTTCAAGATGGAAAAGTAATTTATGAAAGAGCCAATAAGGACATCACACTTCATCATTTGCTAGCGCATACTTCAGGATTTGCATATGATTTTCATGATCCTTTGCTTGCCCACCTCATCTTAGAAGAAAAGATTGCTCCTCTCACAGATAAAGAAGGAAAATTTATAAATGTTCCGCTTTCATACCATCCTGATTCTAGATGGGAATATGGTGTCGGTCTTGATTGGGTTGGAGTCATTTTAGAAAAATTATTGAATAAAAATTTAGAAGAGATTTGCAGGGAATTTGTTTTTGATCCTCTCGGGATGAACGATACCTCCTTCGATCCTGACTTTTTAGGAAAGGATAGATTGGCAGAAATGCACCTTATGGATAATGGAAATTTTATTCATTCAACTGGTCTTTTTGATGACTCTGTTCAGTCATTTTTTAGCGGTGGCGGTGGGGTCCTTTCTAATCCATCAGATTATTGTAAATTTATGAGAATTTTCCTTTCAGATACAAATCCACTTTTATCTGATTCACTTACCTCTCTCATGACCACAAATCAAATCGGCGATTTAAATTATTCTTATCAACCTACTTTTAATCCTGTTTTGATTCATGGAAACGAATGGTTTCCGGAAATAAAGAAAAAATGGGGATACGGCTTTTTGATCAACGAAGAGGATATACCTGAGAGAAGAAAAAAAGGATCTTTATCATGGTCAGGTATTTTCAATACTTATTTCTGGATTGATCCACAATCAAAAATTGCAGGCACTGTAATGATGCAATTATCACCGCATTACGACGAAAAGTGCAAAGGTTTGCTGGCAGTAATGGAAAAGGCTGTTTATGAAGAGATGTAATTATTCTTTGAATAACTGATCAGCAACATAGGGGTTAGTTTTCTTTTCTTGACCAAATGTAGATAAAGGACCATGCCCTGGTACAAAGGTAGTATCGTCATCTAATTTCCAAAGTTTATTTCTAATAGAGTCTATAAGACTCTGAGTATTGCCTCTTGGTAGATCAGTTCGTCCTATTGAACCTTGAAACAATACATCACCGACGATAGCAATTTTTGCATCAGCTTGGTGAAATACAACGTGGCCAGGAGTATGACCTGGACAGTGATATACATCAAAAGAAATTCCATCTAATTCAATTTTGTCTCCATCATCTAACCACCTATCGGGAAGGAAATTTTTTGTTCCAGGTACACCATACATTCTGCCTTGATCTTCTAAACCCATAATTAAGAATTCATCATCAGGATGAGGGCCTTCAATTTTTACATCGTGTTCTTGAGATAAATTAAAAGCACCCCCAGCATGATCTAAATGCCCATGAGTAAGAAAGATCTTTACTAGTTTCAAATTATTCTTTGATAAAAAATCATTGATTTTATCCAGATCACCACCGGGATCTGTGACTGCTGCATTTTTAGTATTTTCATTCCAAATAACACAACTGTTTTGCATCAGTGGAGTGACAGGGATAATTGCTACTTTTAGGTTTTCCATGATCTAATTATACATATGGAATATAAACATCTTAATGGAAATGGTTTAAAAATTGGTGCAGCAATTGAAGGTGAGGGTCCTTTAATTGTTTTGGTTCACGGATGGCCTGAAAGTTGGTATAGCTGGAGACATCAAATACCTTTTCTAGCATCGCTAGGTTATAAAGTTGCCGCAATCGATGTCAGAGGATATGGCCAATCTGATAAGCCTTATGAAATTGCTGAATATTCGATGAAAAATTTAACTTCGGATGTTATTTCAGTAATTGAAGATCTTGGATACTCTGATGCAATACTATTCGGACATGATTGGGGTGCGCCTATAGTCTGGAATACTGCGGCTCTTTTCCCTGAAAAAATTTCTGGTGTTGGCGCATTATCAGTTCCTTACACAGGTAGAGGACCAATGTCTTCCATAGATTTATGGAAAATGCTGTATAAAGGAAAATTCTTCTATCAACTATATTTTCAAGAAGAAGGCGTTGCCGAGGAAGAATTTGAAAAGGATTTAAAAAATGCTTTAGAGCTTACATATTTTTCAAGCGACGGAAGAGGAATGTCTTTTTTAGCTGAAAATGCTGATAATCCTAAATATCAAAAAAATGTTAATTCAAAATTTTTGGATTGTCTGCCTGTATTTGACGATTATCCAGATTGGATAAACAAAGAAGAATTAATGTTCTTTGTAAAAGAATTTGAAAACTCTGGAATGAGAGGTCCTCTCAATAGATATCGTGCTCAAACTATTGATTATGAAGAATTAGTTGAGTTAGAAACTGCAAAAATATCTCAACCTTCTTGTTTTATTTCTGGAACTTTAGATCCCGTTGCATTTTTCTTAAAAAATTCAATTCAAGATGGGGCAGGGAAAGGGGCATTTCATGGTCCAACAGCTGAATCAATGACCAAAGAAATGCTAGAGAAGAGAAGTGATTTATATGAAGATCTACGAATCGTTAAATTTATCGATGGTGTGGGGCATTGGACACAACAAGAAGCACCTGACACAGTCAATGAAAACTTCGAAAAGTTCTTGAAGAGTTTATAAGTTTAAGCTGTTAGTTTTTTATCTATTTGGAGGCTAAGTCTATTTTTGTGATTTCGAGTCTCATCGTTAGACGATTGCCTTCTGAGCAGCTTTTGAATTTTTAATAGCTCACCAAATGCTGCAGATTGAGCAACTTCATCGTATTTTTTAAGGTTAGTGATGGATATGAGTTTACTAACATAAGTTGCTTGAAGATTCTGAGTAATAGTATCTATTTCTTTCATCTTTTCTCTTGGAAAGATTCCTTTTGTTAAGTCGCTCATCATCTCAGAAACGTTATAGTCATTTCCATAAAAAGAAGAATCCGTAATTCTTCTCAATACATCTTTATTGGTTAAATGATTTAGAATTCTTTTGTGACCGGAAAGAATGTAATCATGAAATTTAGGATCTTCGTTCTCATCATAAAAATCAAATCCTCTTCTTTCTCGTTGCATGTAAGCTGCGACTGACTCAAGAGGCTTTAATCCTTCACTGTTAAAAGCATATTTATTCAATGTATCCATAGCTTTTTTTTGTATTTTGTAAGGAACGGCTTCATAAGGTTTTTTTGCCGATTTTGTATTCGAAGGATAACGAGTGACATAGACACCCCCGATCTGCCTAGATACGACATCCATACTGGTAATAATTTGTCTCATCAATATAAAATAAGATTGATATACAGATTCCCAAGTATCTGATTTGGATTTAATTTTTTCTACTATTCCTGGCATTATTTCCTGAACAAGCTTGTACCTACCGATAGCATATTCAACTGGATCATCACTCATATCACCTATATTTACTCTTGGATCAATTCCTCTGCCAGGTGATCTCATATCGTCAGCATCATTGCCAAAAAAATGACCTTTCTCTTGCGACCTATTTAATATGTTCTGTATTTCTTCTTCGGATAAATTTGGGGTATAAGCAAACTCGATTGCCCATTGGTCGTAAAGACCAGGTTTTACATCAGAAAACTGTCCTTGTTCGATGCCTGGAGGTGCAATGTTGATTGCATGATAATCCATAACTGAGGCAGATAGTCCTTCTTCATAAGTTATTTTTGGATTATGAACATCTTCATTGTTGTGCAGAGTCGTTGCTCCCATATTATGGTTAAGTCCGAGAGTATGGCCAACCTCATGAAGTATTAACATAGTTAATTCTTCTTCAAATAACTTATCGGTATCTTCAAGTGAGAAGTTCATTGAATTAGCAACCAAATTACCAAAAATTCTTTGTTCGTTTCTCATGGATGAGAAATTACATCGCTCAGATGAAATTTCAGAAGATAGAAATATATCTTCGTATCTCATTCTATTGGTTAGAAAAATCCATTCCAACATAATATCCGCAGATAAAATTTCTCCAGTTCTAGGATTAGAAAAACTAGGACCGTAACCCCCAAACGGTGGGTTGGGAGATGAAGTCCACCTTAATACGTTATATCTGATATCACCTGCATCCCAATCAGCATCATCTGGTTGAATATCAACTTCGATTGCATCAATAAAACCAGCTTTTTCAAAAGCTATGTTCCACGCGAGTACAGCTTTTTTTATCAGAGGTCTTAATTCATTAGGAGTGGTATTTTCCAACCAAAATTTTATAGGTTTGATTGGTTTTGATTTAGCAGAATCAGGATTTTGTTTTTGAAGGTTCCATTTCTGAACCAAGTCTCTATAAGGAGTAATTTCTGTGGAACTTAAATCTGTTACTCTGTCTGTAAAATAACCTATTCTCGGATCCTCGAAACGAATTTCAAACCCATTATCTTGTGGCATTTCAAGAAATGTATATCTTAATTTCACCGATGTATTTCTTAATGATTCATAGCTTGCAGGATTTGAAAAAACATAATCAACTTCAAAATCGGTATTTTTTGGATAATTGTAAATTTTGGAAATAGCGGTCTTAGATCTTGACAAGGATCCAACCTGAAAGCTATCTGAATCATAATCTCTGGGTTCAGATTTTAACTTGGTTAAATTATCACTTTTCAATAATTTAGTGATATCAATAAGATAAGTAGTTTCATCATCATTTTTGTGAGTAATCTCAAAATTTTCAATAACTGAATCGCTTATATTAGATTGAGATTGCCTACTAAGTTCTGAATTAGGATCAAAATAAAATCCCGTATTCACTCTTATAAGATTTAAGCTATTAAATTGCTTTTCAAATTTAATAACTGCTTGATCTATATGACTCCCTTTGAACAGTCCTGCTTCGACAGTCCCATTGATAATATGAGCAAAATAAATAAATTCTTTTGAGATATCTTCATCACTCAATTCTAAGTAAGTATTTCCATTTTCTGGGTCTTGATAGCTTTTTAGCAAGCCTTCATAAAAAATAAACTCTTCAACAAATTCTGAGATGAGTTCTCTGTCGTCTTTTTTTGACTCTTCTTTAGCTTCCTCTTCATTTGAACCATCTTCTGATTCATCTGCAATGATCTCAAAGGACAAAAGTAGACTCAAAAAAACTAGTAAAATTTTAATCTTCATAAACACCAACAGGCTGGCTATTATAGACTCACTAACTATAATTTTTAATTAAATCTTTATTCCATGAAAAATCTAAATCGATTACTTGATCTAGCTAAAATTGTATTGAATGAAATCTTTGATTATCTAGTTTCATATTTTGGTGTAAAAAAATTCAAGGTTGATACCGTTAAAGACCTTGTTTTAGTTAAAGATAATAAAAATAATCCGCAAGCTATTTTAGATACGATAGATCATTTTGGATGGAATAGAGCTTTTTTGATGAATATTGGTGATGAAAAGGGTCTTCTACTTGAAAATGCAATTAAAGAAAAAAAACCTAACAATTGTTTGGAACTGGGAGTCTACTTAGGATATTCGTCTATCAGGATTTTAAGAAATCTTAAAGAAAACTCGATGCTAACTTCGATAGAGGCTAGTAATAAATACTATGAAATATCTCAAGAAATTGTTTCTCATTCTGGCCTCAGCGATCAATGGAAACCATTAAAGGGCAAGGCAAAAAATGTTATTCCTCTCTTAAAAGAAAAATACGATTTTGTATTTTTAGATCATTGGAAGGATGAATATTTATCCGACTTAAGAGCGTTACAATGCTTGGAATTGCTTAATGATGAGGCTGTAATATTTGCCGACAATGTTGTTTTATTCAATATGGAAGATTATTTATCTTATGTAAGAGATTCATCAGTTTTTAAGAGTAAATTTGTACCTACAAAGAGAGAATATTCAAAGACTCAGCCAGACGGAATAGAGATTTCAATATTTAAAAAAGATGACTAATCTAAAATTAGATCTGCATGGGTTTCGTCACCATGAAGTTCCTTTAAAGGTTGAAAATTTTTTATATCTTAACCAAGAGAATATGCCCATCCTAATAATCTGTGGTAACAGCCAAAAGATGATATCCATAGTAAAAGATGTTCTTGAAGATATAGATTGTACTTTTGAGGTAGGTTCTGGGATAAACTATGGTTGTATTATTGTTCGTAAAATCTAACCATGCCTAACTTTGACCTAGTCCTTAGAAACTGTAACTTAATTAATGAGAATTCAATATCACAAGTTGATATTGCTATTAAAGATAAAAGAATAGAAAAAATTTCTTCCTCGATTACCGAAAAAGCTAAAAAAGAAATTGATATTAATGGGAAAAATGTTGCGCCCGGAGTAATTGACGACCAAGTACATTTTAGAGAGCCAGGATTAACTCAAAAAGGTGAAATTAAAACTGAATCATTAGCAGCGCTTTACGGTGGTATCACTTCGACCATGGATATGCCAAATGTATCTCCAGCAAGCACTACTTTAGATTTATTAGAGGAAAGGTTTCAATTAGCTAAAGAAAAAAGTTGGACAAATTACTCTTTTTATCTAGGAGCTACACCGGATAACATTGATGAAATAAAAAAAGCTAACCCAAAAGATATTTGTGGACTAAAAATTTTTATGGGGTCATCAACAGGTGATTTATTAGTTAACGATGATGATGCGCTAGATTTAATTTTCAAAGAGTCACCTATATTGATTGTCACTCATTGTGAGGATAATAAAACGATAGAAAATAATCTAGAAAAAATATCAGCTCAGCGTAAGGGTAAATTATCTCCTCCAGATCATGCTCTTATCAGAGATGAGTTGGCTTGTTATATATCCTCTGAAAAAGCAACAAGTTTGGCTAAAAAATACTCAGCGGATTTACACGTCCTTCATCTGACTACTGAGAGAGAGATTGAACTCTTTGAAGCTAAACCAACCAAAGATAAAAAGATTACGACAGAAGCTTGTATTCATCATCTTATTTTTACTTCTGATGATTATGAAGAATGGGGAAATTTCATCAAATGTAATCCTTCAATTAAGGCTCCTAACAACAGAGAAGCATTGAGACAGGCATTAAAGAATAATCAAATTGATATTATTGCAACAGATCATGCACCACACACCAGAGATGAAAAATCTTTACCTTATTCAGAAGCTCCTGCTGGAATTCCCTTAATTCAACATAGTTTTCAACTAATGCTGGAATTAGCTAATAAAGGTATTTTTACAATTGAAGAGGTAATTAAATTTGCATCTCATAACACAGCCGATAGATTTAAAATTATCGATAGAGGGTATGTAAGGGAAGGATATTTTGCAGATTTGGTCGTTTTTGAAACTGGAATAAAACATACAGTTACAAATGAAGAACAAAAATCTAAATGTGGATGGACTCCTTTTGAAGGTTGGGAATTAAGTTCAAAAGTTCACTCAACTATAGTGAATGGTAATGTTTTGCTTGAAGATGGAGAGCTTCATCCAGAAAGAAGATCTAGCGAGAGGTTAGTTTTTAACAAATAATTATTTTTTATCTAAATTCTCTCGATATTCTGCTTCAACATTTTCCCTGAATTCAGAATTTTGAATATAGAGACCAAGTATCCCTGAAAGGATTCCCAAGATGGCAATTAAACCAAAGAAAACAACTAAATTTCTTACTATTTCAGAGTCTTTCATATTTTGTGACATACTAATTCTCGACAGATTTTTTGAAAGCCCATTTTATGTTGAGATACTTATTAAATAAAGAAAGATTTTCATGGGCATTATATGATTGGGCTAATAGCGCTTTCTGGACAACAGTTGTAGCAGGTTTCTTTCCGATTTTTTTTAAATCATATTGGGCATCAGAACTTGATGGACCTTCAAGCTCAGCAGTCCTAGGAAGTACGAATTCAATTGCAGGATTTTGTATCGTTTTGATGGCTCCAATTCTAGGAACAATTGCAGATAAGGCAGGGGCAAAAAAAAACTTTCTAGTTTTCTTTGCTCTCTTGGGAATAATTGCAACAGGTTCTTTCTTCTTCATACCAAGTGGTTATTGGATTGTTGCTTCAATTTTATTTGGAATTTCACTGCTAGGAGCATCAGGATCTAATATTTTTTATGATTCACTGATTGTTGACGTAAGCGACGAGAATAATAGAAACATTGTTTCAGGTTTTGGTTATGGCTTAGGTTACTTAGGCGGAGGAATACTCTTTGTATTTAATGTTTTATTTTATTTGTATCCTTCTTGGTTTGGATTTGAAAATGAAGTTCAAGCAATATTGGTAAGTTTCCTTACCGTATCTATATGGTGGTTTATTTTTACAATACCTCTTTTTACTAATGTTCAAGAACAAAAACCATCTATCAAACCGGATCATTTAATAACCTCTTCTTTTAAGGAACTCGTCAATACAATTTCCAATATTTCAAAGTATAAAAATATTACAATTTTTCTAATCGCTTACTGGTTGTATATTGACGGAGTAGATACGATTACTCGAATGTCTGTTGCTTACGGATCAGATATTGGTTTAGAAGCTTCAACAATGATTACTGCCCTAATAGTAGTTCAATTTATTGCTTTCCCTTCTGCAATAATTTATGGATATCTTGCAGAACGTTACGGACAATTTTTATTTCTGGCTGTTGGCATTGTTGCCTACATATTGATCACTATCAATTCTTACTTTATGGAAACAGCTAGAGATTTTTATACTTTAGCAGTCGCAATTGGTTTAGTTCAGGGCGGAGTTCAGTCTGTTAGTAGGGCAATATTCAGCAAAATGGTTCCACCTGATAAAGTTGCAGAGTTTTTTGGTTTTTACAATTTCGTAGGAAAAAGTGCTGTTGTTTTCGGACCTGCCTTGGTTGGATGGGTTGCTTACTTGACCGGAGACCCAAGAAATGGAATTTTCAGTCTTCTTGCTCTATTTATACCTGGACTGATTGTTTTATTGCTTGTACCGAAATCAAAATAAATTTGCTTTTGAGCATACTTTTTTAAGTAGTACAGCATCATCAGTCATTATTCCATCAACATTCATATTAATTAAAGACTCCATTGTTTCTTGAGAATTGATAGTCCAAACATGAACTTTAAGACCTTTTAAGTGAGCAGTTTTAATTAAATTATTATTTAGAACCTTAATCCCTTTCCAATGAAGAGGTATTTGGATACAGTCAACTGTACTAATTAGGTATTTAAATAATTTTAAAAAGATAACATCTAGAATCCCCATTGAAATGCATGCTTGATTTCTTATCCTTTTAAATGCTCTTAATCTTTTTGTGTCAAATGAAGCAATGCATATTCTTTCATAAGCGTTATGACTATCAATGATTTTTGCGACTTTATTGACAAGACCGTTAATTTTTAGATCTACATTAAACTTAGTTTCAGGAAATTGCTCCATTACTTCACTTAATCTTGGAATATGACCGCCTTTTTTAAGAGGAATATTTTTTAACTCTTCATAAGTAAGATCGCTTATATTTTTAT
>CACFKX010000002.1:0-87007 GCA_902566955.1 uncultured SAR86 cluster bacterium | reverse complement strand
GATACTTCGATTACAAAATAATCCAGTTGATCTTCAATATGATTAAGCACAGGAAAACCATTATTTCCTATACTTTTAACCTTAAGTTCCAAGGATTTCATGATATGTTGAAGCAAAGATACTACAGATGTTTTTCCGTTTGTTCCTGTAACAAGAATTGATTTTCTAGCATGAACTTTTAAAAATAGATCTAAATCTGAAAGGATTTCAATGTTATGAGTGTTCAACTTTTTTACTATTTCATGACTGATATTAAATCCAGGACTCACATAACACGATCGAATCTCATCAAAAGCTATCTCCTTGAGATTAGAAATGATTAGAGGATTTTTACTTTTTTTAAGTAATTCTGTTTTGCAAGGAGGATCATCTCTGGTATCAAAAATAATTGGCTCTTGTTCAAATTTTATTAAGTAATTAAAAAGAGATAAGCCTGTCTGACCAAGTCCTAAAATAAGTGATCGAGAAGTTTTTTTTGACACTTGGCTACCTAAGTCTGAGGGTAGCAAATCCAATAAGAATTAGAATTAATGTAATTATCCAGAATCTCACAATAATCTTTGGTTCTGCCCATCCTGATAATTCAAAATGGTGATGCAAAGGAGCCATTTTGAATACCCTTTTACCAGTTAATTTGTATGAAGTAACCTGAATCATGACAGATAACGTCTCGGCAACAAAAACTCCTGCCATTATCGCAAATACTATTTCTTGCCTTATCATAACCGCAATTGCTCCGAGTGCTGCCCCTAAAGAAAGAGAGCCTACATCTCCCATAAAGACTTGTGCAGGATAAGTATTGAACCAAAGAAATCCAATTCCAGAACCTACAATAGCTCCACAAAATACAAGCATTTCACCTGATAGTGGTAAATATGGAATGTTGAGATAATCTGAAATGATTATGTTTCCAGATGCATATCCAAGAACCCCTAAAGCAGCTGCAATCATTACTGAAGGCATTATTGCAAGACCATCCAAGCCATCTGTGAGATTCACCGCGCTACTTGAGCCAACAATTACAAAATAAGAAAAGAAAATAAAAAATAAACCTAACGGCAAAGAAAAATCTTTGAAAAAAGGAATTATTAAGCTCGTCTCAAGGGGATTAGTGGAATATGTATAAAAGATTATTATGCCGATAAAAGCTGATAGAGACTGCCAAAAAAACTTCTGTCTACTTGTAAGTCCATTGCTTGACTGAGTTTTTAGTTTAGTTAAATCATCTATCCAGCCAATTACCCCAAATGAAACTGTCATAAATAATACCAACCAGAGGTACTTATTTGATAAGTCCCCCCAACAAAAAACTGAAAATACTACAGCTGCTAAAATAAGCAGCCCCCCCATTGTTGGAGTTCCTTCTTTAATAAGATGTCTTTCGGGTCCTTCTTTTCTAATGTATTGATTAAACTTTTCCATTTTCAAAAAAGTAATGAACCAATTTCCAAAGGATAGGCAGAAAATCAATGAAGTTAGAGTGGCTAAAATTGCTCTAAAAGTAAGATAATTGAAAATCCTCAAGGGACCATAGCTTTCAGCTAGAATTTCTAAAATAGGTAAAAACATTATTTAAAAATATTCATGCAATCTTCTATTTTAACTGATCTAGATGCCTTAAATAATATGGCAGTATTTTTATTCAATAAAGATCCGATCTTTTCTTCTGCATTAGCAATATTTATTTTGACTACATTCTCCTTCGAGAGTTCAAATTTGGAGTTAAATAAAAAAACGTTATCAAATCTCTTACAGGCTTCATCGATTATTTTTTTCATTTCTTGCTGAAAGTCTTTACCCAGCTCTTTCATATCACCAATAACACAAATTTTATTTTCTTTATCAGTAGAATCTAAGACTCTAAATGCCTCTTTAAATGAATCAGGATTTGCATTGTAAGTATCATCAATTATCAAAGCGCCCTTGGAATTATAGCTTTGCTCTGTCCTAGATGGGACGACAACATCTTTTGATAAATTATATATTTGATCAAAAGAGATATTTTCTATGCCTAAACTTACTAGAATTGCTTCTACACACTTACTGTTTGATTTTTTTGCATTTAGTTCATCACTAGAAAAAGATCTGATCTTTTTATCATGAGACTTAGCATGAAACTCACTCAGATGAGCATGAATATCTGGGAAGATACAAGCTCCTTGAGGTAAAACATTTTTAAAAATATCAGATTTCTCTTGTGCAACTCCCTCAAGATTTATTAATTTTTCTAGGTGAGCTTTTCCAATGGATGTGATGACTCCTACTTCGGGCTGCAATATTGACGACAATTCATTTATTTCACCAAAGTCATTCGTTCCTAGCTCAAAAATTCCAAATTTATGATGTTTTTTTAATTCAAGGAGACTAAAGCATAATCCGTAAAAATTATTCCAGTTTCCTGGTGATGCATAAATTTGAGATGGATCAAATTTATCGGATAAAAGAGAGCTCAATAGCAATTTAGTCGAAGTTTTACCATTACTTCCAGTGATGCCTATAACTTTACCTTCAAACTTTTTTCTTTGGTATTTTGCTAAAAAAGATAAACATTCATGAGTTGAATCAACGCCTAAAATTTTTTCATCTTGAGGGTGATTTTTTTCAGAAATAACAAAAGAGGCTCCCCTATTCAATGCTTCATCAATAAAATCATGTCCATTGAAATTAGGCCCCTTTAAAGCAAGAAAACAATCACCTTTTGAAATTTTTCTAGAATCTGTAACTATTTTTGAGGATACAAATTCTTTCTTAGGTTTCTCAAGATTTAATTTAGCGGCTAATATTTGGTTTGAAAATTCAAATAGCATTCTTAAAACTCATCACTACTTCAAAATCACTAAAATCTTTTCTTAATCCATTCTCAAATTCTTGATAATTTTCATTTCCCTTACCTGCAATTAATAATGCGGAACCGGGCTTACTATTTACAAGTGATTCAAGTGATTCAAGAATAGCTTCTTTTCTATCAAGAATTACATTTATTTTCTTTGACGAACAACCTGATAATACATCTTCAACAATTCTTTCAGGGTCTTCACTCCTTGGATTATCGTTGGTAACGAAAACCTGATCAGATAAATTTTCTGCTATTTTTCCCATCTTTGACCTTTTGTATCTATCCCTATCACCGCCACATCCAAATAGACAAATTAAATTTCCAGAATGTGTGCTTCTTAAAGATTTTAAACTTGCATCCAATGCATCTGGAGTATGTGCAAAATCAATAAAAACATCTCTTCCTTCAAAATCTATTTTTTGATTTCTTCCATCAGGCAGACTAAGGTCAAAAAAATCTATGCTTGATAAATCAATGTCTTGGTTTGCAACCTTAAACAAAAGAAGAGCACAAACCAGATTTGAGAAATAATGATCTCCTTGGAAGTTAACATTAATTTTTTTCGGCAAAATATCTTCTGAATCCAGTAAAAATTTATTTGATGAGCTTTTATGTATAAATACATCAGCATCTTTGTTATGAAGTGAATATGAATAAGAATTTTTGTATTTTTTTTTAAGTTTTGTCCCTAAATAATTGTCCTCATTAAATACATACCCTTCTGACGAAAAGTCATCTGAATCAAAAAAAGATTCTTTTATGTCTGAATACTTCTCCATATTGCCATGGTAATCAAGATGGTCTTCAGAGAAACTTGTTAATCCTTTAAATTTGATTTCGATATCCCCGATCCTTTTTTGATCTATTGCATGAGATGAAACCTCTAGCAAAGAATTCTCAATATTGTGTTCACTTGATATTTCTAAAAATCTATAAAGTTTGAAGATATCAGGAGTTGTCATATTTGAAGATCGTAACTCGAGGCCTGAACCTCCATTTTCAATAGAATTAAAAAAAGATACCTTCATATTAAGCTGTTCATGTAATTGTTTGAGAAAATGAATTGTGCTGGTCTTACCATTTGTACCAGTTATACCAAATATCTTTTTAACTTGATTATACGCATGGGCCTTATTTGCCAGATCTGCTAGTTTTTCTTCTAAACCAGATACATGAATTATGTTTCTATTATCATTGGCATGATGTATGCCAGAGAGAATGGCTACTGCTCCGTTATCAAAGGCATGATCTATATATTTATTTCCATCTCTTTTGGAAGAATTTTTTAATGCAACAAAAATATCTCCTGGATCTATGTCATTTGAATTGATGCATAATTTTTTAAATTGAATATCACTTTTTAATTTATTGCCGTCCAATAAATTCTTTAGACTTTTCATGAGGAAGCAAAAATTGATTTAAAAACATTAGAAAAGATTGGAGCTGCAACATCGGAGCCTCCTGAAACATCATTTTTTGGTTCTTGGACCATTATTGCTAGTAAATATCTCTCACTATTTTTTTCTATGAATCCTACAAATAGAGCATTTATAGAGTCTTCATCATATCCTTGCTGTTTTGAAATGAAGCTTGTCCCTGTTTTTCCTCCAACAACTCCATCTTTTACTTTGGCTAGTTTTCCAGTCCCATTACTCACAGTATGGATTAAAATATTTTTTATCTTATCAGTGGTTTCCTTTTTAAGAATCCTTCTTCTTATTTCATTACTTTCAGATGAAATAATTTTTAGATTTGCTTCGACACCGTCGTTTAAAATTCCAGTGTATGCTTTTGCAATATGAAGCAAAGTTGTCTGGAGACCATACCCATAACATAAACTAACTAAACCTCTTAAGGAAATATTCTGTTCTCCAGGCAAAAATCCCTCTCTATGATTTAAAAACATCTCACTAAAGTACTCTCCGATTCCAAAAGAACGTATTCCTGATATTACTCTTGATTTGTTCATTTGAGAGCAAATTTTTACAGTACCTACATTACTTGATTTAGCTATAACTTCGCTTACTGAAAGAATTCCATAATTTCTAAAATCCTCTGTTCTGTAATCCTCAAATTCAACCCATCCAGGATTAGTATCAATCAAGGTATCTTCGTTAATTAATTCATCGTCTAGAGCTAAAGAAATACTGAGAGGTTTTAAAACAGAACCGGGTTCCAAAAGAGAAATCGATGCCTTATTTGTCACTAAAGAAATATCTGATAAAGATTTTCTATCGTTGGGATTAAAGCTAGGATAATTAGTTATAGCTAAAATCTCTTCAGTATCTAGATCAATCATTATTGCGGAAGCATTACTAGCATTGTTTTCAATTACAGCCTTTTTCAACTCATCAAAAACAATAAATTGATAATCTGAATCAATAGATAACTTAATTAAGTCTCCATCCTTCTCAGGGACAATGACTTCTTCAATAACTTTTCCATTACCATCTCTCTTTAAATCTATTCTTCCATCTGAACTATCAAGACTTTTCTGAAAGCTGAGCTCTATACCTTGAAGACCATCATTATTTATATCAGTGATCCCAATTAGTTGAGAAAAAGCTTCTCCTTCGGGATAATTTCTATAGTATTTTTCATCAAAAACTAGTCCTTGAATTTTTTCCTTTTTAAGCGCCTCTACTTTTTCCCTATTTACTTTTTTAGAAATTTGAATGAATTTAAGCCTCTGATTAGATGATCTTTCTCTTAAATTTTGCTCCTCGATATTCAATAAATCGGAAATAAATTTTATCTCCTCTGGTTTGTACGAAAAATAATTAAGGTCTATTCCAATATCGTAAAAAATAATATCTTCAGCCAATATTCGATCATTTCTATCGACTATCTTTCCTCGTGATGACTTTATGACTTTACTTTGTGAAATTCGATTATCAATTTTATCAAATGAAAAGTCTGCCTCAGTTATTTGGAAATATATTAATCTTACAAAGAGGAGTAAAAAAAGTACGGGAAGAAAAAACCAGAGAACAAGTTCTCTGGTTTTTTCCGTTTGATGGCTCAAAGAAAACTAATCTATTTGTTTTTTAACGAACGATGGAATATCTAGATATTCTGAATCCATTAAATCACTAGACGAAACTTTTTTAACTTCCCTAGAAGAATGAGAAATATCTGGCTTCGGGAGGATGGGTTCAACTGATTCAAATTCAAAGGTATTTTTAGGCATCTTTTTAGATGCACTTCCACCAAGGCCAGTTGCGACAATTGTTACCTTTATATCTGCTCCCATAGAATCATCAAATGCCACACCATGAATGATTGTTGCATCTTGTGCAGCAAATTCTCTTACCAAGGCAAGAACTTCCTCAACTTCACCCGTTTTCATATCTGGCCCAGCAGTGATATTGACAAGAACTCCTTTTGCGTTTTCTAGATTTATATCTTCTAGCAATGGACTTCCTACAGCTGCAGAGGCTGCCTCTTTTGCCCTGCTTGGCCCGTTTGCAATCCCAGTTCCCATCATAGCTGTTCCTTTTTCTGACATTACCGTTTTAACATCTTGAAAATCAACGTTAACGAGTCCGGTTTGTGTGATGATATCTGATATACCTCTAACAGCTCCTAATAGAACATCGTTTGCTTGCTTGAAGGCATCAAGAAGACTATGTTCTCTTCCAAGAACTTCCAATAATTTTTGGTTAGGGATTGCGATTAGTGAATCAACTTCATCCGTAAGTTCTTTTAAGCCGACATCTGCAATTTGATCTCGCATTTCAAGCTCTAATGGCTTGGTGACTACTGCAACTGTCAAAGCTCCTATTTCTTTAGCAGCTCTGGCAACAATTGGGGCTGCTCCAGTTCCAGTTCCACCACCCATTCCTGCTGCAACAAAAACCATATCTGAACCTTCGAGCAAGGTTTTAATTCTTTCAAGATCATCAAGAGCTGCATCTCTTCCAACCTCAGGTTTTCCTCCTGCTCCAAGACCATTTGAAATACCGGTTCCTAAAGTAATTTTTAATTCTGCTAAATTGGTATCAAGCGCTTGCTCATCTGTATTAGCACAAATCATTTGCACGCCTTCGATACCGCTTTCAACCATATGATTTACTGCGTTTCCTCCAGCTCCACCTACTCCAACTACTCTTATAAGAGCAGATGATTTAGTTTCATTTTCTACAACGGTCCAGTTCATAGTCCCTCCTTATTTAAATTAGAAATTGTTTTGGATCCATCTAAAAGCTTTGTTAAAAATGTTTTTATCTTTCATGAACAGATAGTTCATATGATCTTCTTCTTGTGATTTCTGGCTATATAAGACCAATCCTACAGCAGTTGCATATATTGGATTCCTTAGAATATCACTCAATCCTATTAATCCTGATGGCGAACCAATACGAACAGGAGCATTAAAAACTTCCTCTGCTAATTGAGCTACTCCTTCCATTCTGGATGTTCCGCCTGTGATTACAATCCCGGCAGGAATATTATTTTCTAAAGAAGATAAGTTAAGTTTTTGTTTTATTAAGCCAAAAATATCCAAATACCTTTGCTCTATTACACTGGCTAGGGCCATTCTTGAGAAAATTTTATTTTTTCTTCCTGCCATACCTGGAACCTCAATTGTTTCATTCTCATGAATTATCGAGCTTGAAGCACAGCCATACTTCTTCTTAAGTTCTTCTGCTTGCATACTTGGAGTTTGAAGTGCTCTAGCGATGTCTTTAGTAATATGATCGCCTGAAGTTGGAATATTAGCAGTATGACTTATTGCTCCATTTTGAAAAACTGCAACGTCTGAAGTTCCGCCGCCCATGTCAATTAAACACGTTCCCAACTCTTTTTCATCTTCTGATAGGACGGAGTAACTTGACGCTAGTTGCTCCAAAACAAATCCTTCAACAGTAATACCACAAGCTTTCATGCAGGAGGATATGTTTTGAGCAGAGTTCCTGTTACAGGTGACAAGATGAACTTTGGTCTCCAGTCTGACACCAGCCATTCCAAGAGGTTCTTTAATACCATTTTGTTGATCAATAATATAGTCTCTTGGCAGCACATGAAGCAATTGAGAGTCATCTGGAATAGCATATGCTTGTGCGGCAGTGATGACTCTATCAACATCACTAACTTTGACTTTTTTATCTTTAATTCCTACAACACCTTCAGAATTTAAACCATTAATATGACCTCCACTTATACCTACAAAAGCTGAAGTAACTTGTTTACCGGACATCAATTCTGCATCATTTACAGCAGATTCTATTGCGGATACAGTTGATTCAATATCAACAATCACACCGTTTTTTAAACCTTGGGAAGTTTGGCTTCCTAAGCCGATAACTCGTAATTCGTGATCAACATATTCGGCGATTAGACACACGACTTTCGAGGTGCCTATGTCAATACCTACTCTGATGTTATTTGATCCGTTGCTGGCCATATTAATCTCTAAACCCAATTGCTCCTTTGTTTTGATACCTTAAATCTAAATATGAAAAGGTATCTTTTATGTTGTTAAAGTATTCGCTCTTGAGAAATGTTTTAAGGTTTTCTAATTGATTTTCTATTTTTGATTTATTCATGTGAAACCTTAAGCCAGAATTATCCTCTAAGGTCATTAAATCAAAATCCTCAATTAGAATTCTATTAAGAACCAAGTTAGACCCTTTCAAAATTTGATTGAGCTCAAAAAAATACCTTAAGACAAAGTCAATATTATTTCTGTTTGCTTCAATATTGACTAACTTCAAATTTTCTTTGGTTTTAAATTTGAGGAGGCGACCAGATTGGGTCAGTATCTGGTCTTTTCCCCAAAAAACAAGCGGTTGAAATTCTTTCACGTGCAATCTTTTCATTGGCCAAGAATTGACTTCCTTAGATGATTCAACAAAGTTAGGATTATCTTTTGAAAATAAAGGTTTTGGATCTTCAAAAACTTCGGATAAAACAAAGATTGAAGAAAATATCATTACAATGAAAGTTAAGAATTTCACTTTTCTGCTCCTCGAATCAAAACAACGGATTCAGGCAAAATCATTCCATATTCATCAACCGTTTTTTCTTTTACTGAATTGTGAGAAGTTAGATTTAATATCTTATTCTTGAGATAAACTGATTCCTCATCTAGTTTTGACTTATAGTCGTTTAAAAGATACTTTTCTGAGACTAATTGCTTGTAACTAGCATTCTTATTCAACACTAAGTAAGAACTAAAAAAAGTAGCAATCAGAGATCCTAAGATAAATATCAATATCATTTGATTAAACATTTTTTATCGCAATTCTCATTATTGCGCTCCTTGATCTCGGATTAGACTTAATTTCATTAATTGTTGGCTTAATAGGCTTTCCTTGCTTTTTTAGATTAAGATTTTTTGCTTCTTCTGATCTAAGAAAGTTTTTAGCTATTCTGTCTTCTATGGAATGAAAGCTTATGATGATTAATTTTCCATTTTGCTTGAGTAGGCAAGCTGCTGATTTAAATCCATTTATCATCTCTTCAATTTCATTATTTATATGCATCCTTATTGCTCTGAATACATTAGTTGCTGGATGCCGTTTTTGTGAACTGCTATATTTCTCAATAAATAAAGAAAGCTGTGCTGTGCTTTTAAACTTGGTCTTTTTTCTTGATTCAACAATTTTCCTGGCATAAAACCTAGATTTTCGCTCCTCACCTAAATGAAATAGAACATCACTTATTTCTTTCTCTGTTGCAGTATTTATCCATTGCTCTGCTGTGATTTCCTCTTCTTTATTCATTCTCATATCAAGAGGGCCGTCCTTTTGAAAGCTAAATCCTCTTTCTGGATCATCTAGTTGCATGGAAGAATTTCCTAGATCAAAAAAGATACCATCTAGTCTTGTATCTAAGCTTTCAATTTTTGAAAAATTTAGATTTTTAAAATGAAATCTTTTGTCTTTTATTTCTTGTGAATACGAGACAGTTTCTTTGTCTCTGTCTATTGCGATTAATCGGCCATCATCGTTAAGGTTTTCTAAAATCTTTTTTGAATGTCCCCCTAAGCCAAAAGTACAATCTAAATAAGTGCCGGCAGGATCATGAACTAAATTTTTAATAGTTTCGTTGATCATTACTGGCTGATGAGTGAACATGATGCTAAAAAGGGATCTCCTGAACGTTAGAAGGTAAGTCTATATCCAATTTTTCACCTTGAATTTGTTGACCTTTCTCTTTTGCAAGCCAATTTTTTTCATTCCATACTTCAAATTTCTGACCCATACCAATCAAAGATACTTTTTCTTTAACTTTTAATTGAGCATAATCTCTTAAGCTTTGAGGAATAAGTATTTGCATCCGATCATTGACTTCAAAATCAATTAAATTTGCATATCCAAGAAAATTCCACTGAATAGATCTAATTTTTGAATCCAGGCCTGATAAGTTTTCAAAAGCTTTAGATATGGTTTTCCATAAACTGCCTGGATAAATTCTTAATGAAGGATATTGTGGGTCCCTAGTTATGACCAAAGAACCCTCTGAAACTTCTTTTAAAGCTTCTTTATACTTTGCTGGCATCGCAATTCGTCCTTTAGAATCCAATGCCAAACTACTGTATCCATAAAGTCCTATAGCCATCAAACAAGACCCCTTTTACACACATAGATACACAAATGTGCACTTCAGCACACTTTAGACACTTGTATAATCACTGTCAAGAGGTTTAGTCCCAAAATATAAGGGTTTTAAGGATATTTATTATGTGAGCTGACCTATAAGCCGGGTTCTGTAATTGGTAATCATTCCTCTGGGATTTATGTTGCCATAAACCTCTAGCAACCTACCCTAACCTAATGCGAGAAACATTAACAGGTCTCTATTTGGTCTTGCTCCTGATGGGGTTTGCCAACGACTTTTGTTACCAAAAGTCTGGTGCGCTCTTACCGCACCTTTTCACCCTTACCTTTTAACACAAGGCGGTTTATTTTCTGTTGCACTATCCGTTACTTCACAGCACCCAGACGTTATCTGGCATCATTCTCTATGGAGCCCGGACTTTCCTCTATCTATTTGACAGCGATTACCCGGTCAGCTCGGCGATCATTATAAGTATTTAGATTTATTTGTCATTCTTTGATTCGCTGAAAATTGAGTAAATCTCTTTTGAGGTTTTTGAAGAAATCTTTGACACAATTTTAGATGCTGCCTTGGTTCCGTTTAATTTTTGGATCTCTTCAAAGAGGACTTTCTCATGTTCGACTGAAATAAGTTGCTTCTCTTTGGAGCCTTCAATCACGAGAACCATCTCACCTTTTTTTAAAGTTTCATCTTTTATTATTAATTCATGAATTTCTTTAGCCTCACCTTTTATGACCCTCTCAAATTTCTTTGTGAGCTCTTTTGCTAAGGATACTTTCCTTTTAGGGCCTAAAATTTTTACAATCATCTGCACCAATCTTTCTATCCTCTTTGGAGATTCAAACAGAATGATAGTTTTCATCTCATATTGTAAATTTTTTAAGAACGTTTCTAGCTGACCCTTTTTTTTTGGAGCATAACCTTCAAATACAAATGAACTTGTTGATAAACCTGACGATATTAAAGCCGAAATAACAGCAGAAGGTCCTGGTATTGAAGTAACTTTGATTTTCTCATCAATGGCTTTAGCAACTAACTCGTATCCGGGATCAGATATCAAAGGTGTTCCCGCATCAGAAATTATGGCCAAAGAGGCTCCTTCTTTTAGTAATTTTAGGAAATAATTAATTTTCGAAACATTCGAATGGTCATGATAAGAGAGTAATTTATTTTTTATACCTAAATCTTTTAAAAAGATACCCGATTTTTTTGTGTCCTCGCATAGAATGACATCAACAGAGGAAAGCACATTTTGAGCTCTTAAAGAAATATCTAATTTATTTCCTATCGGTGTACTGACTAAATATAATGTAGACAATTTATGAAAGATTGTTTGAAAAAAATTTATTTTCTAACCATCAGTGTATTCCTATTTCACTGTTCTATGAATATGGAAGATAAAGTTTTATTAGATAAAGAGCAAATCATAGAGAGTAACTTTTCGCAGTCTTTTGTTGAGAATTTCAATAAAAATAAAAACTTCTCTTCTTCATATAATATTTTCTTCTCGGAGGAGGTAGATGAAAAACTCATTTCTTCTTTTATGAAAGGTATAGAGTTTGGGTTTTTTTCAAATCAAGATTCTATGAATTCGAAACTCTCATTTATCGCTTTTAATGAAGAGAGTGATTGCAGCACAATTAAAGCAAGGGGTTTCAATTTAGTATTAGTGAATGATATTAATTCGGAATTCTACAGAAAGTGTAAAAGAAGATTATCAAGAAATTTTCTCTTCACATCGATAAACATAGATAATGAAAATGAGTTTATCCAGATTGATGAAAGATCTCTTCTCATTACTGGAAAGAATCGAAATTCAAAAAATAATGAAAATACCTTGTCTTTAAAGAACAGTTCGGACTACGAACAAAAAATTGCTGATTACTTTGAAATCAATTTAAGCAATGAAAGAGTAAGGTCCCTGAGGAATGTTTTAAAAGAAAAAATTAACTTCTCTCCTCGAAAAAGAAAGGATATTGATAAAATATTTATAGATGCCTTACCGAATGAAACAAAAAGGATTATTCCTGCTATTCGCTATAATTTAATTTTTGATGCCGAGGTTTTAACTTACCCTAAATCATTAGATGTTTGGAATTCTGAATTAAGCTTGAGCGAACTTAATAAAGTTGAAGGCCTTGAGTATCCAGTATTATTAAACAGAATGAATATCTTTGAAAAAATCATTCCTAAATTGAATGTTAATGAGAAAATTGCTTTTTCGGCTGGCTTTGATATTTTCTTCTTTGGAGCAAAAATTAGAGGCAGATCTTCTAATTTTTCTGGATTACTTGGTAGATATGAAATTAAAGAGAATTTTCTTTATTCTAAACCTTTAAAATTCAGAATAGATCTGAGCGGAGTAAAGCAAGGTTAATTTAATCGGTAAAAAAAGATTCTCTCTCGCGTAAAGTTAAACTCTCCTGTATAAGCTCATTTTCAAACATCCTATCTACATATTCATGCATATTTTTAGTTGATTTATTGTTGGCAATATCCACGCCAAGAAATTTCAATCTAATCAAAATAGGAATGATTGTTGCATCTAATACGGAAAATTCTTCGCTTCGGAAGTATTCAGAGCCATCAAAAAGCATCATTGAATTTGTTATATTTTTTTTGAGCTCCTTTCTTGAAGAATTCTTTTTTGCGGTTGTGGCAGATGCATCTTCCAGAATATCAACATGATAGGTCCACTCTTCCTCAATCCTATGAAGAATTAATCTTGTTTGAGCTCTTGCCACAGGATAAACAGGAAGCAAGGGAGGATGAGGAAATCTTTCATCCAGGTATTCAACAATTAGTTGAGACTTATACAAGGCTAACTCTCTGTCTATAAGTAAAGGAAGAAAACCTTTTGGGTTAACTTCTAGAATTTCTTTTGGAAGATTTTCAGGATCTAAAGCTTCAAGATCAGCGGTAATACCCTTTTCTGATAGTACTATTCTTACTTTATGGCTTTGATGTCCAATTTCATTATGAAATAAGACCATGGATGATCTTTTACCTAATAAACTTGTCATTTTATAAATTTATTTTAAGTCTTTTTTAAACTCTCTATAAACGAGATATGCAAAAGCAGTGAAGATTAAAAGAAAAAGAATAACATATATACCGAGCTGCTTTCTGGTTTCAGCTGATGGATCTGAAACATAGGTAAGAAAATTGGTTATATCAGCAATGTATCTATCGTATTCCTCTTCTGATAATTCTGATTGAATATCTTCCAATACATGTGGCATAGAAACATTTACATAAACTTTATTATTGACTCCATAAGGTCTAGAGGAGTCCTCATAAAAAGTATCTAAGTAAGTATAAACCCACTCGGGAGATCTTAATCTTGCTTCTAAAGTCAAATCAGGAGGTTTTGCTCCTAATAGCTCTATAGCCTTGGATTCCTTGAGACTTATATGCATCAAGTCACCTATTTTAGAGTCATCAAATATCAAGTTTTGCTCATAAATATCAAGGGGGATTGAGAGGTCTTCGGCAACTCTTTTATAACGTGAATATTTTAGAGAATGGCATCCATAACAATAGTTCATATATGCTGAGAGACCCCTTTGAAGAGATTCTTTATCTTTTGTGTCAGGATTGAATTCATAGCATTCAATTGAGCCACATTTATAATCTCCTGCGGAAAAAGAAAGCCCTGAAAAAAAAGCAAATGCTAAAAAAACTAATAGCTTCATGCTTCTGCTACTCTCTCCGGAACAGGTTTGCATTTCTCTATCCTTGTATAAATTGGCATCAATAGAAAATAAGAGAAATAACCTAATGTGAAAATTTTTGATAACAGTGTTTTTGTCTCTGTGGGTGGAACCATACCCAAGTAACAAAGAGCAAAGAAACTTACCACAAAGATTCCTAAGAAAGTTTTACTTAATATCCCTTTGTATTTGATCGATTTCACGGGGCTTCGATCAAGCCAAGGTAGAACAGCAAAAATAGCAACTGCAGCCATCATGGTAGCAAACCCAAGGAATTTTGCAGTTAGTCCGAATAGAGGAAAATCCACAGCTCTCAACATGGCATAGAACGGAGTGTAATACCATGATGGAACGATGTGAGCAGGAGTAGAAAGAGGATTAGCTGGCTCATAATTTACATATTCGATAATGTACCCACCACCAGTTGGAAAGAAGAAGACCACTGAACAGAATATGATCAGGAATACGCCGAGCGCAAAAATGTCATGGCTAATGTCGTAAGGAAAAAATGGTTTTGTATCTAAAGGAACTCCATCTTCATCAAGATGTTTTTTAACGTCTATACCATCAGGATTATTAGAACCAATTTCATGAAGTGCAAGAATATGAAAGAAAACAATTGCAATTAGTAATATTGGAAGCAGGACTACATGAAATGCAAATAACCTTGATAGAGTAATTCCTGATACCAAATAATCACCCCTTATCCATGTTGCCAAATCTTCCCCTACAATAGGTATTGAACTAAACAACGAAATGATAACTTGAGCAGCCCAAAACGACATTTGACCCCAAGGAAGAACATAGCCGGTGAAACCTTCAGCCATTAGAATAAGATAAGTAAACCAACCTCCGAGCCATATCAGCTCTCTAGGTTTTTGATAGGATCCGTACATCATTCCTCTAAACATGTGCAAATAGATAAGTGCAAAAAATGCTGAGGCTCCTGCAGCATGCATGTAACGGATAAGCCATCCATACTCTACATCTCTCATGATGTATTCAACAGAAGAAAAAGCTTCTTCTGCTGAATTTGTATAATTCATCATCAGCCAAAGACCTGTGACAATTTGCATTGCCAATACAACAATAAGAAGAAATCCAAAGAGATACCAAATATTGAGGTTAGTGGGTGCTGGATATTTAGATAAATGCCTTTCGAAAACTTCAGTTAAAGGAAATCTAAAGTCTATCCAACTAAGGAAACGTTTCGTTCTAGTATCAGTTGTCATTAACTTGCTCCATCGGAACCGATTACCAACGTAGAATCGGTCTCAAAATAATGAGGTGGGACTTCAAGGTTGGTTGGGGCAGGTACATTGGCATAAACTCTTCCAGCGAGATCAAATTTTGATCCATGGCATGGACAGAAAAAACCACCCTGCCAATTAGGATCAAAATCCTGTGAGGTGGCTTCTGGATAAAACTTTGGGGCACAGCCTAAATGAGTACAAACTCCTTTTACAACGGCGATACCCTTTTTTCTAGATCTTGTATCGTTTTGTGCGTAATCCGGTTGTTGTTGTTGATCTGAATTAGGGTCAGCTAATTTGGATTTATCTTCGGATAAAGCGTTTTGAGCTTCGCTTGAGACCTTGTAAACAAATACAGGCATCCCTCTCCATTCCACAGTCATTAATTCTCCTGGACTTAGCTTGCTTATATTAACTTTTACAGGTGCTCCAGCAGCTTCAGCTCGAGCACTAGGCTTGAATGCACTTAGAAAAGGGATAGCTGCAAAAACAACACCCACAAATCCAAGCAAGGATGTGATTGAGGTTAGTAATTGTCGTCTTATTGGGTTCGGAGGAGATTTTGGCTGCATAAACTCTATCTTTTGCTGAACTGAGGAGCTTTTCTAGCTTTTCTTAAACCTACCTTTTTCCTTTCTACTTTTCTTGAATCTCTTGTGAGGAAACCGGCCTCTTTAAGAACTGGCTTAAGAGATTCGTCATATTTAACAAGGGCCCTGGAGAGTCCGTGTCTTATAGCTCCTGCTTGGCCAAAATATCCGCCACCAGAAACATAAATTTTCAAGTCGAATTTATCTACCATCTCAACTAGCTCTATCGGTTGTTTGACCAATATTCTAGCTACTTCTCGACCGAAATATTCTTCTAATGGTAGATCGTTAACTAATATGGAGCCTCTGCCAGAACTAAGATAAACCCTAGCTGTTGAAGTTTTTCTTCTGCCGGTTGAATAATACTGATTATCGCTCATATTTTATTTTAGATCTCGAGTTTTACAGGATTTTGAGCGCTATGCGGATGAGATTCTCCCTTGTAGACTTTGAGTTTTTTTATAACTGAGTTAGATAGTTTATTTTTAGGCAACATACCTTTGACTGCAGAGGTAATTATTCTATCCGGATATAAAGCAATTAGGTCATTAAAATTTTGAGATTTTATTCCACCAGGATAACCGGTATGTCGGTAATACATTTTTTGCTCGCTTTTATTTCCAGTTACTTTTATTTTCTCAGCATTTATCACAACTACATAGTCTCCAACATCATTATGAGGGGTATACTCAGGTTTATTTTTCCCCATTAAAATCTTTGCAATGTTAGTGCTTAAACGACCTAAAGTTTTGTCGGAAGCGTCTACTAACAACCAACCTTTATCCAGTGAATCTAATTTGTAAGATTTCGTATCCATAATTAACGTATAAGGCGCGTGAATGATACATTAGAGAGGTTATAATTTACAACTCTGAATAATAAAAAATGCGCTCTTTTTACACACTATCTATATGGATATTACTGGGAACCTTTGCAGGGTATGGTTTCCTAACTTTAGTAGGTTTTGGAGATAAAAATGAATATTCTTCGAGAGCATTTAACTTCGAAAAATCTGCATCATCTGTTGTAAATATTTGGAGTCTTCGTCGGTGGAGAGAATGGCAAGAAAAAACTCCTTCGTTAGGTCTAAGAAGATGGAAACAAGTCATCAAAACAGGCTTTTTCCCTGATGGATCTGGAGTAATTTTTGACGATGACGGTCACGTAATCACTAATCTGCATGTTTTGAATAATTCAATTAAATTGAAACAAAAACTTCTTGTTGAATTTTATGACGGATCAAATCACGAAGTTGAAATTATAGGCATAGATAGAGACAATGATTTAGCAGTATTAAAATTAGTAGAAAAAACTGTAAATATTTCACCAATTCAAAGGAAAAGAAAAATAGAAGATATAAATATAGGTGAAACTGTTTATGCGATTGGTAACCCTCAAGGGCTTGGACAATCAGTCAGCATGGGAATAATTTCCGCGATCGGCAGAAAGTTCATTAACAAGGAAGGTTCGTTTATACAAACTGATGCCTCAATCAATCCTGGTAATTCTGGTGGAGCGTTGGTTGATTCAAATGGAAATTTATTAGGCGTCATTAATTTCATTGAATCGACAACCGGTGGGAATCAAGGTTTAAATTTTGCGATTCCAATTGATGTTGTATCAGAGAGTTATTCTAAAATCCTTAAAGAAACAAAAAGATAGTCAATTATCTCTCTCTTTTAGAGCATTGGCATGCTCCCAGAGACCTTCGCTTTCAGCAATATTTATTGACTCACTGAGAAGCGTTTTATACCCATTTTTTTTATAGGAGTTTTTTGAAGTAACTATGTAGGAAGTTTTTATGAAGAAGTCATTCAATGAAACTTGTGAACTAAATCTTCCTTGACCCCCGGTAGGAATAACATGTGATGGTCCTGCACAATAGTCTCCCATTACTGCAGAAGCCTCGGCTCCGATAAAAATTGCACCGGCCTTGATTACTGGCATCTGATTTAAATCAATGTCATCAATCAAAATTTCTAAATGTTCAGGGATAATTAAATTCGATAACGAAATAGCATTTTTTAATGATGAGGCTTCAATTGAGCAACAATTTTTTAAGGCTTCATTGATAATTTTTTTTCTTTTTGATGTTGATAGATTCTTTTTTAACGATTCATTGAACTGATTTAAATCAAAGCCTGGAAGATATATTAGAAAACACCTAGAGTCCTCACCATGTTCAGCTTGAGCTAAAAAATCCTTCGCTGCATATTCAATTGAAGAATTTTCATCAACAATAATTGCAACTTCAGATGGTCCGTTTAGAGAATCAATTCCTACCTCGCCATAAAGTTGTCTTTTTGCCTCAGAAACATAGCTATTTCCTGGTCCAAATAGTTTATCAACTCTTCCTATGGACTCAGTCCCGAATGCAACAGCAGCTAATGTGTGCGCCCCACCAGAATTTAAAACACTTTTTGCTCCGATTAAATGAGAAGCCGCAAACATAAGATTCAAGTCATCAATTTTTCCAGGAAACATAACGGTTATCTCATTAACTCCTGCCAGCTTAGCTAAAACACCCGTCATCAGAACAGAAGAAGGATACTGCGCTTTTCCTCCCGGAGCATACAGGCCTACTTTATCTATAGGCCTCAAAAAATATCCATACTTTTCTAACGTGTCATCTTCAAGCTCTTCAAATAATCTAACATCGTTATTGTGAAATTTTTCTATTCTGTCAGCCATGTAGATCAACATATTTCTATCTTTATCACTCAAGGAATTGAACTTATCCTCTAAAAAATCTTGATTAAATAAAACTTCATCAATAGATTTAAGTCTTTTTCCCTCGTACTTATTTATAAATTTAAGCAATGCTTCGTTTCCAGAGTCTTTAACATCTTGAATTATCTCTCTTACTGCATCTGTGATGCCATTTTCATTTTGAAGATTTTTTTCTTTTAATAAATAATCTTCTAAAGAATGGCTTTCGATCTTTTTAATCACTCTTAATCCTTTGAATAAATTTTTTAATTTCTTTATTTTTCGTTCTAAATTTTGATTTATTGACAATCATCCTAGTCGAAATCTCCTTTATAACTTTAAGTTCCTTCAATCCATTTTCTTTCAGAGTATTGCCTGTATTAACTAAGTCAACAATGAAGTCCGATATTCCTAAAATGGGAGCAATTTCAATAGATCCTTTCAATTCAATTATTTCAGCATCTATAAAGTTTTCTGATAGAAAATTATTTGTTTCTTTGGGAAATTTTGAGGCTATAGTAGATCCAGCTAATTCACTGACCTTTTTTTCTTTAGCAGCCAAAGATAATCTACATTTTCCAATCTCTAGATCTAGAACTTCAAAAAAATTTTCTTCTTCCGTTTCCAAAAGAACATCTTTTCCAACGATTCCAATATCAACTGCTCCATAACTTACGAACTTAGGAATATCCCAACCTCGAAGAATAGAAAACTGAATATTCTTTTCTGAGGAACCAAAAATTAATTTTCTTTTATCTTCCTTTAAATGTATTCCAGAGTTCTCCAGTAACTGCCTTATTTCTTTATAGATTCTTCCTTTTGGTAATCCAATTAATATCATGCTGAAATCCTTTCTATTTTTGCACCCAAAAGCTTAAGTTTTTCCTCTATTCTTTCGTATCCTCTATCAATGTGATAAATCCTATCAACTAAAGTTTCTCCTTTTGCAACAAGACCTGCAAGCACTAAGCTAGCTGAAGCTCTTAAATCTGTTGCCATTACCGGAGCGGCGATTAATTTCCTGCCTTTACCTTTTATAAAGGCAGTATTTCCTCTCAGTTCTATATCTCCTCCCATTCTTATAAGCTCATTTACATGCATGAACCTATTTTCAAATACTGTTTCTGTCACTGTTGCAGACCCATTAGAAATGGAATTTAAGGCTATAAATTGTGCTTGCATGTCTGTTGGAAATGAAGGAAACGGCGCTGTGCTTAGAGAGGTTGATTTTGGTAATTCCTCTTTCATTTTTAAGTTAATTTCACTCTCTTTACACACTATATTTGCGCCAGCCTCTTCTAATTTAGTTATGACTGCACCCAATGAGTTTGGTTTACAGTTCTTAATAGTAATTTCACCGCCTGTCATAGTGGTTGCAACTAAATAAGTTGCGGTTTCAATTCTGTCAGGCATTATTGAGAAGGATGTTCCATGTAGCTCTTTTACTCCTTCGATGACCAGTTCATCAGATCCAATCCCAGATATTTTTGCACCGCAATCATTTAAACAATTTGCAAGATCAGATACCTCAGGTTCCCTTGCGCAGTTCTTAAGGATTGAAGTTCCCTCAGCCAAACATGCAGCCATCAGAGCATTCTCAGTTGCAGTAACACTTACTAGATCAAAGTGAAACTCACAACCTTTAAGCCTACCGTTAGACTTTGCCTCAATGTATCCATCTTTTATAAAAATTTCTGATCCCATTTTCTTCATTATGTCTATGTGAAGATTGACTGGACGACTCCCGATTGCGCATCCACCCGGAAGAGCTACTTTCGCGTAGCCAGTTTTTGCTAAAAGTGGCCCCAAAACTAGCACGGAAGCTCTCATTGTTTTAACCAATTCATATCTTGCACCTACATCATTCAAACCGGATGGATCTAGCTCTACTTCCATGTCTTCAGATAAAGTCATGTCGACACCCATGGAACCAAGCAATTCAAGCATAGTAGTGACATCATTAAGATGAGGAATATTTCTTATAATTATTGGATCATCAAGGAGTATTGATGCAGCCAGGATAGGTAAGGCAGAATTTTTTGCTCCGGATGATGTAATAGAACCGTTAAGCTGAAAACCGCCCTCGACTACCAATTTATCCATTTAAGAATTCTGCCTAATATCTGAAATTTCCCAGCCATCTATTACTTTATCAAGATCATCTTGATATTCAGAAGCAAGAGATGAGAATTGAGTTTTAAAAATAGAAACGATATTTACTCCGCTGAAAATTATATTGATAACTCCCCATCTATTTTTCTTTTTTATCATTTGATAGTTGAGATCATATGAATCCTCGCCTGATGTTATTCTCACTCTTACAATTGCTGCATTCGGCATATCCTTTGGATGAGCATGACCTATGACTTCAATTTTTTGGTCCTCTAAATTACTTAAGGCGCTCGAATAAGTGTTAAAAAAAGTCTCCTTGAATTTGTTATTAAATCTTTTTCTTTGTTCCTCTGTAGCACTCATGAAATATTTCTTACCCATAACCCGTTTGGATATTTCGCTTATAGAAATAAGCCCTGAAAATTCTTTCTCTATGAGATCGATTCGATTGTTTTCACTTAACATTTCTGCATTTTCCTTTAAGAATGAAAATATTTTTTCATGTTGATTATTGACATAATCATCTAATTCATCATCTGCGGAGACAGGATGAATCAATAACATCAATGCAATTAATATAAAATTAATCTGTGAAGCAAATTTCCTTATCATGATTAGTAAGTTTACTATATGTTCTTAATTGAAATTTAAAAATAATGACTGCAGATAACTTTTTCATTCATGCAAAAAAAACTTTTAGAGATGAAATTTCATCAATAAATCACTCATTAAATAATTTATCTAAAAAAGATTTTAATTTAATTTGCAACCATATAAAAAAGCTTAAAGGTAAATTAGTTTTAATGGGTGTAGGAAAATCAGGTCATATTGCTGCAAAAATTTCATCTACTTTATCAAGCACTGGCACACCCTCTTTTTTTATCAATCCATCAGAAGCAAGCCATGGTGATCTTGGGGCCATTTCTAAGAATGATGGAATTTTAATAATTTCAAATTCTGGTGAAACCGATGAAATTGTTCTGATACTTAGCGGTCTTATAAAAAAGACAAAGAATATTCTTTCAATTACTGGAAATGAAGAGTCCTCTATTGCCAAAAATTCCCTGGTACATCTTGAGGCAAAAGTAGATAAAGAGGCTTGTCCAAATAATTTAGCGCCAACAACAAGCACTTCATTTATGCTCATGTTAGGAGATGCAATATCTATTGCATTGTTGAAAAATAATAGATTCAGTCCAAAAGAATTTGCTGAAAATCATCCTGGGGGGAAATTAGGAAAAAGATTTCTCCTTGCGAAAGATTTAATGATTGATATTAAAGAAATACCTATCGTAAAAGAAAATACCTCGATATTAGAAGCAATTAAAGTCATTACACAATTTGGCTTGGGGTTTTGTTTAGTGAAAAATTCAAAACAATCCATTAATGCAATTTTCACTGACGGAGATTTGAGAAGAACTTTAAATAAAAAAATCGATATAAGAAATTTATCAATATCAAAAGTAATGACAAAATCTTTTAAAAGTATTGAGCATAATAAAAATGCCTACTTAGCCAGAGAGATTATGTCCAAGAATAAAATCTATAGCTTAGTTGTAAAAAAACAAAAAAAGGTCATAGGCGTCATAAGAATGCATGAGTTAAATGAATCACGAGTATTTTGATGGGATGGCGATTAATTGTTTATTGTGTCCTAGCATTAGCTCTTACAGGCTCTTTTCTTTTTATAACAATTGAAAATGAGTCTCTTTCCTCAAAAGACAATAATTCTTCAATATTTAATGCAAAAGAAATTGAAATTAGATCTTCCTCAAAAAACAAAGAAATTTTTTACACCATCGAAAGCGAGATGATTAATGCTCTCTCTAATTCCAATAACTTATCAATCTTCAAACCTAAAATTGAGATAAATAATAAGGATAGCTATCTAGTAAAGTTGTCAGCAAATAAGGGTGTTTTTTTCTTTGAGAGTAATCAGTTTGATCTATCAGAAAAAATAAATTTGATCCTTATCAAAGATAAAGAAAAGATAGACCTTTTTGCAGAAAAAGTTTTTGTAGACATTGATAAAGAGTATTTAAGTTCAAAAAATCTGAATTTGAACCACAATGATATTTCCTTTTCAGGGAAAGAAGTTTCTCTATCTGATGAATTAATTTCTGTGTCAGGAAATCCTATAAGTTTTTCTAAAAAGAATATTTTTAAAGGGCTTTCTGATGAAATTAAGATAGATTTAAAAAGAAAGCTTTTATATCTTTCTGGAACATCAAGCATTTTTATTGATGGCAAAAATATTTCTGGTGAAGATATCGTCTTTGACTATAAAAATAACAGCATTTTAAATTCGGAAAATTTGGGGATCAAAAGTGAAAACTCTTGAACTCAAAAATATTAAAAAAAGCTTTAAGAAAAAAGAAATCTTACACGGGATCGATCTTCAAATAAGAAGCTCTGAAGTATTTGGGCTACTGGGACCTAACGGTGCAGGGAAAACTACTTTATTTTCTTTAATCTCTGGTTTGGAGATGACTACCTCAGGGAAAATTTTTCTTGATGAATACGATATTACTTTCAAGGATATTTCTTTTAGAGCTTCAAAAGGAATAATTTATTTGCCACAAGAACCATCTGTATTCAGAAAACTATCAGTTGCAGATAATATCAAAGCTGCCCTGCAGACAAAGTTCAAAAATATTGAAATAGAAGATAAATATACAAGCATAATGAAAGAATTTGATCTTTTTAGTCTAGAGAAACAAATCTCCGAAAATCTTTCAGGCGGCCAAAGAAGAAAACTAGAGATAGCCAGAGCTTTTGCTCTTGAACCTAAATTTATTTTATTAGACGAACCTTTTGCAGGGATTGATCCATTAACAATAAATGAAATCAAAAATATTATTTCAAAACTACGTGCCAAAAATGTCGGTGTCGTTATAAGTGATCACAATGCTCAAGCAACAATGGATATTTGTGACAATATTTCGGTGATTAATAATGGAGAAATAATTGCATCGGGTAATCCTTCCAGTATTAAAGAGAATAATACGGTACAACAAATATATTTAGGCGAAAATTTAACTTAAAATTTCTTGAGATGATCCAAGGAAGCAACATTTCTCTCTCTGAAGAAATCCAAAAACAACTCACAAAAAAAAGATTTGAACTTATTAGAGGCATGTTTAATAGCATGTCGCCCTTTGATATTGCATCAGCTTTGGAATCAAGCAGCCCTAACAACAGAAGGATTTTATGGGAGCTTGTAGATTTTAATGTCGAAGGAGAAGTATTAAATGAGTTATCAGTAGAGGTAAGAGAATTCTTCCTATCTAGTATGGATGCAACTGAGGTTGCTCAAGTAACAGAAAAGCTTGAAGCGGATGAAATAGTTGAAATTATTCAGGAATTGCCTGAAAAGGTAATTGGAGATGTTTTGAAAGCAATGTCAAGCCAAAACAGAAGGCTTGTCAGTAAAGATCTCTCTTTTGCAAAAGGTACTGCGGGAAGAATGATGAATCCTGACGTTGTAGTGGTAAGACCCTCTCATACTATTGAAGTGATAAGACGTTACCTCAGGATTAGAGATGAGCTCCCCCAGGATATGGATAAAGTTTTTGTTGTGAATAGAAATAATATTTTAAGAGGAAATTTGCCTCTTACTAAAATCTTATCCGCTAAAAGTTCAGAGAAAGCCGAAGACTTGATGATCAGAAAATTTCATTCTTTGCTTGCTACGAACTCAGAGAAAGAAGTAGATAGATTATTTGAACGTAATCATCTAATTTCTGCTCCAGTCACTAACGTTGATGGTGAACTTTTAGGAAGAATTACCATTGATGATGTCATTGATTCCATCAAAGAAGAAGTTGATCAGCCCTTCAGACAAATTTCAGGTTTAAGTAGGGATACTTTTCAAGAAACCTTCTTAGCTTTAAGATCTCGAGGATTGTGGTTGGGTGCAAACCTCATAACAGCTCTTCTTGCCTCTTCAGTTATTAATCTCTTCCAAGACACTATTGAAAAAGTCATATTTTTAGCAGTTTTAATGCCAATTATTGCCAGTATGGGCGGTGTTGCTGCAACTCAAACTCTTGCAATTACTGTAAGGGGCTTGGCATTAGGTCAAATAGTTTCAGGCAACTTAAGATGGATATTATCAAGAGAATTAATTGTTTCTTTTTGGAACGGTCTTTTTTGGTCAATAATTTTAGGTTTGATAGCTTCATTTTGGTTTAAAGATTTTGACATCTTTTTAATTATTATCTTCTCTATGACCATCAATTTAATTGCAGCAGCCTTGTCAGGTATCTCCATACCTCTGGTATTAAGAAAATTAAAATTTGATCCTGCCATTGGCGGTGGAGTAATAGTTACAACAGTAACAGATATCGTTGGTTTTTTTACTTTCCTTGGAGTCGCATCTATCGTTTACGCATAGGTATATTTTCTTCTGATGATCCTCAATAATCCAAATAAAATAGGCCATACAAAAGCTGAGATCAAACTATTTAATATAATTGCAAGGATGACAAAAAAACTGAATTCCTGAAAGAAAACATAAAGACTTAAAAGATAAAGAAATACGATACTTGCTATCAAGAGAGATTGTTGAATTTGAAACATAGCTCTAATCCGATGAAAATATCTTTGAGTTAAATAAGAAATAAATAAAAATAAAATTACATGAGTTCCTAAAAAATATCCCAGATTCAAATCTAATAGAATCCCTGCAATAAATGACCAAGACAGACCAATATTTTTTGGTAAAGCAATATTCCAATAAATTAGAATCATTAAAGTAATTGGAATGGAAGATCCATAAATTTCGAATGAAAAGAAATTTAAGAGCGATTGCAAAAAAACTCCAAATATTAATGAAATGCCAATTGCTAACTGAGTGGAAAAAGTCTTATTAGGATTTCTTGAAGAAAAATAAGCCATTACGGTAAAGTTAACAAAATTTGATCTCCAGAACTAAATTCTGAAGTTCCTAATACCTCTATTTCTAAAAATTCATTATTTGATGTTGCTGAAATTTTATTAACTATTCCTACATCAATTCCCTTGGGATATTTCTTGCCAAGACCGGATGTTACAAGTTTATCGCCTGGAACAATATCTTCGTTTTTCTTTAATCCTTTAATTAAAAAATTCTGAGGCATATCAGTTCCAACCAAAATCATGTTTGAATTTGTCCTTCTATTCCTTATAGGAATTTGAGAATCTTCAGCAAAGATTGGTTTAATTTCAACTTTGGAACCTGCTGATAACTCTACCGATCCTATCAAGCCCGTCCAATTAAATGCTACCATTTGATCAGCTTTTTGACTCCTATCAATCCCCACAGTTAGTGAAGGTTTAGGAGCATAATTTATCTCTTCTATTTCGCCATAGATGAACTCTTTTTTACTAGTCTTTTCTTGATATCCCAGTAATTTCTTCAGTTCTATATTTTCCTGAAGGACCCTTTCATAATTTATAAGATTGAATCTTTGATCATCGACGTCTTTTTCTAAGCGTAGTATTTGATTTTGTAATATTTCCCTATCCTTGAAATAATCAGAAAAAGAAATCCATCCTCCTCTTACAAATTGAGGTATATAAATGATAGGCTCAGTAGCAAAGCCAACATAAATCTTTACTTTTTCACCTACATTAAATCGAACATCAGCTGCGAGAATTAAAATGGCAAAGAGTATAGATGGAACCACTCTGGAAAGCCTCATGGAGCCAGTTGTAAAAATGGCTTTTTGAGCAATTACAGCTTGTTTATGCTCCTTGGCCATAAGGGATTATTAATCTGTTGATAAAAGATCGATATCGTATTTATCCATTATTTCTAAGGCAACTCCCCCTCCTCTTGCAACGCAAGTAAGAGGATCATCAGCTGGGATAACAGGTATACCTGTTTGTTCTGAGATCATAACATCAAGGTCTCTGAGTAAGGCTCCTCCACCAGTCAAAACAATTCCTCTTTCTGATATATCGGAACTCAGCTCAGGCGGAGATTGCTCAAGACCATTTTTAATTGCTTGCAATATAGAAGATAGAGGGCCAGACATTGCTTCATAAACTTCTAAACTTGAAATAGAAAGAGTGTTAGGCACACCCTCAGCTAAATTACGCCCTCTGATTTCCATCTCTTGTAACTCACTTTCAGGAGTAGCGCATCCAATAGTTTCTTTTATTCTTTCAGCAGTAGATTCACCAATGAGAATTCCATATTTTCTTCTTAAATAAGAAATTATTGATTCATTAAGCCTGTCTCCACCAGTTTTTAGTGAATTTGAGTAAACCACTCCATTAAGTGCCAGAATAGCAACCTCAGTGGTACCACCACCAATATCAACTACCATGGATCCAAAAGCCTCCTCTACAGGAAGTCCTGCTCCAATTGCAGCTGCCATAGGCTCTTCTATTAATCTTACTTCTCTTGCTCCAGCTCCAAGCACAGACTCTCTGATTGCTCTTCGCTCCACTTGTGTTGACTGACAAGGTACGCACACAAGAATTCTCGGGCTAGGTCGCATAAAGTTATCACCATGAACTTGTTGAATAAAATGTTGAAGCATTTTCTCAGTAACCTGAAAATCTGCTATCACTCCATCTTTCAGCGGTCTTATTGCTTCAATGTTTCCTGGTACTCTTCCAAGCATCCTTTTTGCTTCAGTTCCAACTGCTACTACTGTTCTTGCCCCTTCAGTTTTTCTAATGGCAACTACACTTGGTTCATTGAGGACAATTCCTTTATCTCGGACGTAAACAAGAGTATTTGCCGTTCCAAGATCAATTGATAAATCATTGGAGTATAATCCTCTAAAATATTTTAGTACCATTGCTTTCTCGTTTTATAAGCGAATCGTATCAATGCTGTGTCGAAGGGGCAAGAAATAGCAATAAAATAAAATTTAAAAAAATGACTATAAATGATAAGACTTTAGAAAATCTTTCGAAATTATCTAAGATTAAAATTGACGATAATCTGAGAGATAAATTGAAGGAGGATCTTAATTTGACGATGAATATGATTGATAAAATCAATAAAATTGATTGCGATCAAATAGAAGAACTAAGTCATCCGATAAAAGATAATTTTAATTTAAGAGAAGATGTAGTTTCAAAAGATATCAACAGAGAAAGTCTTCAAAAAACTTCAAATAAAACTGAAGACGGATTTTACCTCGTGCCTAAAGTTATTGAATAAATGAATTTGGAAACATTAACACTTCAAGAGCAGATAGATGGCTTAAGAGAAAAGAAATTTTCTTCCGTAGAGCTGGTAGAAAATTATATTTCGGTAATAGAAGATAAAGAAGATCTCAATATCTTTGTATCCAATGATTTTGAAAAAGCGCTTGAGGAAGCAAAAAAGTCTGATGGGTCCAAAAAGAGCCAAGAAGATGTTCCTTTAAATGGAATACCCATGGTACACAAAGACATTTTTTGTACTAAAGGTATCAAAACTTCATGTGGATCAAAAATGTTGGATAATTTTTATCCTCCCTACTCGGCAACAGTTGTAGAAAAGTTAGAACAAGCTGGATCAATTTGTCTAGGAAAGGCAAATATGGATGAATTTGCCATGGGATCTTCAAATGAAACAAGCTTTTATGGGGCAGTAAAAAATCCGCTTAACATTAAAAAAACTCCTGGAGGGTCTTCTGGAGGATCTGCAGCAGCGGTTGCCGCAAACTTCAGTAGTTTTTCAACTGGAACTGACACAGGAGGATCTATAAGACAACCAGCTTCATTTTGCGGTATAGCAGGAATTAAGCCAACCTACGGAAGAGTATCTAGGTATGGAATGATTGCCTTTGCATCAAGTCTTGATCAGGGAGGAATACTTGCAAAAAATATTAAAGATGCGGCGATTGCTCTTCAATGCATATCAGGGTACGACTCAAAAGATGCTACTTCGATAAAAGCGGAAGTTCCCAATTTTTCTGAAGATTGTGAATCAAGTGAATTTGAGCATGTTGTTGGTTTGGTTACTGATTTAATTCATTCTTTTGGAGATGAAGATTTATCAAAAAATTATGGTGAAGCCATCGAGAGGCTAGAAAAATTAAAAATTAAGACGAAAGAGATTGAATTGCCAAATTTAGAATTATCATTACCCGTTTATTACGTAATAGCCCCTGCTGAATGTTCTGCTAACCTATCTAGATATGATGGGATCAGATTTGGATACAGAGCTGAGAACGTTGAAAATCTCGAAGATCTATATTTTAAATCTAGAGGAGAAGGTTTTGGAAACGAAACAAAAAAAAGGATACTTATTGGAACTTATTGCTTATCTTCAGGATTTTACGACGCTTACTACAAAAAGGCACAAAAGATTAGAAACCTGATTTCAAGTGATTTTGTTAATGCATTCAAAGATGTTACTTCAGTAATGTTACCTACAACATCTGGAGAAGCTTTTGATTTAGGTTCAATAACTGATCCTGTTGAAATGTATAAACAGGATATTTTTACTATTCCTGCAAACCTTGGAGGTTTGCCTGCTACATCTGTACCATTTGGAGAAAAGAATAATATGCCCCTTGGAATACAATTCATAGGAAACATTTTAGAGGAGTCCTCGCTTCTAAATATTTCAAATAAATTTCAGTTAGGTGAAAAATGACAAATAATTGGGAAAGTGTTATCGGACTAGAAATTCATGTTCAGTTGAACTCAGAATCTAAAATATTTTCTAATGCTCCTACTAAATTTGGATCTGATCAAAATCTTCAAGCATGCGAAGTTGATCTTGGCATGCCTGGCACTCTTCCAGTTTTAAATGAAAAAGCCATTGAAAAGGCAATTAAGTTTGGAGTTGCTATCAATGCGGAGATTGCTGAGAAAGTAGGCTTTGCTAGAAAAAACTATTTTTATCCTGATTTACCAAAAGGATATCAAATAAGTCAACTTGATGATCCAATAGTTGGCAAAGGATCAATTGAAATTCAACTAAGAGATCAAGAGATCAAAACTATTGGTATCACAAGAGCTCATCTCGAAGAAGATGCGGGCAAGTCGATACATGATCTATTTGAAAATGAGACTGCGATTGATCTTAATAGAGCTGGCACACCTTTATTGGAAATTGTCTCTGAGCCAGATATGTCGAATTCTGATGAAGCGGTTGCTTACTTAAAAAAAATTCATTCTATAGTTTGTGCTTTGGAAATTTCTGATGGAAATATGTCTCAAGGTTCAATGAGATGCGATGCAAATGTCTCTATAAGGAAGAAAGGAGATAAAAAATTAGGTACAAGAACAGAACTTAAAAATATAAATTCTTTCAAATTTGTCGAAAAAGCAATTAATTTTGAAATAAAACGCCAAATTTCTTGTTTGGAGAAAGGAGAAGAAATTGTTCAAGAGACTAGGCTGTATGATGCTATAAATAACACCACTAGATCAATGAGATCGAAAGAGGAAGCTAACGACTATAGATATTTTCCTGAACCAGACATAATCCCTATTCAAATAACATCTGATCAAATCCAACGGATCAAAAATGAATTGCCAGAACTGCCTGATGAAAAAAAAGAAAGGTTTATAAATGAATTAGGTCTATCAGAATATGATGCGAGGAATCTTACATATGATCTAGAACTTGCAGATTACTTTGAAAAAACCTTGGTTAATATTGATGATCCTAAGCTCGTGGCCAATTGGATATTAGGAGACTTTTCAGCCATATTAAATAAATTTGACGCAGAAGCTAACGACTCAAAAGTTGATGCGATCAAATTCGCCGAACTACTGACTTATCTCAAAGAAGAAAAAATCTCTGGGCAAGCTACGAAAAAGGTTCTAGAAAATATATGGGAAAATCCAGATTTATCGGTTTCCAAAAGCATTCAAGACCTGGGTTTAGAGCAAATATCAGACGACAACGAGATTGAAGAGATAATAGAAAAAGTTATAAATAATAACCCTGATCAAAAAGAGCAGTTTCTTTCAGGAAAAGATCGTTTATTCGGATTCTTTGTGGGCCAGGTAATGAAAGAATCCAAAGGCAAGGCCAATCCTAAGCTGGTAAATGAGATTCTAAAAAAGAAATTAGTCTAAGTCACATACATAGTAAGAGCTTCAGCTACATATGCTGGTTTTTCTTGCCCTTCAATTTCCATTTTTATTTCATTTTTAACTAGATACCTTCCATCTCCTTTATCATCTACAGATAACAAAGTAGCTTTTGTTCGAACTTTTGAGCCAACATTTACAGGAGTTAGAAATCTAACCTTATCTAAACCATAATTAAAAGCCATTTTCATATTATCTGGAGCTACTTGAGGAGCAGGCATTCCAGCCATCAAAGATAATGAAAGAAAACCATGAGCAATAGTGGAACCGAATAATGGTGTTGCCTTTTCTTCATCGACATGAATGAATTGATGATCTAACGTTACATCAGCAAATTGATTTATTCTTTCTTGATCAATTTCCAACCAATCTGATGTACCCATATCTTTTCCTATGTAATCTTTTAAAGTATCTGCTGGTACTAATCCCGCCATTTCAATCTCCTTTCGTAATTAAATGATTTTTATAATCTTCTCTTAAACCTGTTTTTAATAGTTTTCCGGTTGCTCCGTGAGGTAACTCATCAATGAAGATCACATCATCAGGCAACCACCACTTTGCAACTTTATCAGAAAGATACTCCAAAACAGATTCTTTTGTACATTCGTCAGAATTTTTAACAACAAACAGTAGAGGTCTCTCATCCCATTTTTCATGAGCAACTCCAACGACACATGCTTCTAAAACTCCAGGGCATCCGAGGGCAGTATTTTCTAGGTCAATAGAACTTATCCACTCACCTCCAGACTTGATTACATCCTTACTCCTATCTACTATCCTCATGTATCCATCTGGCGAAATAGTTGATACATCTCCAGTATCAAACCAACCATTTTCTAAAGCACTTTCTGATGACTTGTAATATCTTTCAATTATTGCTGGTCCTTTAACCATTAACCTGCCAAAAGTTTTCCCATCGTTAGGTAAAGTATTTCCTTCATCATTTACAATTTTAATTTGGCATCCATATATTGCTCTTCCTTGACTGGTTTGAAGCTCATAACGATCATCTAACTCCATTAAATCCATCTCTGCTGTATCTTGATTTAATGTCCCTAGAGGACTCATTTCAGTCATTCCCCACCCATGCAAAAGAAAAACGTTATGTTTTTCTTGGAAGTCTTTTATCATCGACTTAGGAGCGGCAGATCCACCTACCAATACTGAATTTACATTTTTTAGGGTAATATCCTTTTCATCTAAATAATTTAGTAATCCGAGCCATACTGTGGGAACACCAAGCAAATTATTTACTCCTTCATCGTTAATCAAGTTGTAAATAGACTCTCCATCAGTGAAAGGACCAGGAAATACTAATTTACACCCAAGCATACTAGCTGCATAAGGAACTCCCCAGGCATTAACGTGAAACATAGGAACCACTGGGAGGACCACACTTTTTGAAGTTAGATTCATTGCATTTCCTGCACTTGAGTACCAAGCATGAAGTATTGTAGATCTATGAGAATAAAGAACTCCTTTTGGATTTCCTGTTGTGCCAGACGTATAACACAAAGAAGATGCTGTGTTTTCGTCAAAAGTTGGCCAATCAAACTCTTCACTTTCATCTTTAATTAATTCTTCGTAACACATCAAATTTTCTAGCTTTGAATCTTTAGGAAGGTTTTCTTTATCACATAAAACAATGAAGCCTTTCACATTTTTTAAATTTTTAGCAACTGCCTCAATTATTGGTATAAAAGGAAGATCAATAAAAAGATACTTGTCTTCAGCATGATTAACAATGAAATCTATCTGCTCTGGAAAAAGCCTGGGGTTTAAAGTATGCAATACTGCTCCAATCCCAGAGATTCCAAAATAAAGTTCAAAATGTCGGTAGCCATTGACAGCCATTGTGCCGAGAACGTCGCCTTCTTTAACTCCTAAGTTAACTAAAGCATTGGCAAGCTGCTTTGATCTTTTTGCAGCATCTAAAATAGAATATCTATGAATGTCTCCTTCAACTCTCTTGCTTACTATTTCAGTTTTAGAATTATTTTGAATTGCATGCTCAAGAATTCCTGAGATGAGCAAAGGTTCAGTCATCATATTACCCAGCATAATTACCTCTTTTGATTAATATTTATTGAAAGTCTGACTTACTAATGGAGAATATCTTCGATGTAAGTAAGTTTCAATAGTCTGCTTAGATTTAAAATTTTTTATTAGCTCTATATCGTTTAAGGCTTGCACTAAATAAGGTTTCCATTCCAAAAACAAATTATCATCTGTAGTCTCAAAAACTGCTTTCTTAATATCTTTAAAATTTCTAATCATTCTATTGATTTCAGATTTCTTGATATTTTTGAATGGACTATCAAACAAAGGCAGTAGTTCACTGGGTAAATTTATCTTTTTTTTCTTATCAAAAACTTTACCTATTAAAAATTCATCAGTGTTTATGTGGCCGGTGCCATTAATAACGTGCCCATAAGGATTACCTCTAAAAAAATCCCTGCCCGTAATATCGCCTAAAAAAAGCCTTGTAGGACAATAATCGTTTGCATAAAAATTATCCCAAATGACCACAGGATTCTTTATTACTTGACCTAGCTCTTTGAGGTGGTCTTGAGAAATAAAATCGCTAATTACTTTTGGACCCGTCCAAAGAAAAAATAAATCATTATTTATGGTTTCTGATACTCCTTCGAGATACTTATCATTTTGAATTCCTTTTTTAGAAAAGCTTTCGCAATAAATAGATGGACAAAACCATCCATTACTAAGACCCAACTTAGTAGTTACCTCTGAAATTAATTCGCCGTGAAATTTTCCTAAATCCTTATCATCAGATTCTATTCCAATGTTATTTATATCAATATCATCAAACAATAAACCTACCTCGGAAAATCCTTTATCAATGGCAAAATTAAACTTTGAAAGCAGAAAGTTAAAGTCCTTCTTAGATTTTCTATTAAAGTCTGCTCCTGGAGATAATGTATATACTTGAGCTATATTTTTGGGAATGCCTCGTACTTCAAGAGATTTATCTTTTATTCGCCATTTTTGTCTGATGTAAGAATCTTCTTTTGGCGCATAAATGTAATGGGTAATATTACTATTCTCAAAACCATAATCGTTCTTTTTTGACTTTCTATTATAAAAACCTTCTATGAAACCTCTGATTTTCATCATTAACACTTACCACAAATTTTACATTGGTTATTTTTTTTAAAAGATATTTCCCTGCTTAAATTATCTTTGAAATCATAATCTTGGAAAATTTGGCAGTTCTTGGATACCTTAGTAATTGTTTTTATTGATTCTGAAGCTAACATTGACCCAATTATCCCTACTATTGGAGAAAATATTGCTGATTCTGTGCAGCTTAAGTCTTCCGAAGATGTATCTTCGAATAAGCATTCATAACATGCACTATCATTTTGGAAATCAAATTTCATAAGCTGCCCTTTCCACTGAATGCATGAACCTGAAATTAAGGGTATTTTATTTTTATAACAATAATTATTTGTATACCTTCTTGTTTCAAAATTATCAGAACAATCTATAACAATTTCGCTCTTTGTTATTTCATCTGGAACACTATTTTTTTCAAAACTTTGTCTGAATTTTTTTATATTCACATCTGGATTAAGTCTCAGTAAAGATGTAACTGCAGCATCGACTTTAAAAGAATTTAAGTCCTCTTCACGAAATAAAATTTGCCTTTGTAAGTTACTTAGATCAACTTGATCAGGATCAAAGAGGTTTAAGTTTCCAATTCCACTTGCAACCAGATACTGCGAGCAGGCGCATCCCAAACCACCAACCCCAATAATAGTGACAGTAGAATTTTTTAGTAGCTTTTGTCCCTCAACCCCTATGTCAGTAAGCATGATGTTTCTGCTGTATTTCATCAGCTCTTTTTCACTAAAGTTCACTTGGTTAGACACGCTACTCTCCATTTTCCATTCAAATCTTTTAAAAAAGAAACATCACTGTAGTCATTTTGATTTGCCATTTTATTAATAGGATCCTTCTGATCAAATCCATGTTCTAAAAGCAACTTCCCATTTTCTTTTAAGAAAGTAACACTATTTTTTACGATTGTACTAATGTCAGCCAGTCCCTTTTTCTCAGAAAAAAGTGCTAATGGTGGCTCAAACCAAATTCCATCCTCATCACCATCTAAATCATTACGATAAATATATGGTGGATTAGAAATTATCAAATCCATTGGCTCAAAAAGCCATCTTTTATGCCAATCATGCTGAATTAGAACAGAGTTTTTTAGATTTAGAGCTTTCATGTTTTCTCTCGCAACAGATAAAGCTTCAAAACTTTTATCTGTTAAGGTACAAGTCCAAAAAGGCTTTTCTTTAGCTATAGACATACCTATAGCTCCAGAGCCTGTTCCAAGCTCAAGAAGTGAACAATTCTCTAAATCAAAAGAGATGGCTGTTTCTACTAATAATTCTGACTCTGGTCTTGGGATTAACGTGCTTTCATTAACCTGAAATTCATCATCCCAGAAAGGTTTTATGCCTGTTATGTATGCCAAAGGAAAACCTTCTTCTCTCTTCTTTACAAGGTCGATAAAGGCTTTGTTTGTTTTAGCTTGAATTTCGATATCAGACTTTTTATAAAGATCAACTCTTTCAATTTTGAGGATGTGACACAAAATCAGTTCCTTATCTAATGTTGGTAGGTTAGAAATTGAAAATAACTTTCGAAGATTCGTCACGAGAATGTTTTTTCAAGGTTTGATAATAATCTAGCTTGATTTTCTTCCAATAACGTTGAGATCATGATTTCCATTTCACCATCTAGGAAACCATCCAAATTATGAACCGAAAATTCAATTCTATGATCAGTGATTCTACTTTGAGGAAAATTATATGTTCTAATTTTTTCAGATCGATCTCCTGACCCAACCATATTTTTTCTTTTTTCAGCTTGCTCTTGAGTCAGTTCTTGTTCTGCCATTGCTTTGAGCTTTGCACCAAGCAAAGTCAGTGCTTTTGCTTTATTCTTATGTTGAGACCTATCATCCTGGCACTCAACGACTATTCCGGTCGGAATGTGGGTTAACCTCACAGCTGAATCTGTCTTATTAACATGCTGTCCTCCTGCACCAGAGGCACGAAAAGTGTCAGTTCTGATTTCAGACTTATCTATCTCGACTTCTTCAACATCTTCTATTTCTGCAAGAACAGCTACCGAGCATGCCGAGGTATGAATTCTACCTTGTGATTCAGTTGAAGGAACTCTTTGGACACGATGTATCCCAGATTCAAACTTCAATTTTTTATAAACATTCTCTCCAGAAATTTTTATTACAACTTCTTTAAATCCACCTTGCTCGCTTTCTCTTGACGAAATAAGGTCACTCTTCCATCTATTTCTTTCTGCTAGCCTTAGATACATTCTATAAAGGTCTCCAACAAAAAGTGCTGCCTCATCGCCACCGGTTCCGGCTCTAACTTCAACAAAAACATTTTTATCATCATTCTCATCAACAGGTATAAGAAGATTCTTCAGCTCTATTTCAATCTCAGAAATTCTTTCGTTATTTTCTTTAATTTCCTCTTTTGCTAACTCCGCTAAATCTATATCAGATTCATTAAGGACTTCTTCAGCACTTGAAATATTGCTTTCGCACTGAATGTACTCTTCGAATTTTTCTACAATAGGTTTTAAATTGGAATATTCTTTCGATAAAGATGCATACTGCTTTTGATCATTTATTACATCTGGCATGCTCAATTTGGTCTGAATATCAGAGAAATTATCCTTAATCTCAGTTAATCTTGTTTTTATCGAATCTAACATTTATAAAATTTTTAAAAGATGAATAAAAATTCAATCCTGTGGTCAATTCTACTTATTTTTATTTTAGTATCCTATCTTTCATCTTGTGCAACAGTTAAAGATGACTTAATTACTTCAAAAAATGATAGAGATTTTTTAGATGCAAGTTTTTCATTTACAACAAGTGAATCTTTCCTAAACGGAAAAGTCAGTTTTTTAAAACAAAAAGAAAAATTAATAATAAATTTTAAAAGTAGTAGGTTCTATCCAAAATTCAGCATTGAGTTCAAAAATAAAAATACATATCAATTACTAGTCAATAATTCTTTCAGAAGCAAAGCAGAAGAAATAATTCAAAAGAATGATAAATTAATTTTTACACTTTATTCTGTAGTGGATTGGTACTATAGAGATTGCTTATCTGGAGACTGCAAACTCCTAAAAATAATAGAAGATTCTATCCTTGTTGAAAAAATATCCGACGCTCAAGAAGATACGGATAAATTAGTTGCAACTAATCCATTTTATAAACTTAAGATTTTGATAAATAAATGAAAATTTCCTGTCCAGCGAAGCTAAACATTGGTCTAAAAATAAATTCTAAGAGACCTGATGGCTATCATGATCTTGAAACTGAGTTCAGATTAATATCTTTGTATGATTATCTTGAAATAAAAGAAAGTAAAAATTTCCAACTTAATATCAATAATGATGAGATTAAAACTGAAGATAATCTAATTACGAAAGCTTATTTTTTGATGAAAAGCTTATGTCATGAAAAATCTGATTTCTCATTTAAAGTACAGAAAAATATACCAATTGGTGCAGGCTTAGGGGGTGGAAGTTCAAATTGTGCCTCTACATTGATCGTTCTAAATAAACTTTTTAAATTAAATTTACCAGATAGTAAGTTATTAAAAATTGGACTTAGTCTAGGAAGCGATGTTCCTTTCTTCATAAAAGGAGAAAATTCTGTTGCTAAAGGAAGAGGCGAATTACTTGAAACTATTGAAATAGAGACAAACTATTATTTAATTATCTATCCAGATATAAAAATATCCACGGCTGATGCATTCAAGTTTTATGAAGAAAATAAGACAGATTTTCCAAAACATTTAAAAAATGATTTTGAGTACTTTGCAAGAAAAGTATATCCAGAAATAAATGAAATTTTTAACCTCATGTCTCAATATGGAACTGTAGAATTATCTGGAACTGGCTCTTCAATGTATTTAAATTTTAATTCTTCAGAAGAGGCGTATACAATTGCAACGAAAGTTCCGACTAACTGTAAGTTTTTTGTGACAAGAAGTTTAGACAAGTCTCCGATATATGATGAACTTAATAAATAATGGGGTGTGGCCAAGCGGTAAGGCAGCGGCTTTTGATGCCGCCATGCGTAGGTTCGAATCCTACCACCCCAGCCAGATAAAATGTTAAAGCCTGCTAAAAATCTTATTTTATTTTCAGGTAATGCTAACAATGTGTTAGCTGGAAAAATTGCTAAAAAACTTGGTAAAAATCTAGGAAAAGCTGAAGTTGAGAGATTCAGCGATGGTGAGTCAGATGTAAGGATAAACGTTAATGTCAGAGGAAAGGATGTATTCATAATCCAATCAACTTGTTCTCCTGCAAATGAAAATCTCATGGAGTTATCAATTATGATAGATGCTTTAAGGAGAGCATCTGCTTCCAGAATTACCGCAGTGATTCCCTATTTTGGTTATGCCAGACAGGATCGAAGAGTTAGATCTGAAAGAGTGCCTATTTCAGCAAAACTAGTTGCTGAAATTCTTCAGATCGCTGGCGCAAATAGAATCATGACTCTGGATTTACACTCTGACCAAATACAGGGTTTCTTCAATATACCTGTGGATAATATCTACGTTACAAAAGCATTCTTAAATCATATAAACAGATCAAGATATCCAAACCAAATTGTAGTTTCTCCTGATGTAGGTGGTGTTGTAAGAGCAAGAGCACTAGCAAAATATATGGGGGATACTGATTTAGCTATCATTGATAAAAGAAGAGAAAAGGCGAATGAATCTGAAGTTATGAATGTTATTGGGGACGTTAAGAAAAAAACATGCATTATTATCGATGACATAATTGATACAGCAGGAACTCTCTGCAATGCTGCCGATGCATTGAAAAAACAAGGCGCTCAAAAAGTTTATGCTTATATTTCTCACCCAGTTCTTTCTGGTTCTGCAATTGAAAAAATATCCAAATCAAAGCTAGACTCATTGATAGTAACTGATACAATTCCGCTCTCAAAAGAGGCTGAAAATTGTAAGAAAATAAAGGTTGTCTCTATGGATTCAACATTAGCAGGCGCTATAACAAGAGTGAATAGAGAAGAATCAATCAGTGAAATGTTTTTATAAAAAATGAGCGAAAAAATAACTATATCTGGTGAATCCAGACTAGAAACAGGTAAGGCAAATTCAAGAAGCTTAAGATCTTCTGAAATAGTCCCCGGGGTTATTTACGGAGAAGAAAAATCTTCAAATATTAAAGTCTTGGAGAAAGATCTTAAGAAAATTCTTGAAAACCCAAGTATTTTTTCCCAAGTTATCGATTTGAATATTGATGGATCCCCTTTTGAGGTTTTATTGAAAGATATTCAAAGAAACCCGAGAAATGATAGACCTTCACACGTTGACTTCCTTGTTGTTTCAAAAGATACCAAAGTAACTGTTAATGTCCCATTAAAATTTATTAATGAGGATATTTGTGTTGGCGTCAAACAACAAGGCGGTATGATTTCTCACCTCAGAAACGAAGTAGAAGTTTTATGCTCTGCAGCTTCTCTTCCAGAATTTATTGAAATCGACACTCAAAACATTGAATTGAATCAATCTGTGATGATGTCAGAAATTTCCTTACCCGAAGGTGTCGAACTGACCAGCGTATTGAATGATCTCCAAGATCAACCTGTTCTCTCTTGTTCTGTTACCAGAGCTTCACTTGAAATTGATGATGATCCTGTGATTGGAGAAGATGGTGAAGAAGTTACAGACGATGCTGAAGCTTCTGCTGATTCATCTCAAACAGACGAGTCTCAAGAAGAAGAATCTAACGATAACTAATTTATGGAAACCTTTTTAGTAGTTGGGTTAGGAAATCCTGGCTCAAGGTATGCTAATACAAGACATAATGCAGGAACTGATTTCGTTCACATGCTTTGTGAAAAGTATGATGTTGAGTTAACAGAAAAGAAAAAATATAAAGCTTCTATAGGAAAATTTCTATTGAAGGATATGGAAGTCATCCTTTCTATCCCTACCCTGTTTATGAATCAAAGTGGAAAAAGCGTTGCTCCTACTGTAAAAGGGGAAAATATAAAATTAAAAAATCTTCTTGTTGTTCATGATGACCTAGATCTTCCTCCTGGAGTATCAAAATTAAAATTCTCTGGAGGAGATGGAGGTCACAATGGCTTAAAAGATATTATGCAGAGCTTGTCTGGTAAAAAAGATTTTAAGAGGCTAAGAATTGGTATAGGTCATCCAGGCGATACAAAAAAAGTTAATTCCTTTGTCGTAAAAAAAGGATCTTCTAGCGAAAGAAAAAATAAACTTACAGCGATGCATAATGCTTTGGAAGTTTTTGAACTTGTTGCTTTTGATGATTGGGAAAAAGCTTTGACGCAATTACATTCAAAAAAATAATGGGACTTAAATGTGGGATTGTTGGATTGCCTAACGTAGGCAAATCTACTTTATTTAATGCGTTAACGTCATCTGGCATACAAGCTGAAAATTTTCCATTTTGTACAATTGATCCTAATGTTGGAATAGTAAATCTACCTGACAACAGACTAAACAAAATAGCTGAAATTGTAGATCCTGAAGAAATAATTCAATCAACTGTTGAATTTGTTGATATAGCGGGTCTTGTTGAGGGAGCTTCCAAGGGAGAAGGTTTAGGCAATAAGTTTCTTGCAAACATCAGAGAAACAGATGCAATCATCCATGTGGTTAGATGCTTTGAAGATGAAAGCATAATTCATATCAAAGATAAAATATCTCCTCTAGATGATATAAAAACGATAGAACTTGAACTTATCCTTGCTGACATGGAAGTTCTTGAAAACGCTATTGAAAATATTAAGAGGAAAGCTAAAAGTGGTGACAAAAAGCTTCTCTTTACCTTAGAAGTTTATGAAAAAACATTGGAATTTTTAAACAAAGAAGAAAATTTAAGAAATATAAATTTTGAAAATAACGATTTAGCTGAACTTAAAGGCTTAAATCTTATTTCAATCAAACCTGTTATTTATGTTGCAAACATAGATGATAGCCTTGAAGATAATGAATTTTATTCATCCGTTAAAGAGTACGCCTCTGAAAATAATTCTCAAGTCATTGGTCTATGCAATCAACTAGAAGCTGAAATAGCTGAACTTGGAGATGACAAAGATGATCTTCTGAGAGATATAGGTCTGGAAGAACCTGGATTAAACGTCATGATCAGAGCAGCATTTGATAGCTTAGGTCTTCAAACCTTTTTTACGGCTGGAAAAAAAGAAGTAAGAGCCTGGGAAATAAAAAAAGGATCTCTGGCTCCTCAAGCTGCAGGAACAATTCATACAGACTTTGAAAAAGGTTTTATCAGAGCTGAAACCATTTCCTATGAAGACTATATTGAGTTTAATGGTGAGCTAGGAGCTAAAGAGGCAGGAAAATTAAGATCCGAAGGTTCTGAATACATCATTGAAGATGGAGACATAGTTCACTTCAGATTCAATGTATAGCTTGTTGCTTGACTTTTAATGATCAGACTAAGAGAATTCTCTTTCTTTGGCTATGTAGCTCAGCTGGTTAGAGCGCTGCACTCATAACGCAGAGGTCGGTAGTTCAAGTCTACCCATAGCCACCAGATTTATCCTTCGGTAGTTTCTTCCGGTGAATTTACTGCTTTGATGCTAAGTTTTACCCTACCTCTGTCATCAATACCAATGACTTTAACATCAACTTCTTCTCCTTCAACAAGGTAGTCAGAGACTTTCTCAACCCTTTCTTCCATGATTTCTGAGACATGGACTAGGCCTTCTTTTCCACCATCTATTGAAACAAAAGCTCCGAAATCGACAATTTTAACTACAGTTCCGGTATAAATGTGACCGACTTCAGGATCTGCAACAATTTGATTAATAAGGTCTATGGCTGATTGCCTTGATTCAGGTGAATCGCCAAATATTTTAATCTCTCCATCATCATTAATATCCACATTTGCACCAGATTTTTCGGTAATGCTTTTAATTACCGAACCGCCTTTTCCAATCACTTCTCTAATTTTATCTTTTGCAATAGTCATATTTACGGCTTGCGGGGCATTTGGAGAAAGTTCTTTTCTTGGTGAGTCCAATACAGAGTCCATTTTTTCAAGGATGTGAGTCCTTGCTATCTGTGCTTTCTCAAGAGCTGCCTCCATTATCTCTTCTGATATTCCTTTAACTTTAATATCCATCTGAAGAGCCGTTACTCCATCTGAAGTTCCTGCTACCTTAAAATCCATATCTCCCAGATGATCTTCATCTCCTAAAATATCTGTTATGACGCAGAAATCATCGCCATCAAGAACAAGTCCCATAGCTACTCCTGCCACAGCTTTCTTAATAGGAATTCCTGCATCCATCATTGATAGACTTGAAGAACAAACTGTTGCCATGGAACTAGAGCCATTCGATTCAGTTATTTCGGATACAACCCTTATTGTGTAGGGAAACTCTTCATGAGATGGCAAAACTGCTTCCAAAGCTCTTCGTGCCAATTTTCCATGACCGATTTCTCTTCTTTTTGGCGCCCCTATAAAACCTGCCTCACCAACAGAAAATGGAGGAAAGTTATAATGAAGCATGAAGGGATCATTTGTTGTACCTTCTAGAGCATCAATCAATTGAGCATCTCTGGACCCACCTAGTGTTGCAACACCAATAGATTGAGTCTCACCTCTCGTAAATAAACAAGAACCGTGAGATTTATTTAAAAATCCAACTTCTATATCTATTGGTCTCACTGTATCAAGGTCTCTTCCATCTATTCTTGAATCTCCGTTAAGGAGCCTAGATCTTACTATTTCTGATTCTACTGATTTGAAATATCCAGAAACAGCGTTTTCATCTTCCAAATCTTCATCGCTAAGACTCTCTTTCATTTTATCTCGAGCAAGAGAGACTGATTCCTGTCTTTTAGCCTTTTCTGGAATCGAATAAGCACTCACTAGGTCATCTCTTACAATATTTATAATTTTTTCTTTTAATTCAGAATTATCTTCTTTTATAGAATATTCAATTTCAGGAATAGAGGTTTTTGAAGCGAGCTCTTCAATTAATGTAATTGTTTTTTGCATTTCTTGATGAGCAAATAAAACAGCTCCGAGCATTTGATCTTCTGAAAGTTCTTTTGCCTCAGATTCAACCATCAAAATAGCATCTTTCGTTCCAGCAACAACCATATCCAACATCGATTTTTCAAGTAATTCATTATCAGGATTGAGCACATATGATCCATCAACAAATCCCACTCTTGCAGCAGAAATTGGACCCTCAAAAGGAAGGCCAGATATCGCCAAAGCAGCAGATGCTCCAATTAGAGAAATAATCTCCGGACTTTCATTCTTATCAGCAGATAAAACTGTGCATATTACCTGTACTTCTTGAAAATAACCTTTTGGAAATAAAGGTCTTAAAGGTCTATCAATAAGTCTTGAGACAAGTGTTTCTTTTTCAGTTGGTCTACCCTCTCTACGAAAAAAACTGCCTGGAATCTTTCCTGCAGCATAATATTTTTCTGTGTAATTTACTGTTAGTGGAAAAAAAGATTGGCCTTCTGGCTCTCTTCCAGCAACGACAGTTACTAGAACTTGATTATCGCCAGAAGAAGCAATGATAGATGCTGTGGCTTGTCGTGCTATTTTTCCTGTTTCTAATTTTATTTCTCTACCAGCTACATTTGTTGTAACTGACGCATAAGTCTCTTCAAACATTTAATTTCCTTTATAAATCTGAATCTAAATTACTTTCTTAGATTCAGTGCTTCTAGAACAGAAGAATAAGCCTCGGGATCTTTTCCTTTGAGATAATCTAATAATTTTCTCCTAGAATTCACCATTCTTATAAGTCCCTGACGGGAGTGATGATCCTTCGCATGATCTTTAAAATGCTTTTGTAACGATTCAATATTCGCAGTTAATAAAGCTATTTGAACCTGAGGTGAACCAGTATCTCCATCCGATACGGCAAATTTACTTACAATTTCATTTTTCTGTTCTGTTGTTAAACTCAATGAGTCCTCCTAGTTTTTAAGATGTAGATAGAAAATTTTCTAGGAATCGTTTTGGTTTTAGTAAACCTTCGTTATATTCTACCAATCCAATGAATCCCCTTTTGGAATCCCTTAGCCTTAAAATAGTCGAAGAATCATATTTCAAGTTAGATTCAACGAATTGGCCGTTTCTTAATTTATCTACTATATCTGGCGCGCATTGTATCTCATTAAAGCAATTAAGTGCATCATTTGGTGAAATTATTTTATCGATAGGTAAACTTTCTTCAGGGAGTTTGATTGCATTTTTAACATAGAAATTCCCTGATCTGGTTCTTCTAAGATCTTTCAAATATGCAGGACAATTAAATAGTTCACCGATATCCTCTGCTAAGGATCTTATGTAAGTTCCAGAGCTACAAGAGACTTCAATATTAATTTCATTTCCCATTATGGATAATAGTTTTATTGAAGATATAAAAATTTCTCTTTCGTCTTTGTCTATTTTTATGCCTTTTCTTGCGTATTCATAAAGAGATTTTCCTTTGTGTTTCAAGGCTGAGTATGCTGGAGGTTTTTGTTTTGATTTACCCAGGAATTTTTGAATTGTGTTTTCTACATCTTTTGAAGAGAAATCTAAAAATGAAAATTCTTTTGAATCGATTATCTCCCCCTCAGAGTCACCAGTGCTAGTCTTTTTCCCAAAGTATATGCATGCATGATAAGTTTTTTCAGACGAGCTCAGATAGGAAGCAAATCTGGTCATTTGATTAAGACAAACTATCAATATTCCAGTAGCCATTGGATCAAGAGTTCCACAATGTCCAATTTTTAGTTCTGGATCTAATTTAGATAGTCCTCTTATATAAGAAGCAGATGACTCAGCTTTTGGCTTATCAATTTGAAGTACGCCATTAATCATAAATATTTAGCTCATCAAAAATAAAAATCAGACTTGGAACTCTTTTCAAAGATAAATTTCTTGCAAGACTTGATCTTAAAAAGCCTGATGCCTTTTTAAAACCTTTCTCTAAATCTGCTTGATCGGAAGAAGATATCAAATTTCTGTAGAAGATTTTGGCTATCTTCATATTGTCAGACATCTCTACTTTAGTGATGACGGTATTTTCTAGTCGGGGATCTTTTACCTGCGTTTGAACTAAATTAGAAATTTCCCTAAATATAAGATCTGCAATCCTGTCAGACCTCTTAAATGAGTATTTATTTGTCAAGATTCAAGTTTTCTGGCTATTTCTTCTCTTTCATACACTTCAATGACATCGCCAACTTTTGCATCAGTATAATTAGTAATTCCTATTCCACATTCAGTGCCGCTTTTTACTTCTGAAGCCTCATCTTTAAATCTTCTTAGAGAGTCTAATTTTCCTTCATGAATTACAATATTATCTCTTAGAACTCTTACGAGTTTATTTGCCATGATGCTTCCATCAGTAACCATTGAACCTGCTATCAGGCCGAATTTGGGTGATTTAAATAATTCTTTTACTTCTGCGATGCCCAACTGTCTTTCTTTTATTTCTGGCTCTAAAGATCCTTCTATCAAAGCTTTAATTGAATCCAGCAAATCATATATTATTCCGAAATACTTTATTTCTATACCTTCGCTTTCTGCCAAGTTGAGTGCAGTGGTATCAGCTCTCACGTTGTAACCAAAAATAGTTGCCTCCGATGCAATTGCTAAGTTGACATCATTTTCGGTAATAGAGCCCACTCCATCGAGTACAATCTTTAAATTTACCTCATCTATCTTCATATTGAGAACTGAACCGGATAGAGCTTCCAATGTTCCATTAGAGTCTGATTTAAGAATAAGATTTATTGAAGGTTTTGTTCCATCAGCATTTGCAAATATATTTTCAGAATTTAAAGAACCCATTCTAGAAAGTCTTTTTTCTCTTTCTTTTGTGGCTCTTTCTTCTGATAGATTTTTTGCTGTTTTTTCATCTTTTAATACATAAAACTGATCCCCAGCTGATGGAGGATATTCCAAACCTGATATAGATACTGGCGAGGAAGGTTGTGCAGTTTTAATTGGTTTATCATTAAAATCTTTTAGAGCCCTAATTTTTCTGGTTTGATCTCCTACAAGAATAAAGTCACCTGTATTTAGGCTCCCTTGTTGAATTAATAATGTAGCAACTGCTCCTTCACCTCTTTTTACGCCAGATTCTAAAACTACTCCAGTTGCAGGCCCTACAAAAGATGCCTTCAAGTCCATAATTTCTGCTACTAAGAAAATTGTTTCTAATAATTCAGGGATTCCTTCTCCGGATTGAGCTGATACGGGAACCATTTGGATATCACCACCCCAATCCTCTGCAACAAGTTCTTCCTTAGCTAAATCCCCTTTTATTTTATCTACATCAGCTTCTGGTTTATCAATTTTATTTATTGCAACCACAATTTGCACACCAGCAGCTTTGGCGTGATTTATCGCTTCCACTGTTTGAGGTTGGACGCCGTCATCAGCAGCAACAACAAGAACAACAATATCTGTAGAATTTGCTCCTCTTGCTCTCATTTTTGAGAATGCAGCGTGGCCTGGTGTATCAATAAATGTGAGGTTCTTGCCTTCAATTGATACTTGATAAGCACCTATGCTTTGAGTGATGCCTCCCTCTTCTTTATCTGCAACGGAAGAATTTCTTATGTAATCAAGAAGTGAAGTTTTTCCATGATCAACATGTCCCAGTACAGAGACAATGGCATCTCTTGCAATTTGCTCTCCCTCTTGAGCAAATCCCTCAAGCATTTTTTCCTCGGCTTCATTTTCTTGAATCGGATTGCCTACATGGCCCAGTTCAGTGGTTATAAGAACTGCGGTTTCTTGATCAAGAGACTGATTCACAGTAGCCATAATTCCATTATTCATAAGAGCTTTAATGAGGTCAGAAGACTTTACGGAAAGTCCTTTGGCAAGCTCAGCTACAGAAATAGTTTCAGGGATTGATATTTCTTTCTGAATAAATTCTGCAGGCTTCTCAAATTTCTGGACTGATGCAAGTTGAGATTCTAAAAACTTTTCACCTTCTTGTTCTTTTTTATCTAGTTTTGAATCTTTAGCAGGACTTTTTAGATTTTTTCTCTGAGTTTTAGTTGATTTTTTTGGAGAAGTGCTTTCTTTGCTCTGTTTTGTTTGCTCCTGTTTTGTCTTCCTTATTACCTTTGTAGACGAATCTTTGATTCTTTTTTCTCTTTCTTCATCTTGAGCCTTCTTATCACTTGATGCTTGGACTCTCCTTTTTTCGGCAGCCTCAAAATCAATTGTTCCAGATAGATCTCCTGATGGATTTTTTTCCTTAGCAGATTGACTCTCGGATTTAAATCTAGTTATAGAGATTTGTCCTTCATCATTCTTAGTCTCAGTCTTTGTTTTCTTAGCAATAGAAATAGTTTTCTTGGAACCTTTCTTAGTGCTCTTAATATGTTCAAGAATTTTTTTTCTATCTTCCGTAGAAATATTATCGTTGGCAGATGATTGAGATAGACCTGCTTGATTTATTGCTTCTAACAATGAATCTACTTCGTATCCTATGACTTTTGCTAAATCACTTACATCCATATTTTTTATTCCTCAAACCAATCAGATCTTGCATCCATAATAATTTTTGCAGCTAATTCTTCATCTATTTTGGTCATTTCTACTAATTCATCAACAGATAGATCAGCTAGCTCATCTTTGCTAGATAAATTATCTGAAAGAACTTTTGCAATTTCTTCATCGACATCCTCTAATGAATTAAAGTCAAATGCTTCTTCCATATCTGAAAGAGCAATTTCAATCAGTGCATCAGAAGCTCTTTCAATTAACATTTCGGCAATTTCTTCTGTAATCTCTTCTATTTCGCAAAGTTTCGATATTTCAGATTCTGCAATAGAGTTCACTGATTCAAAACCATTAGAAATCAGAATTTCTGAAGTAGAAGTATCAATATCTAAGTATTTTTCAAGAGTATTTGAAGCTTGATCAGACCCAAAAGATTCTTTATCTTCATTTTCTCCTCGAATCTGAATGTCCCATCCAATTAGTTCTGAGGATAATCTAATATTTTGACCATTTCTTCCTATTGCTTGAGCCAAGCTTTCATCTTTGACCTGAACTTCCATTTTATCTGCATCTTCGTCTAAAACTATTGAAGTAACTTCAGCTGGTGACAAAGTGTTTATAAGTAATTTTGCCGGATCATCCTCCCAGACAATAATATCAATTCTCTCATTACCTAATTCGTTTGAAACTGCTTGAACTCTCGCTCCTCTCATTCCCACACATGCTCCAACAGGATCAATTCTTGTATCGTTTGTTTTAACTGCAATCTTAGACCTTCCCCCAGGTTCTCTAGCCACAGCTCTTATCTGAACTACTTCTTCAGCTATCTCAGGAACTTCAAGCTTAAATAATTCAACTAGCATCTCTTTTGACCCTCGAGATAAGGTTAATTGTGATCCTCTATTTTCACGAACAGTCTCTTCAAGAATAGCCCTGACCCTATCTCCAATGCGATATATCTCTCCCTGTATTAAATCTGATCTAGGGAGAATTGCATCAGCTCCTTCTCCAAGATCAACTATGATTGTTTCTCTAGTAACTTTCTTTACTGTCCCAGTAACAAGTTGACCTAAGTAAGATCTGAATTTTTTAATTATCTCAAGCCTTTCTGCATCCCTGACTTTTTGAACAATTACTTGTTTTGCTATTTGAGCAGCAATTCTTCCAAACTCAACATTTTCAATCTTTTCTTTGACTAAATCGCCAATAGAAAGGTTTTTTTCCTCTGCATCATCACTATCAATAAGAATGTGCATTTCAGAAGTTTCATAGTCATCAACTTCTACTACCTCCCAGCATCTGAAAGTTTCATAATCTCCTGTTTGTTGATCTATATCCACGCGAATATCTACCTCATCAGCATATTTTTTCTTAGCAGCACTAGCTAAAGCAAATTCAATTGCTTCAAAAATAGTATCTTTTGGTAATGCTTTCTCGTTAGAGACCGATTCTGCAACCATTAATATTTCATTATTCATTTGATACCTCGAAAATTGGTTCAAGTCTTGCGATTATAACTTTGTCAAAATTAATAAAGAATTCGTTTTCATCCTTCAAAAAAATACCTTCCTCATTGGCATTTAGCAGTAAAGCAGTTTTGGTTACTTTTTTATTTCCGTCATAAAATTTTACTTTTATCTCATGCCCAATAAATTCATGAAATTGATCTAATTTAAAGAATTTCCTATCCAGCCCTGGTGAAGATACCTCTAAAGTATAATCAAATGATACAAGCTCTATATTGGTGAGTAATTCATTCACCTGATTGCTAACTTTCTGGCAGTCATCTATGTCAACGCCATTTTTTTTGTCTATAAAAATCCTAATTAATTTTGATCTTGAATTCCCTGATAATTCAATACCCCACAAAGAAAGACCAAAAGATTCAATATCTTTTGTAATGTTCGTTTCTAACTTTTCTATCGTACTTGTCATAACCACATATAAAATAAGCCCATAAAGGGCCCAAAAAAATGGTAGCGGGGGCAGGATTTGAACCTACGACCTTCGGGTTATGAGCCCGACGAGCTACCAGACTGCTCCACCCCGCAATATTCTTAAACTGCGCGAGTATAGGTTTTTAAAGCTTGTTTTTCAAGTAAATTGGTGCCGAAGAGAGGATTCGAACCTCCACGGACAGTTGTCCACTACCCCCTCAAGATAGCGTGTCTACCAGTTCCACCACTTCGGCCCTTATTCTGGTAATTCTTGAATAATTTCTTCTTCAATCTGTTCAATATTATTTTGATCAATAAGAAAATCAAATTCATTATTAATTTCATTTTTTTGAACTATTGATATAGAAATAGTCACAACAAAGAATATAGCTACTAAAACCCAAGTGACTTTTGTTAATAAATTGGTTGAATCAATAGGACCAAGCATTGGATTTGAAGAACCAGAGCCAAATGCAGAACCAATATCGGCTCCTTTACCGTGCTGCAACAAAATTATTCCAACCAATAAAATGGCGGAAATCACTTGGAAGATAATCAAAAAAAGAATCATTACTTTAAACTCAGCGCGATATTAGCAAATTCTTTAGGGTCAAGAGAAGCATTTCCTACTAAAAATCCATCGATACCGTCTACTTTGGCAAGATTCTTAGCGCTCTCTGAAGTTACACTACCCCCATAAATCAATGTCAAATCTCTGCCTAAATTGTCTCTAACTAAATCTTTTATGAGAAGAGAAACCTCTTCTAAATGCTCGTTTTGGACAGCTATTCCTGAACCAATGGCGTAAATGGGTTCGTAGGCAATCAGAACACTATTTGATAAGTTTTTAAGAGGAAATAAATTTTCAGTTAATTGATGTTTTATTTTATTTTCTGTTCTACCTTTTGAGTATTCCTCCTGATTTTCACCTATGCACAAAATAGGTATGAGTTCACACTCTATAGCTTTTTGGACTTTATTCAGGATAGTTTCATCGTCTTCGCCTTGAAGCCTACACTCCGAATGGCCAACTATCGAGTAAGAAGCTCCAATGTTTCTAAGCATTTTTCCTGATATTTGACCAGTAAATGCGCCCTCAGTCTCTGAGGATAAATTTTGAGAACCAATTAAAATTTTTTTGTGAGTTTCCAATGATTTTTTATAAAAATCTTTTATATCCAGATAGTTAGGACAAATAACTAGCTTAATTTCTTCTGAGATATTATTTAGATCAAAATCTTTCAGCCATGCATCCAGATTTACAAAGTTCATTTTCCAATTTGCAACTAAATGCTTCATGAAATTGATTCTACAAGATCAGTTAATAAAGCTGATTGCTCTGAAGTTGCTTCCTGAGAATTACTTTCAACCATTATTCTAATCTTGTGTTCTGTGCCAGATTTTCTTATCAGTACTCTGCCATCAAAAGTTTCTAATAACTCTTCTGATTTTTTTTGAGCTTTCTGTAATTTTTTATTTTTTAAAACTTTATTTCCATCCTTAACTTTTACATTAGTAAGGATTTGAGGATATTTTTTAAACTCTGAAAGTAATTCGGGTATTGTTTTATTTAAAACTACAATTGATTGCAGAAACTGAATCGCAGCGATTATTCCATCTCCAGTATTTGATTTATCTAGACAAAGAATATGTCCAGACTGTTCTCCTCCAAGAGTCCAGTTAAGTTCATTTAACTTTTGTAAAACATACTTATCTCCAACATCCGATCTCACCAACTCAATACCTTCATCGTTAAAGGCTTTCTCTAACCCTTTGTTTGTCATGAGAGTGCCAACTACACCTTTAACGCCAAGATGGATTTTTGACTCAAATTTATTTTTTGCGATGACATATAAAATATCGTCTCCATCTAATTCTCGACCGTTTGAATCAATAATAATTAATCTATCTCCGTCACCATCAAGAGCAATGCCAAAATCTGCATTTTTGTTTAAAACTTCATCTTTTAAAATATCTATGTTGGTGCTTCCACAATCTTTGTTAATGTTTAAACCATCCGGACTATCAGCAATCGAATAAACTTCGGCTCCTAACTCTTTAAATACTTTAGGTGCAACTTCATAGGCAGCGCCATTAGCAGAGTCGATGACAAGAGTTAGACCTGAAAATGAAATATCTTCACTTAAAGTATTCTTACAAAATTCAATGTATCTACCTTTTGCATCACTAATCCTTGCTGCCTTGCCAAGATTTTCAGGATGCACGAATTCATAGGCTTCTTCAGCAAATTTTTCTATTTCTCTTTCATTCTCAATGGATAACTTTTCGCCATTTTCATCAAAAAATTTAATGCCATTATCTTCAAATGAATTATGTGAGGCACTTATTACCACTCCAGCATGTCCTTTGAAAGTAGATACCAGATATGAAATTGCTGGCGTTGGCATAGGGCCTACTAATCTGACATTTACTCCAGATGAAATAATTCCAGCTTGAAGGGCAGACTCCAGCATGTATCCGGAAATTCTTGTGTCTTTTCCGATTACTAAAGTGTTAATTCCCTTTTTTTTGAAATGTCTCCCTGCAGCATGGCCAAGTTTAAGGACTGACTCTGGATTAACTTCATTATCTATGGATCCTCTTACACCGTCGGTACCAAAAAATATTAGTTTTCTATCTCTCATAAATACCTAATTTTTCTAATTCCTCTCGAAGGTGTTTAACTTCGTGACTTCTAATTATATTGCTCCCGCCTAGAGCACAAATTATACCACTCAGTAAGCTAGCTGATAGTTTAGTTTTTGAGGTATCCTTAAAGAAATCTGCAAAAGATTTCTTCCTTGAAGTTCCAGTAAGTATTTTCCTATTTTCTTTTTTGAAAAAATTTATATTAGTCATTATGAATATATTCTCCAGGGGTGTTTTCCCATAACCAAACCCAGGGTCAAAAAAACATTGTTTGATATTTATGCCTTTCGAAAGATATGATTTTTCTTTAGCTTGAAAGAAATTATTCACATCTATAAGAATATTTGATGTTTTTTTTGTTTTATTCCCATGATGAGTTGTGCATATGAAAAGTTCTTTTTCTTTTGCTAAATTTAACTTCTTTTGAGATATGTTCCTTGATACATCGTTTATGAATTTCATTCCAAATTTAGAAGCTTCGTAGAGAACTTTATAATCCCTTGAATCAACAGAAATCATAATATCTTCATCCTTAATCTGTTCTAGTATCGGTATCAATCTATCAATTTGGACTTGAGAAGGAATTTCAGTGAAACCTGGCCTTGTGGACTCAGCTCCGAAATCTAGAATATCGGCGCCTTCATTTATAAGTTTTTCAACTTTTCTAAGTGCTTTCGATAAATCAACCTTATTGCCGGAGAATAGATGACCTCCATCTGAAAATGAATCGGTAGTTAGATTTATTACACCCATTAATCTAGGAGACTCTTTTATGAGGCTCCCAGATAAAGAAGGCATATTAAGTTTGATTTGCAGGTTCTTCTATAGAGGAGCTTTTCTTACCAGTATTCTTTGGAGCAGAATCATCATCTGACTCTCGTCTTGGTTTGGCCCCTGCCATAATGTCATCAATTTGTGCTGTATCAAGAGTTTCCAACTCGACTAAAGACTCAGACATTAAATGAAGTTTATCAATATTCTCCTTAAGAATTTTGGTTGCTCTTTTGTAACAATCATCGATAATTTTCTTGATCTCTTTATCAATCTTCTCTGCAGTTTGATCAGAAATTCCTTTAGATTGCGAACTGGCCGATCTTCCGAGAAAAGGTTCGTCAGATTCTTCGTCGTATTTCATAGGTCCAATTGCAGTTGATAAGCCCCATTTAGTGACCATGTTTCTTGCTAAATCCGTAGCTCTTTCAATGTCATTAGAAGCACCAGTGGTAATGCCTTTATCACCATAGATTAATTCTTCTGCTATCCTGCCACCAAATAAACCACAAATTCTATCGAGAATTTCTTGTTTGCTGTTACTGTACTTATCCTCTTCAGGTAGAAAAACAGTCACTCCCAAAGCTCTTCCTCGTGGAATAATAGATACCTTGTAAACTGGATCATGCTCTTCAAGCAATCTTCCAACAATTGCATGACCGGATTCGTGGTAAGCCGTCTTAATTTTATCGGCTTCATTCATAACCATGGACTTTCTTTCTGCACCCATCATGACTTTGTCTTTAGCCAACTCAAGCTCTTCCATAGTGACTTTCTTTTTTCCTGCTCGAGCAGAAAACAAAGCAGCTTCGTTAACTAAGTTAGCTAAATCAGCACCTGAAAATCCTGGAGTACCTCTTGCAATAAAGGATACTTCGACATCCTTATCTACTGGCACTTTTCGAATATGTACTTTGAGTATTTGCTCTCTACCTTTGATATCTGGCAAAGGAACGACAACCTGTCTATCAAATCTACCAGGCCTTAAAAGAGCTGGGTCTAGAACATCAGGTCTATTTGTTGCTGCAATTATGATGATTCCTTCATTAGCTTCAAAACCATCCATCTCTACAAGAAGTTGGTTTAGTGTTTGTTCTCTTTCATCATGTCCTCCTCCGAGACCCGCACCACGATGTCTTCCAACAGCATCGATCTCATCTATAAACACAATACATGGTGACTGTCTTTTAGCTTGCTCAAACATGTCTCTCACTCTTGAAGCACCAACTCCAACAAACATTTCGACAAAATCAGACCCTGATATTGAGAAAAAAGGAACTTTTGCTTCACCTGCTATAGCACGAGCTAACAAAGTTTTACCTGTTCCAGGAGATCCAACCATTAAAATTCCTCGAGGAATCTTTCCTCCTAATTTTTGAAATTTTGATGGATCTCTTAAGAAATCGACTAATTCCTGCACTTCCTCTTTTGCTTCTTCAACCCCGGCTACATCTGCAAATGTAGTTTTAACTTTACCACCTTCAAGGAGTTTAGCCTTACTTCGACCAAAGCTCATAGGACCACCTCTGCCGCCCATTCCGCCTTGCATCTGTCTCATAAAAAACATGAAAATTGCAATAATTATTAGAATTGGAAAACTTGCAACCAACAATTGAGTCCAAATACTTTCTTGTTGTGGCTCTTCGCCTAATACTTGAACTCTATGTTCGAAAAGATCATCCATCAATTGATTATCTTGCACATAGACAGGACGTGTTGTTTTAAATTGAGAACCATCTTGAAGTGTACCTTCAAGTGTATATCCATCGCCTTTGAACTCTACAGATGAAACTTGATCTGAATTTACAAGAGACACAAACTCTGAATAATTCATCGAAGATGAAGTTGCTGGACCCGAAAGACTTTGAATAACAAAAAAGGTAGTACCTGCAATTGCCAACCAAAGGAAAATATTTCTTAGAAAATCTGACATAACTTATTTCAATTTATTTTGTGCAATAACATAAATTTCTTTAGATATTTTTCTTGATGCATCTGGCTTATAAAAAGTTACGTTACTGAAATGGTTTAATAAAGATCTTTTTAGATCATTTTTTGAATTTTCAAAACATTTTGCTATCAGAGAACCTCCTTTCATTAAAGAGGAGTTACAGAAATCAACGACATTATTTAATAGTTCAAGCATGTTTTCTTTATCTGTAATAGCAATACCACTTATATTGGGCGCAATATCAGAAATTACAACATTAAAATCAAGATTAATAAATTTCTTTATATCTTTATCCCTAAAATCAAATTCTATAAATTCAACCCCATTTATGGGTTTCATTGGAATGATATCTAAAGCAAATACTTTTCCTGAATTGCCTACTAATTCTTTTGCTACTTGACTCCAACCGCCTGGAGAACTACCTAAGTCCATCACAAAGCAACCCTTTTTGAGAAGATTGAATTTGTTATTTATTTGATGAAGCTTAAAGGCTGCTCTCGATCTATACCCTCTGGACTTAGCAAGCTTATTAAAGTGCTCGCCTCCTGAATATGACATTTAAATGTGAGAAACCTCTAGGATCTCATACTCTTTGATGCCAGAGGGACTTTCAAATTTTGTAGCTTCTCCTTCTTCTTTACCTATGAGAGATCTTGCCAAAGGTGAGGAATAAGATATTTTTCCATTTTTCACGTTTGCTTCATCCTCGCCTACAATTTGATAGCTGATTTTTTCATCGTTTTGCATATCCAGGATGGATACCGTAGATCCAAAAATAACCCTTCCTGTACATTCAATTTTTTTGATATCTATAATTTGAGATGCACTTAATTTTCCTTCAATTTCTCTTATCCTCGCTTCGGTAAGACCTTGCTGTTCTTTGGCAGCATGATATTCGGCATTTTCTTTAAGATCGCCAAATTCTCTTGCTTCGGCAATTTTTTTGGTAATGTTTGGTCTAACATCTGTAATTAGATGCTGTAATTCCGTTCGAAGGCTTTCTTCTCCCTCGACTGTCATTGGCTCTCTGTTCAATTTTATTCAATACTTTTATGAATATCTTGAATGTTTTGGACGGACCAATCAAGTCTCTTTTCTAGGACCTCGCATATGGCTAAACCACCTTGCAAAGTTGTCGTACATGGAATTTTATTATCTAGAGCAGTTCTTCTGATAGAAGAAGAATCCTGGATAGATTCTTTACCTTCCGTCGTATTAATTAACAAAGAAATTTCATTGTTTTTAATTAAATCAACAACATGTGGTCTTCCCTCTGCTACTTTATTTATTATTCTTGCTTTAATCCCCATGTTTTGAATCTCTCTAGCAGTTCCCTTAGTGGCCACAATAGATAGGTTCAATTGATCTAGCCTTGTTGCGAGCTCTTCAAGATGAGGTTTATCGTTCTCTCTAACGCTAAGAAATACCGACCCTCCATCTGGGATAATTGTTCCGGCTGAGATTTGAGATTTATCATATGCCTCGGCGAATGATGTACCTATACCCATTACTTCCCCGGTAGATTTCATTTCTGGACCTAAAATAGGATCAACGTTTTGGAATCTATCAAAAGGAAGTACTGCTTCTTTAACCGAAAAATGATTTAAATTTGAAGGATTTTTTATTTTTTGTTGCTTAAGTGACTTTCCAATCATTGTCTTGGAAGCTATTTTTGCGAGAGGAAGTCCAATAGCCTTGGAAACAAATGGTATTGTCCTTGAAGCTCTGGGGTTAACTTCCAATAGAAATATTTCCTCGTTGGCATATGCCATTTGAACGTTCATTAATCCAATAATATCCATTTCCTTTGCAATGACTCTCACTTGATCCTTGATTTTCTTTATAACTTTGTCTGGGAGACTGTAAGGAGGAAGAGAACAAGCTGAATCGCCTGAATGGATTCCTGCTTGCTCAATGTGTTGCATAACACCATATATTTCAACTTGGCTTCCATCGGAAATCGCTTCAATATCCAACTCAGTAGCAATATCTAGAAATCTATCCAAAAGTACGGGGTTAGAATCAGAAGCTTGTATGGCTTCATCCAGATATTTTTCTAAATCATTATCGTTATGCACAATCTCCATGGCTCTTCCGCCAAGGACATATGAAGGTCTTACAACTATAGGGTAACCAATTTGATGTGCGATAGATTTAGCTTGAGACTTATTTGAGGCCATCCCATTTGGAGGCTGCTTTAAATTATTTTCATTAACGAATTGTTGAAACCTTTCTCTGTCCTCCGCAAGGTCTATTTTATCTGGTGAAGTTCCAAGAATTGGGACATTATTTTTTTCTAGCTCTTGTGCTAGTTTTAGTGGAGTTTGTCCTCCAAATTGAATGATTACACCAAAAGGATTTTCTAATTCAATTATTGCAAGAACATCTTCAAGAGTAATTGGTTCAAAATACAATCTATCGGAAGTATCGTAGTCAGTTGAAACAGTTTCAGGATTACAATTAACCATTATTGTTTCATACCCTTCTTCTTTCATTGCCATTGATGCATGAACGCAACAGTAATCAAACTCTATGCCCTGACCGATCCTGTTTGGCCCTCCTCCTAGAACAACTACTTTTTTATCTTCTGTTGGGTTTGATTCACATTCGTCTTGATATGTTGAATACATATAAGCTGTGGTAGTTTCAAACTCTCCTGCACATGTATCAACTCTCTTAAAGACAGGTTTAATATTTAGCTTCTGTCTTAAAGATCTAATTTTTTCTTCTGACTGAGCTGAAAGAGCTGCTAAACGCTGATCAGAAAAACCCATTTTTTTGAGATTCAAAAAGAAATCTCTAGAAGACAAAGATTTTTTATTTATTTTTTTCTCAGCAGAAATAATCTCCTCAATGGTTTGAAGAAACCACTTATCTATTTTAGTTAAATCATGCACTTCTTGCAGAGAATTACCTTGTCTAAAAGCTTCGCCAATAAACCAAAGTCTTTCAGGAGAAGGAGATATTAATTTTGATCTCAAATTAGTCTTTGTTAATTCTTCCTCTATGTTGTCAAAACCTGTCTTTCCATTCTCCATTCCTCTTATAGCTTTTTGTAATGACTCTGCAAAGTTACTTCCTATCGCCATCACTTCACCAACAGATTTCATTTGAGAAGTTAGAGTGGAATCAGCTTGAGGGAATTTTTCAAAGTTAAATCTGGGTATTTTAGTCACCACATAATCAATAGTTGGCTCGAAAGAAGCTGGAATATTTCCTCCACTGATATCATTACTTAATTCATCTAATGTAAACCCAACAGCTAATTTTGCTGCGATTTTAGCTATGGGAAATCCTGTTGCTTTCGATGCTAGAGCTGAAGACCTGGAGACTCTTGGATTCATCTCAATAACCACCATTTCTCCATCTTCTGGATTTATAGCGAACTGAACATTTGAGCCGCCGGTTTCCACTCCTATTTCTCTGAGAATGGCAAAAGAAGCATTTCTCATTTCTTGATATTCCTTGTCCGTTAACGTTTGAGCAGGTGCAACAGTAATGGAGTCTCCTGTATGCACCCCCATAGGATCGAAGTTTTCTATGCTACAAATAATTATGCAGTTATCCACTTTATCCCTTACAACCTCCATTTCGTATTCTTTCCAGCCCGAGAGATACTGATCTATATATAGCTCAGAAGTTGGCGATAAATCCAAACCTCTTAAACATATGGATTCGAACTCTTCAGAGTTATAAGCTATTCCACCGCCCATGCCACCGAGAGTGAAATTTGGTCTAAGAATGCAAGGGAAACCAATTTGCTGTTGGATTTTAAGTGCTTCCTCTAGATTATGCGCTAATCCAGCTTTTGGAGTCTTTAAACCTATTTTTTTAATCGCTTTTGCAAACAGTTCTCTGTCTTCTGCCTTATCGATAGCTTCCTTAGTGGCTCCTATCAACTCGACGTTATTTTTTTTCAAAATACCTTTTTGATCCAGATCTAAAGCAGTATTTAAGGCTGTTTGTCCTCCCATTGTCGGTAAAAGTGCTGATGGTTTTTCTTTTTCGATTATCTTTTCTAATGTCTTCCAATTAATAGGTTCTATATAGGTTGAGTCAGCGGTCTCAGGATCGGTCATTATTGTTGCAGGATTAGAATTCACCAAAATCACTCTATATCCCTCTTCTCGAAGAGCTTTGCATGCTTGCACGCCAGAGTAATCAAATTCACATGCCTGACCAATCACAATTGGACCAGCTCCAATAAGCAAAATAGAATCTAAATCATTTCTTTTTGGCATTGCTTTTTACCATTGTTAAAAATTTATCAAATAATTCTTGTATTTCTTGGGGGCCGGGACTGGCTTCGGGATGTCCTTGGAAACTGAAGCATCTTTTATCGCATGTTTCTATTCCTTGAATGGTTTCATCAAATAAAGAAAGGTGTGTAATTTTTACATCCTCAGGAATTGATTTCGAATCAATGGTAAATCCATGATTTTGGCTCGTAATGAAAACTCTATTTGAATCCAAGTCTTTAACTGGATGATTAGCGCCATGATGTCCAAACTTCATTTTGATAGTTTTCATTCCCAAAGCTAATCCTAAAAGTTGATGGCCTAAACAAATGCCAAACATTGGGATCCTTTTTGTCCTAAGTTCCTTAATACATTCAATTGCATACTTGCAGGGTTCAGGATCACCAGGTCCATTAGAGAGAAATACTCCGTCGGGCTTCATTACCATAATCTCTGCAGCAGTTGTTTTGGCTGGAACCACGATCACCTGAAATCCTCTATCTTTAAGCATTCGTAAAATGTTGTGCTTTACTCCAAAATCAATAGCAACTATTTTTAAATTATTATCATCGAAATCCTTCCTCCAAGAGGGTTCTTTCCATTCATATACTTTTTTCGTTGAAACAACTGAGGCGAGATCTTTTCCACCTAAAGGCACAAAATCTTCAATTAATTTAAGCGCTTTCTTTTTATGATCTTTGCCGGAAACGATGGCACCTACTTTTGCACCTTCGTTTCTGATTATTCGAGTGACTTTTCTAGTATCAATCCCATAAATGCCTGAAATATTTTTTGTCTTAAGGAAGTTTGATAAATCATCCTGTTTTCTCCAATTGCTTGTAATTGTTGACGGGTCTCTGATGATGACCCCATTACATCCGTTTGAATCGGACTCTAAATCATCATCATTAGTTCCTACGTTACCTATGTGAGGGTAAGTAAAATTAATAATTTGATCGGTATAAGATGGATCAGAAATTATTTCCTGATACCCAGACATGGAAGTATTAAAAACAACTTCTCCGCAAGTATCAGCATTTTTTCCAACAGAAAAACCTTCAAAAAATCTTTCGGAATCCAGATATAAATATGCTTTTTTTTCTGTCATTTAGGCAAAAAAAAACGCGGAACTAAATTTATAGTCTCGCGTTTTAGATGTTTTCTAATGCTATTGGCATTAGAAGGACACTATAATGAAGAGTACTTAATAAGTCTATGACTTATGATGTAAAATCTCAAAAAATGATTAAAAGTTCTGACGAAATAGCCAAAATGAAGGTTGCAGGAAAGCTTGCAGCTCAAACTTTGGAAATGATTGAACAACACGTTCAACCAGGGGTATCTACAGGAGAGTTAGATAGAATCTGTCACGATTACATTGTCAATGAAATTGACTGTATTCCTGCTCCCTTAAATTACAATGGTTTTCCAAAATCTATTTGCACTTCAATAAATCAAGTGGTTTGTCACGGAATACCTGATGACAATAGAGTCCTAAAAAACGGGGATATTATCAATATTGATGTAACTGTGATTAAAGACGGTTACCACGGAGATACAAGTAAGATGTTTTTTGTTGGAAAAAAACAACCTCATGCAGAAAGGCTTGTGAGTATTACTCAAGAATGTCTCTATAAAGCCATAGCAATATGCAAACCGGGAATAAACCTAGGTGACATAGGATATGTGATTCAAAAACATGCAGAAGAAAATCACTACTCAGTTGTCAGAGATTACTGCGGGCATGGTATTGGCAAAGTTTTCCATGAAGACCCACAAATTCTTCACTATGGAAATCCGGGAACTGGAATGGAATTAAAAGCAGGTATGTGTTTTACCATTGAACCTATGATTAATCTTGGGACTCATAAAACCAAATTATCTAAAAATGATGGCTGGACAGTAGAAACTATTGATGGAAGATTGTCTGCCCAATGGGAGCATACGTTGGCAATAACCGATGATGGCTGCGAAGTTCTTACTGCTAGATCAGAAGAAACTCTATGAATCATTTACTGTCTAAAATTGGATCTTATCCATTTGAAAAACTTAATCTTCTTCATAAGGACTTAAAGCCATCAAAAGATGTAATCAATCTTTCCATTGGTGAGCCAAAATTAAATGCTGACTCCAAAGTCCTCGACATTTTGAATAAGGAAGCAGATTCTTTTTCAAACTATCCTCCTTTAAACGCAGTTCCTGAATTATCAGAGGCATATCGACAATATTTGAAAAGTCATTTCGGTATAGAGAATGTTGCTGAGGATGAAGTTTGTCTTGTAGCTGGCACAAGAGAAGGAACATTCTCAATCATTCAGGCTCTTTTTAATAAAGAGAATATTAAAGATAAGCCCTATGTTGTAATGCCTAATCCTTTCTATCAAATTTACGGCGGAGCAACGACTCTTGCCGGTGGAGAAGCGAAGTTTCTGGATTGTCCTGAAGAAGATAATTTTCAGCCTGATTTAGGTTCTCTTAAAAGTGAGGATTGGCAAAAGTGTCAAATTTTAGTTCTCTGTTCCCCAAACAATCCAACTGGGTCTGTCTTACCTCTCAGTAAACTTAAGGATATTTTAGATTTAGCTGATAAGTATGATTTTTATGTTGTTTCTGATGAGTGTTATGTAGATTTATATACATCGGAGGAATCCTGTCCAAGCATCCTTCAAGCTTCATCAGATAGATCGGATAGATTGGTTGCTCTTCATAGCTTATCGAAAAGATCCAATTTACCTGGTTTTAGATCAGGTTTTGCTTGCTCCGGTAAAAAAACCATTTCTGCCTTTAAGAAGTTTAGGTCTTTTCATGGGGTCAGCGTTCCTTTACCAATTCAAAAAGCGAGCGTTGAAGCTTGGCTGAATTATGATTTTGTCGCTGAAAATAGAAAATCTTACAATGATAAATTTAGTCTGGCAGCAGATATGCTTAAAGATAAAGTAAGCAATGTAATACCTGAAGGTGCTTTCTATCTTTGGTTGGATGTTAGAGACGGTCAATCATTCTCAAAAAAAATTCTTGAAAAAGAGGGTTTAATTGTACTTCCTGGAAGTTATTTATCCGCCGAGGTAAATGGTTTTAATCCTGGAGAAAAATACGTAAGAATTGCTTTAGTGTATGATTTTGAAACCACAGAAGAGGCATTGAAAAGAATCAATAATCTTTTATAAAAAATGACGAATCAAAAATGGATTGGTTTTGGAAAAGGAACCAAAAATAAAAAAGGTAAATACATTGAAATGTATTTTTCACCTGACGATATATCTACAAGTTCTGCAGAAATTAAAGAAGGATATGAAAAGGTAGAAGTTTCTGATGATACTCCACCCTCTTCAGTCCCTGAAGCTTATCTGAAGTTACATCTTCTATCTCTTCGCTTGTTAAAGCCCAACGAAACTAATTTAGACGGTATTTTTGGCATATTACATACGGTAGCATGGACCTCAGCTGGCCCAATAGATTCAAATGAATTAAATGAATTTCTTAATGAAAAACGAAGTAAAGGCGAATACGTAAAAGTGTATTCAGTTGATAAGTTTCCTTGCTTGACAGATTACGTTGCATTGAATGACGTGAGGATTGCAGATGCCAGCAGAGTCAGATTAGGAGCTTATCTTGGGCCAGGAACAACAGTCATGCATGAAGGTTCGGTTAATTTCAATGGAGGAACCCTAGGTGAAGCAATGGTTGAAGGCAGAATTGCTCAAGGTGTGATAGTTGGGGATAAATCAGATATTGGTGGAGGCGCCTCTACTCTTGGAACTCTATCTGGAGGCAACGAAGTTACCATATCCATTGGAGAAAGTTGTTTGCTGGGTGCAAATTCTGGTTTAGGCATTCCTCTTGGGGATCGATGCACAATTGAATCAGGCCTATATGTTACTGGCTCATCAAAAGTTCAAGTAATAGAAAACGGAAAAGTAAAAGAAACTGTCAAAGCGATGGAATTGGCGCATAAGTCCGATCTCTTGTTCATTAGAAATTCAATCACCGGCTCAATTGAATGTCGAGACAACCGAAACGTGAACGAATTAAACGAAGACCTTCACGATAATAATTAATGGTCATCAATCTTCTTCTAACTTGGCTGGCTCTTTATGTAATTGCCTATGCCACTACTTTTATTTTCAAGGGAATTGAACCAAAGAAAAGGTGGTGGCTGTCTTTGCAATTAAGTTTCTTAGGTTTTCTAGTATCAGTAATTTGGTATAACTTTTTTTAAAGTTTTACTCTTCAACTTTTCCTTTAATAAAGAAAGATAAAACAATTAAAACCACTGCTAAAACAAGGTAGTAATAAACTAGCTCTGAAAATATAGGCGTCATGCTATCTAATCCAGTTGACGTTGCCTCACCACCGAACAATCCTGCTAAGACTCCTCCCAAGGAAGAGGCAAGAAACCACAATCCCATCATTTGTCCTAAGTATCTCTTTGGAGAGTATTTAGAAAAAGCTGATAACCCTACTGGAGATAAAGCTAACTCTCCAAAGGTATGGAGTAAATAAGTTAACAGCAACCACTGGACACCTACTGGGGATGAAACTAAAGCGTACTCGACTGCAAAGAGCATGATTATAAAACCCAACGCCATGAAGATTAAACCTATAGCAAATTTAACAGGAGTGTTTGGATTAAGATTCCTTTTTCCTAAGAATACCCATATGTAGGCAAAAAACGGAGCGAACATTACTACGAACAGTGGATTTGCGAATTGAGTCCAGCTAACAGGTGCAGTAAATGATCCAAAGGTTAGATCAACATAGTCTCTTGTAAAAATAGTCAAAGATCCGGCTGATTGATCAAATCCAGACCAAAAAGCTGCAGCACCTATGAACAATAATAGAAGCATCAAGACGTTTCTTTTCTCTGCTGAGTTGAGTCTGGCAAAAAGGAAAAGGTAGGCAAAATAAACCATTGAAAGGATGACAAGGAAATCTCTAAATCTTTCAGCAAAAAATACTGCATCAACCGACCACCACCCTAAAAGGCCTGAGAGGACTATTAAGGAAACCAACACAATAATCCCTAAAGAAATATTTCTGAGCTTAATTTTATATACGTCAGAATTAGGATTCGGATTCAAACCGGCTTCTCCAAGTTGGCCTCTAAAATAAATAAATTGGATTACACCCAGAAGCATTCCAAATCCGGCTGCACCAAATCCCCAATGCCATCCTACTTTTTCCCCTAACCATCCGCAGACTGCAAAACCAAGCATGCTTCCGATGTTGATAGACATGTAGAAAATTGTAAAACCGGAATCTCTTCTATCGTCGTTAGTAGAATAAAGTTGGCCAACAATCGATGATATATTGGGTTTAAGTAAACCTGTTCCAGCAGCAACTAAAATTAGTCCTAGAATAAATGTTTGTTCTAATGGAATCGCTAAAGTGAAGTGACCGAGCATTATGATCAAAGCTCCAAATAAAACCGCTCTTTGATAGCCCAATAGGTTATCTGCCAACCAACCGCCTGGAAGAGCTAGGAAATAGACCATTCCTGCATAGATGCCGTAAATTGCATTTGCTTCTGCATTGGACCAATTTAAACCAGGATTGCCAGTCACCCCTACGGTCATGTAGAGAACCAATAAACCACGCATCCCGTAATAGGACATCCTTTCCCAAAGTTCGGTAAAAAAAAGTGTCCTTAAGCCTTTTGGATGACCAAAAAATCCTTGGTTGGTCGAATCTGTATTTTCTGTATCTGGATTCATCATAAATATAGGAATTTAAGATATCATAATTCTAGTATGTTCTTTAGAAGATTATTGGCGTTATTTTATGACCTGCTTTTAATAGCAGGCATATTGCTCAGTTTCACCTTATTGATCGTTATCATTAACGGTGGCGCGATTTCATCTCTCCTAGGAAGCAATTTGATGTTCCTCTCGTATTTTTTAATATCTTTTATTTTTTATGTTTATTTTTGGCATTTCAACGATGGACAAACCCTTGGAATGCAAGCTTGGAAAATAAAATTAGTTGCAGATGACAATCAATCAATCTCTATAAAATCTATGCTTCAAAGGTTGGTGTTGGGCTTATTATTTGGATCAATAGCGGGTTTAAATTTTTTTGTGATTCTGTTTAGATCAGATAAAAGAAGTCTCAATGATATCTTCTCAAAGACCAAAATAGTTCGCTCTTAAAGTCTTTTACTGAATAGAAAAATAAGACTTACAAGTCCAAGAAGAAAAATAAAAGTAGTTATAAGTGGGCTGAAGCCAAAAACGATGGAGACGTTCCCCGCTATTTTTTCCGTAAAGTTGAAAAATATTGTTAAAACCACTCCTGTGAGTAGCTTATAAGTGATGGAATAATCTCTCAAGAATGCTTGGCAAGAGATGAGGGCTAACAACACAAAAATTGAGACAGATATTGGTTGTATAATTTTTTTTAAAAACTGCCACAGAAATAAGTTCTTCTCTCTGGTGCTATCTGAAAATTTAAAATTCTGAAAAAGCAAAGATGGAGGTTGTCTGTTTAACTTAATGTATTTTGAAAGCTCAATTTTAGAAGGAGCTTTCCATATTTTTTGTATTTGATTATCGGAAGCTCTATCTTTAAAAAGTGCTTCTTTTTGATCGAGCGAAAGATCAAACTCATCTTTTTTAAAAACTGAATCAATATCGCCTTCAGAGTTAAATTCATAAATTCTTAAATTCTCAATTTTATCGCTAGATATATCACCTAGGTAAATGAGTTCATTTTTTCTCGTTAACCACTGAGCTTTTTTCGCTTGCTGAGGATTTGTTTTATAAACTTCAGACATCAAATTTGAACTTGGAATAACAAATTCCCCTATCATGAGCATTATTGATAAGAGGATAAATATTGGAAGAAGCATTGAAGAGAAGATTTGTTTGAATGATTTTCCCAAAACCCTTATGGCAATCAGTTCTCCAGACTCTTGAAGTCTTCCGTAAGAAACTATTGCACCAATCAAACAGGCCAAAGGAACCAGATCATAAATTCTTTTAGGCAGACTAAAAGATAATGAAATTATAAAAGATTCAAAATTCTGATAATCGGATAAATTTTGTAACTCGCCCACCATCATTATAATGAAATCAAGAGAAAAAAGGATCAAAAAAACCAAACCTATGCTTTTGAGGATTGAAAGCTGTATCAACACACCAGTTATATCAAATAGATTCTTAAACATTTAGATTAAAAAGTAAAAAAACATATAAATTACAAAAGCCAGGAGAACTAGATTAAATATTAATTGAAAGTTATTTATTGAAGATACTCCACTACTGTAAATATTTATGGGTGACTCTTTATTAAGAAAATAACTAAGGAAAACACCCGCCAAAAAAAATACTAAGTGAAAAGCAGCAAAAGAAATAGATGGATTGTAGTCAGAAGATAGCGTCCAGTTTTGCAAACCTAAATAAATACCAAAATAAAGCAAAAAGAATAACGATCCAGTAATTAATGATACTGTGAAGCCAATTCTATGATTTGAAATTCCAAAATTGAGAGCAACGAAGGCACTCACAATAATTAATACAAAAATTGATAGCCTTTTAAAAAGTTCTGATTGTTCTCGATTATTCTCTAAATTTGAGATCAGGCTAGTCATTGAAAGATGACTTAGATCGGTCGATGAGGTTTTAATTTTTCTGGGAAAAGTAAATTCTAGGTGCGAGAAGTTCATCAAAAAGTCTCCCTCCATCTCTAGGCCAACAATTTTCCCATTCTTAAAAGTTAATCTGTTGGTAGATTTGTCAGTGGGTATAGAAGAAACTTGATCTGCCGTTAGAATGATCTCCATATCTTCATGTTCAATTGATGCAAATATTTCACTAAATCCAAAATCAAAGTCATTAGATTCTTTGGCAAAAAAGGTAGTATTCACATCCTCAAAATAGGTAGGCTTCCCTGCCCCCATCATTTTGAATCTATCAGAGAAAGTTTGATTACTTGTAAGCTTATACAAAGAGTCTAGAGAATAAGGAGAGACTATCAGAGATATAAATAGTGCAAAAAAAGACATTAACAGTATTGGTATTGCAAGGATTTTAAGAAAGTTACCGCTCTTTAACCCCATCTGCCGCATGAAATTTATTTCATTACTTGTATTCATTCTTGCAATGCAGATTAAAGTTGAAAGGAAGATGCTCAAAGGGAGAATAATCTCAATGACACTTGGAGTGTTAAAAAATATATAACCCAAGGCAATTTGTGGATACATATCTCCTCTGGCTGCAACTTCTAAGAAATCAATGCTTCTTAGAAAGAAAAAGGCTAAAAATAGTACTGAGAATATAACTAAAAAAGTCTGTAAGAAGCTTCTGATAATATACTTAGATATAATGCTGAACATTTTAATTTGTCTATGGTGATATTATCCCACAGAATTTTGGCTTACTAAGGAGTAATAAATGACATCAAATTTAAAAATAAATCTATCTATAACTTCTCCAAATGAGATGCTTTCTGATAAAAACGAAACTCTTATTATTGGTATTCAAGAAAACGGCAACTCTCAATCCAGTAAAAATATATTCAATAAGGCTTCTAAGGGCCTAATGAACACTTTGTTAAAAAGAAAAGAATTCTCAGGAAAAGTTAATACTACTTGTTATATCCCCGCCCTATCGGATCAAAAAGATAAAAAGTTTTTCTTGTTAGGATTAGGTAATACGTCAGATAAATTCAAAGATGATAATGCATCGAAGTTAATAACCAAAATTTGCACCTTAGCAAAAACTGCAAATACAAAAAAAGTTTCTTTGTTTCTTCCAGAAATTAAATTTGAAAAAAGAGATTTTTCTTGGTTCTTGCAAAACCTTTCAATGCAATTGGAATCTTCGACTTATAAATATATTTTTGATGGAAAAAAAGAACAAAAAAATAATATTCTTGCGTCCGTAAATTTACTTATTAACTCCAAAAAAAATATTAACGATCTAAGAAAATCAATATCTATTGGGACTAACATAGGTGTTGGGATAAACAGAATGAAGGAGCTTGGCAATACTCCTGCAAATATTTGTACGCCTACTTACCTTGGAAATACTGCTAAAGAGCTTGGAAGAAAATATAAAAATCTATCTGTGAAAGTTCTAGGTGAAAAAGAAATGGAAAAGCTTGGAATGCATTGTCTTTTGTCTGTTGGAAATGGGAGTGTTCAAGAATCTAAGTTCATTATTATCGAATACAAAGGTGGTAAAAAAACGGAACAACCGGAAGTTATTGTTGGAAAAGGCATAACTTTTGATACTGGCGGTATAAGTTTAAAGCCAAGTCCAGCAATGGATGAAATGAAGTATGACATGAGTGGGGCTGCGAGCGTCCTAGGAACCATGGAGGCTATTGCTTTGATAAAACCAAAGTCTAATATCATTGGAGTAGTCGCTTCTGCTGAAAATATGCCTGGCAGCAAGGCAACCAAACCTGGAGATGTCGTTAAAACAATGTCTGGGCAAACTGTGGAGATACTTAATACAGATGCAGAAGGACGATTAGTTCTTTGCGATGCACTCACCTATGTAGAAAGATTTAAACCCAAAAATGTCATAGATATAGCGACATTAACTGGAGCAGTAATAGTAGCTTTAGGTCATGTTGCTTCAGGTTTGATGAGTAATAATCAGAAATTAGCCGACAAAATAATAGATGCTGGTCATGCTTCAATGGACAAAGCATGGCAATTGCCTCTATGGGATGAATATCAAGGTGATTTGGATAGTAATTTTGCTGATATAGCCAACATTGGTGGGCGAGCTGGAACAATTACTGCTGCTTGTTTCCTTTCAAGGTTTACTAAAAAGTATCCTTGGGCGCATCTTGATGTAGCCGGGACAGCTCATGGGTCTGGAAAAGCGAAAGCCTCAAGAGGAAGACCTGTTCCACTCTTAACTAATTACCTATTGTCTCAATCGTAATTAATGGAATTTTACAAAGCTGGAACTTCCTTAGACGAGGGAGAAAAGTTTTGCTGCCAATTTACAAAAGACCTCTATTGGAAAAATATTGAATCTGACGAAAAAAATTATATTGTCATAAATTGTGAAGATCTAAATCAAGCAAAAAAATTAGATGACTTTCTGTGGGAAAATATTTCAGATATTTTTCTACCTCATAAAATCTGTAATGATTTAGATTCACCTGATGCTCCAATTTTGATTTCCTTCCCTGGAATAAAGCATCCTTGTAATAAAAATACTTATTTGATTAATTTGAATCCAAAATTGCCTTCGAATTTTCAAGATTTTAAATCCTCTTATCAATTGGTTATCGAAGATGGCGGTGAATATCAAAAGATTGCGAGAGAGAGTTTTAAAGTTTGTTTAGAATACGGAATTAAACCAGACTATATTGGATAATGGATTCTAAATACCAGCCCAAAAAAATTGAGAGATTGTGGTCTTCTAAATGGGAAGAATCTAAATTATTTTCACCAAGCTTAAAGAAAAATAGCAAAGCTTTCTCCATCATGCTTCCGCCCCCAAATGTGACAGGGGTTCTACACATGGGGCATGGCTTTCAAACATCTATCATGGATTCGATTTGTAGATACAAACGAATGAATGGATATGATGTGTTATGGCAGCCAGGTACAGATCATGCTGGCATATCAACAGAAATAGTCGTTGAAAGAAATCTTGAAAAGGAAAATAAAAGTAAAAATAAATTAGGGAGAGATAGATTTATCAAAGAAGTCTGGAAGTGGAAAAGCAAGTCAGGAAATACCATCACAAGTCAATTAAGAAGGTTAGGTGCATCTTTAGACTGGGAAAATGAAGCTTTCACCATGGATGAAGATTATGCGCATATTGTAAGAAAAGTATTCATTGAACTTTATGAAAAAGGACTGATTTTTAAGAAGAATAGATTGGTTAATTGGGATCCCAAAAATGAGACTGGCTTATCCGACTTAGAGGTAACCACGAGGGAAGAAAATGGGAATATTTGGCATATCAAATATGAAGTTGGAGATGGCTTTATTATTGTTGCTACAACTCGGCCTGAAACAATGTTTGGTGATCAGGCAATAGCTGTTCATCCCAAGGACAAAAGATATAAAAAATTAATAGGTTTAAAAGCAAAAATACCTTTTACCGATAAATATATCCCCATCATTGCTGATCCGTACGTTGATAGAGATTTTGGTACTGGTTGTTTGAAAATCACTCCTGGTCATGATTTTAATGACTATGAATTAGGTATAAAACATGGACTAGAGCCTATAAATATTTTGAATCCTGATGGCACTTTGAATGCTGAGACTCCGGCCCCTTTCTCGGGCATGGATCGTTTTGATGCTAGGAGAGAAATTATTAAATCTTTAAAAGATATCCAGATGTTAGAGAGAATTGAACCGCATAAATTGTCTATTCCAAGAGCAGAAAGATCCGACACGATATTAGAGCCTTATCTAACAGATCAATGGTACTTAAATACAGACCTTATTGGTAAGGAAGCCTTGAGCCTGGTCAGAAAAAAGTCAATCAATTTTATTCCTGATAATTGGAAAAAAACCTATTTCTCTTGGATGAATGAGCTTCAAGATTGGTGCATCAGTAGGCAATTGTGGTGGGGTCATCAAATCCCAATTTGGTATGACCAAGATGGAGGTGAATATTGCGGAGAAAACGAGAAAGATATTAGAAAAAAATATAAATTAGATAAAAAAATATCTTTGGTTCAAGATCAAGATGTTCTGGATACTTGGTTTTCTTCCTCTTTGTGGACTTTTGCTACCCTTGGTTGGCCCCAACAAACAAAAAGATTAGATAAGTATCACCCTACCTCTTTATTAGTGACTGGTTTCGACATCATCTTTTTTTGGGTCGCCCGGATGATAATGATGACAAAGCATTTCACAAAGGCAATACCGTTTAAAGAAATCTACATTACTGGGCTTATCAGAGATAGTGAAGGCCAAAAAATGTCTAAGTCAAAAGGAAATGTTCTTGATCCTTTGGATATTATTGATGGAATAAATTTAGAAGCTCTTATTTCAAAAAGAATTTCTGGTCTGTTAAATCCAGACGACGAGCAGAAGATAATCAAACAGACAAAGAAAGATTATCCTCAGGGAATAAAAGCTCACGGTACTGATGCTTTGAGATTTACTTTTTTGTCTCTTGCCTCTGGAAGTAGAGATATTAATTTTGATATGAAACGCGTAGAAGGTTATAGAAATTTTTGTAACAAACTATGGAATGCCTCTAGATTCATTGAATTAAATAAGCCAGCTATTTTCAAAAAGACTAATCAATTTATAAAAACTCCCGAAGATAAATGGATCGTGGAGAAATTAAATCGCACGATAGTTTCTATGAATACGCATATGGATAATTATAGATTTGATTTAGCCACTCAAAGTGTTTACGAATTCGTATGGAATGATTTTTGTGATTGGTACATAGAATTTTCAAAAAATCGACTTGATTCAGATAACATTAAGAAAAACGAAGTAGATAGAATCATATCTGGTTTGCTGCATATTCTTGAGTCAATCTTAAAACTTTGTCATCCTTTTATGCCTTTTATTACAGAAGAAATCTGGAATCAGATTGCTTCTGGGAAAAAACAATCATTCTTGTTAAATCAATCGTTTCCAAAAAAAGTAAGAATTTCAGGATCAAAATACAAAGAAATAGAAAATTTGAAAAACTCAATATCGTCAATAAGAAATATGAAAGCTGAAATGGGTATTGCATCTTTAAAGCTTGAAGAGGTGTTTATATCGGGCAATAAAACTTCACTGAATTTTATTCTCGAAAACTCAAATCATTTAAAAAAACTTGCCGGAATAAAAGATTTAAAAGTATTAGAGATAGATAAACCTTGCGCCATAGTTGTTTCACACGATCTCAAATTTCATATACCTTTTGAAGGAAACGTAGATCCAATATCAGAAAAATTAAGAAATGAGCAAAAATTACAGAAAGTAACCAAAAATTTGGCCAATATTGAAAATACTTTAAGCAACAAAAAGTTTATTTCAAGCGCTCCTAAAAGCCTTGTAAGTGAGAGAAAACGTCAATACAGGCAGGCACTTAAAGAATCTAAGTCTATTCAATTACATTTAAAGAACTTAAATAAACTCAACTAATCCTTTAATATAATTAGATGTGGTTACGCGGACTCACTACTTCAGCAATCATTTCTCTCATAGCTACTTTTCTAGTTTTTAACTTCCCCCAATTTTTTTTGTCATTTGGACCTATGTTTTTGGTTCTGTTGATGTCAACTTTTATCTCCAGTATGGCGATAGTCTATGGAAGACAAATTACTAGGAGGTTGAAAAGAGAAAAAGGAGCAATCAAATGGTTTGATCCTAGCAAAGGTTACGGTTTTGTTGAGAGAGATAAAGGCGGTGATCTTTTTGTTCATTTTGCTTCGGTAAATGAAAGTGATAGAAAATTATTAAAGGAAAGTACGAGAGTAAGCTTTACCGTTACAAATGGTGCAAGAGGACCTCAGGCAGAACAAGTCAAAATTATCTAGAACAGTAACCTTCCTATAAACCATAAGGTAGAGAAGAAAAAAACAATCAAAGAGATAAAATCTTTTAAAAATAGTCTGCTTACAAGCCTTGTTTTTGCAATAAGGCTTAGAGCCAAAAGAAGAGAAAAAGCATATAAAATTTGAGCTGCTTCTATTCCCAAGTTGAAGAGAATAATAGATGAGACTAATGATTGAGAATCAAAATTAGATAAGTTTGAAGCAAATCCAAAACCATGCAAAAGTCCAAAAAATACCGTCGCAACAATTCTAATAAGTGAATTTCTTGTAATTAAATAAGGATAAGAAATTCCAATCAAAGCCATGCCTACAGATAGAACAGTTATTTCTGGAAAGAAGACAAGTGAAACGCAGACCAGTGATATCCAAAACATGGAATTTATCTTCATAATTCTATTTTTATTAACTTGTCTAATTGTTAGGTACTCCAGAGCCAATAAAAATATTGAGTAACCGATAAGGATTTCAATTATTGAAATTTTTATAGAAATAAAGCCTAAGGATGAGAACGTAATGCTGATAGCATGGCCTAAGGTAAAGCCAGAGAGCAGATAAATTAATTGTTTTATTCCAATTATCAGTATGGTTAAAAGAGATACAAACGCAATATGATCGTAGCCTCCTAGAAAGTGGTTTAATCCTAATGAAAAAAAACTAAAATTCTGATCGGCTTCTTTGAAATAAATTTTACTTTTAGAATTATTTAAAAATGTTTGATTTTGAAGGCTGGTCTTTTTTTTTATATTCACCAAAATAGTTTGATCTGGATAAAAAGAAAAGAAGTTTCTAGCCTCAAGTGATCTAGGAAAATTGTTACAAGTAATTTTTTTCTTGAAAGTTAAGTATCTCGCAGTTGAATTAACTAGATCAAAATCTTTTTCGTTACAGGCATCAAAATTTAATCCATTGTTAAGGTTATCTTCCAAAGATGGTCTGTAAAGGTTTCGAGGTACTTTAATATGCATCTCAATTTCCTTGGATTCATCTGTTTCAAGAAAGTCTAAGGACAGGTTAAATTTTTGAAGCTCATGTGAGCTCAAGAAAGAGGCTGTCAGTAAAAGATACAAAGACAGAAGTCTCATTACTTATATAGGATAGGGTTTATTTCAACTGGATAACTTTTTTTAAGTTCATTTATGTATTCTCTAAAAGACCTCTCTCTTTCGCTCCTTATTGCCTCTTGATTTACTATGTCAAATATCGAGTTCAATGAAGCGGGCTCCCCTTCTATCTTATCTACAAGAAAAATGCTAAACGGTTGATCATCTTGGATAAATTTAATTTCACTGCCGATCTCAAGAATATCTATATTTATAATTGCATCTGCTCCTAAATAATCTCTTAGCTTCTGCTTTGTAAGATAATCATTGGGTAAATTAATAAATTCACTATCAGATTTCATTAAATACAAATTATTTTGAGAAAATTTATCTAAATTTTCTTTGTAATATTCTTCTACATCTTCATACTCAATATTCAAGATGGTCTGATTAGAAATGATGTTTGTCATGTAATCGATGAGATTATTTTTCAATAGAGGATCGCTTTGGATAATATCTTCATCGATTGCCTTCATAATCAATAATTGCTCAATGACGAGTTGATCAATCACTGACTCTTTAAGTTTGGCGTCTATTTCCCCGTCATTATTGAAATCAAGTTGGCTGATCTGAGCTAAATAATTTTCCATAGAAACGGATTTGTCACCAACTTTTATTGCCCAGTTTGAGGATGGAAGAGAAATATCTTCAAAAAAATCAAAAGTTAGAAAAACTATTCCCAGAATAAATGAAAGCAAGAATCCAAAATTGAGGTAAGAAATATTCAATTATTTTTCTAGGACCATTTCTATATGAGGAATCCCATCCTCATCATAAATTTTTCCAACTGTTTTGAAGCCATAACCTTGATAAAAATCTACCAAGGGATGTTGTGCTGAAATTCTAATGTCTGTCTCAGGATAAAGAACCTGACATGTATGGATAGATTTATCCATCAAAATTTTACTTAACCCACTGCCACGAGATTTTTTGTGTAAAACCACTCTTCCTATAGAAGCATCTTCATACTTTATTCCTGGCGGTATTAGTCGACTGTAGCCCTGAAGATTTGATCCTATGTAGGCAAGCAAGTGAAAAGATTCCTGATCAACATTATCCGCATCCAGATATGAAGTATTTTGCTCTATTAAAAATACTTCTTGGCGAAGATTCATTACGTCATAAAGTTGATGAACGCTTAAGTCTTCGAATGTTCCTTCTACCCAGATAATGTCACTCATGGACAAGGATTTGGACATCCATAATGAATTTCTTCAATCTTCTTCAGACATTCTTCATCAAGCTTTGTATCAATGCTGCCAACAGCAATCTTAAGCTGTTCCATAGTTGTAGCGCCAATAATATTTGAAGTGACAAAATCTTGATCATTAACAAATGAATTTGCCATCAAAGCAGGATCCATTGAATATTCATTAGCAAGATTTACATACTTCCTTATTATTTCCTCTGCCTGTTCCGTTTCATATCTTTGGCCTCGTTCAAATAACGTAGTCCTAGCTCCAGCTGGCCTTGCACCGTCAAGGTATTTCCCGGTTAGATATCCCTGTGCAAGGGGTGAATAAGCCAACAAACCAACTTGAGATCTGTAATGGAATTCAGACATCCCACTTTCATAAATTCTGTTTAACAAGTTATAGGCATTTTGAACGCTCACAACTTTAGGTAAATCATGCATTTCTGAAGCCTTAATAAATTCGGACAGGCCCCATGGTGTTTCGTTGGAAAGGCCAACGTACCTAATTTTTCCTTCTTTCACTAAATCACCCAAAACTTTTAAAGTCTCCTCTATGGCTACTGATTCTAAATCGTAATGCTTATAAGAGAGGCCTCCACCAAATAAATTTATTGGTCTATCTGGCCAATGAAGTTGATAAAGATCAACGTAGTCAGTTTTGAGTCTTTTAAGGCTTCCTTCAATAGCCTTTTTAATATTATCGCTATTAAGTCTTGTTTCACCGCCTCGAAACCATTTCATGCCGCTTCTTCCAGCAACTTTAGTTGCAAGGATAATTTTTTCTCTGTTACCTCTTTTTTCGAACCAATTACCAATTATTGTCTCAGTACTCCCCTGAGTATCTTCCATTGGTGGAATAGAATATAACTCAGCAGTATCAAAAAAGTTTACTCCTTGATCAACGGCGTAATCCATTTGCTCAAAACCTTCTTCTTCAGTATTTTGCTGTCCCCAAGTCATGGTTCCTAAGCAAATAACACTCACATCGATGTCTGTATTGCCTAATTTTCTATATTCCATAATAATTACCCTCCAAAAACATTTGATTAGTATATAGGGGGAAAAAGTGGAACCAAACATCTATTCAATAAATTTTCAGGATTCAAAAGAAGTAGAAAAAAACTTAGAGGAATACAAAGGAAAGTATATTTTGATAGTTAACGTAGCTAGTAAATGTGGTCTTACACCGCAGTACGAAGGCCTTAAACAAATTCAGGATTCATATGAGAAAGATTTGCAAGTTATTGGTTTCCCTTGTAACCAATTCATGGGTCAAGAACCAGGTACCGATGAGGAAATTCAAACTTTTTGTAAAACGAAGTACGATATTAATTTTCCTGTAATGAAAAAAATTGAAGTAAATGGGTCAAATACTCATCCGCTTTATGAATATTTAAAATCGGAAAAAACGGGAATTTTAACCGAAGCAATTAAGTGGAACTTTACAAAGTTTTTAGTTGATAGAGATGGGAACGTTATAAAAAGGTATTCACCTCAAACGGAACCTAGCGAGATTGAAGAAGAACTTAAAGACATTATCTAGTAGAAGAATAATTACTGGCTTGCTCAGATTTTTTTGCATAATTAATCCATCCTCTCTACCAAAATTTAATTTGTAATAATTTTTTCTTACTCCTGCTTCCTGAAAACCATTTCGATGATAAAACTTAATAGCTCTTTGGTTTGATTCTCTCACCTCTAAAAAAATTCTTTTTTTAAAAGTATATTTTGATTGATCTACAACCCTTTTTAGCAACTGATAACCAATTGATTTTCCAATAAATTGTGGAGAGACAGAAATATTTAAAAGGTGGATTTCATCCATCACATACTGATAGATGACATATCCATTAACTTTACCGTCAATAGTAACCACATCAGCTTTACTAAACCTTAGGGCATCATAAAAATTATTTTCAGACCAAGGAGTTTCATTGGTTAGCGACTCTATGCCGTGAACATAGTAGATATCATTTTTATTCATAGGTCTGAAATTAATTTTCATTTTTCCAAGCTTGTTTCCTCTTTTGAGAATTATCCAATAATTCGGATAACCTCAATGATTTAGAATTTAGAAAATCCAATGCATTTTCGTTATCTTTAGTGAAATTATTTAAGTAATAATTCAATGACTTTAAAAACTGATCATTGCCTTCGCTTTCATCGCTTTTATCAACTGCCTTTACTTTGTTATCTACAAATATAAAATCCTCAACCAATTCATAAGTTGAGATGCCCATTTTGTTTAAAATCTCTTTATTCATTTATCATTCGTTATGAATAGTATAATAATTTATAAATTGGTTATTTAATTGAAAAAAATTACAAATACAAATACTTCGAAGTACTTACCGTTTGAAAGGATCGACCTAAACGATCGTAAATGGCCAGGAAATATTATTTCTAAAAAACCTATTTGGTGTAGTGTCGATTTAAGAGATGGCAATCAAGCATTGATTGAACCTATGGGGTCTGAAAAAAAGCATAGATTTTTTCAATTACTATTAGAGACTGGATTTAAAGAAATTGAAGTTGGATTTCCATCTGCTTCAAAAACTGATTTTGATTTTGTTAGAGACTTAATTGAAAAGGATTTAATTCCTGATGATGTCACTATTCAGGTTTTAACGCAGGCTAGAGATCATTTAATTGAGGATACCTTCAAAGCTGTTAAAGGAGCAAAAAATGTTTGCATTCATGTTTACAACTCCACTTCTACCCTTCAACGCGAGGTAGTATTCAGAGAAAGTAAAGATGGGGTCAAAAAAATTGCTTTGAACGGTGCCTCCTTAGTTAAAGAACTAGCAGATAAAAATAATGAGACTAATTGGGTGTTTCAGTACAGTCCAGAAAGCTTCACTGGTACAGAATTGAGTTATGCGGTTGAGGTTTGTAATGAGGTGAATGAGATATGGAATCCTTCCAGTGATAATAAATCAATAATGAATCTTCCTGCTACCGTTGAGATGTCTACTCCTAATATATACGCAGATCAAATTGAGTGGATGTCACGAAATTTAAATAACCGGGAAAGTGTAATATTGAGTCTACATCCCCATAACGATAGAGGGACTGCCGTAGCTGCAGCCGAATTAGGATTAATGGCAGGAGCGGATAGAATCGAAGGTTGTCTTTTCGGGAATGGAGAGAGAACTGGCAACGTTGACATAGTAACCCTTGCCCTAAATCAACTTACACAAGGTTTAGACCCGGAATTAGATTTTTCCAATATCAATCATGTAATGCGAGAAGTTGAATATTGTAATCAATTACCTGTCCATCCTAGGCATCCTTACGCTGGGGACTTAGTTTTCACTGCGTTTTCTGGATCGCATCAAGATGCAATCAAAAAAGGTTTTGATTCAATGAGAGAATCCAACGACCCGCTTTGGAAAGTTCCATATCTTCCTATAGATCCTGAAGATTTAGGAAGAACATATGAGGCTGTGATTAGGATAAACAGTCAATCAGGAAAAGGTGGTATTGCGTACATTCTAGAAAAAGACCATGGACTATCAATGCCCAGAAGACTTCAAATTGATTTTAGTCAGGTTATTCAACAAGTTACTGATGAGACTGGAAAAGAATTAGAGAGTGAAGACATTTGGACCAAATTTAGAGAAACTTATTTGGAAGGAAATAAGTACAGATATGTTTCTCATAAAATTTCTTCTGGTCCTGACGATAAAGGAATACAAAAAGATAACATTGAAGTTACTCTGTCTAAGGAAGGTAAAGAATTTGACATAAAGGGTGAAGGAAATGGGCCTATAGATGCATTTATGAGTGCATTCAATAACTATAATAAATCATCATTTTCAATTTCTGATTATCATCAACACGCCATCTCGTCCGGAGCAGATGCCCAGGCAGTTGCGTACATAGAAGTACAAAAAAATAAGAAAAGCCTTTCTTGGGGGGCTGGTATTCATGCTAACACGCTAGTTGCCTCTATTATCTCTGTATTAAACGCCCTGGATTAGATCAATTCAGAGACAACTAAACATTCTTTTGTTTTTTTTATTGAGACAGATCCCTTTTTGCCTTTAGCACCCCAGTGAAAATAGGAATTATTCATTGAAGTTTTTATGAAAATATTAATTAAATTATCAAGTACTTTTTGATTTGGTGAATTTAAACCATTTAATTTTATCCATTTTCTAAGGATGATTTTTTTTTGACTATCTTTTTCATCAATTAGCTTTTTGAGATTAAGAGTATTTTTAGAAAGCTCAGCTTCACTAAAGTCATGAGATGTCTCAGCTAGACCTAAATATTCCTTTTGAATATCAATGAAAGATTGAACTTTGTTTTCATAGTTAGGCCAACGATTCTTAATTTTTGGAATGATATTTTTCCTTATGTAATTTCTATCAAAACTTGTATCTTTATTCGATGGATCGTTTATAAAATCAAGTTTATGTTTTTTTGCATATGATAGAAGAAGATCTTTTGACAAACCAAGAAAAGGCCTGACTAGTCTTCCCTCATTGAGAGCTCTTTCTTCTGGAATACCAACTATGCCATCCATTCCCGTTCCGCGAAAAATTCTAAAGAAAAAAGTTTCAATTTGATCATCTAAGTGATGAGCAAGGAAGAGAGTAGAATTTTTATCTACATATTTAGAAAATATCTCGTATCTAAGATTCCTTAAATTAGTTTCTGATAGTGCTTTTTTGTTTGATTTGATTTGGGAGCAAGCAAAAGAAACCTGTATGGTTTCACAAAATTTTTTACAGTGCTCGATCCAGTTCTTTGAATTCTTATTCTGTTTATGGTCTACGTGTATAGCAAGAATTTCTTTGTTTAATTTTTCTTTAACTAGAGCTTTCTTTAGAGCATGAAGGAGAACGGTTGAATCTAATCCTCCACTGAAAGCAACTAAGAATTTTTTTGAATCTTCGTTTAAGTAACCTGAGAAAGACTCATAAATTTCGTTCACTTACTCGATGGCTCCGTAGCTCATAATTTTCTTATGTCTTTCATTAAGAAGATCTGAAATATTAAGGGACGAACAATTTTCAAGCTGCTCAGAAATGTGGTCTGAAAGCACGGAACTCATTTTTTGAATATCTCTGTGAGCACCGCCTAAAGGCTCATCGATGATTTTATCTATCAAACTTAACTCTAGAAGATTGGAAGCGTCTAATTTCATTGCTTTTGCGGCATCCTCTGCTTTTGAGGAATCTCTCCAAACAATAGACGCACAAGCTTCTGGAGAAGCCACCGAATAGATAGAGTACTCTAACATTGAAATATTATCTCCCACTCCAATTGCCAAAGCTCCGCCAGAACCGCCCTCTCCGGTAATAATTACAATAATTGGTGTTTTAAGTTTGGACATAACACTTAGGTTGTAAGCTATGGCTTGTGAATTGCCTCTTTCTTCACTTTCAATGCCAGGATATGCTCCAGGAGTATCGATAAATGTAATGACCGGCATAGAAAAATCTTCTGCGAGCTTCATTAACCTAGCCGCTTTTCTATAACCTTCTGGTTGCGACATACCAAAATTTCTTTCTATCTTATCTTTTGTGTCCTTACCTTTTTCATGACCGATAAGCATCACAGGTTTTCCTTTGAAAGTAGCGGTCCCTCCAATTATCGCCCTGTCATCACCAAAATTTCTATCGCCATGATGTTCATCGAAATTATGAAATATTTTTTCTATATAATCACTAAAATGCGGCCTGTGGGGATGTCTCGCAACTTGAACTTTTTGCCATATGGAAAGATTTGAATATAGCTCCTTGGTTATATTAATAATTTCTTTATTAAGAGAATCAACTTGGCTTTGAATTTCATCTGGCTGGTCTTGGCTCGAGCGGAGATCTTCAATCTTTTTTTCTAAAAGGCTGATTGGTTTTTCAAAATCTAAAAAAGAGTAGGACATTATCTTCTATGATACATAAGTTCTAAATTATCTCTTCCATAAGTATTTAAAAGAGCTTTCATGGTATTGTTAGTCAACAAAATTCTCCTATCCTCATCGAATTCTATTTCTGCTTCAGATTTTTTTGAAGTATATTTCAGTTCAACAGGACAACCAATTGAAGATTCTGTATCAAGGTCGTCGAGTAATCTTTTGAAGCTCTCAATGTTAGACTTTTTTGATTCAATCAAAGATATTCTTAATTTTTCTACCATCCTGATTCTTAAGTTTTCTAAAGTATTGATATTAGTGACTTCAATTTTTTTTGCTAATCCGTACAAAACTTCTCGAGAATTATCTACAGTAACCTTGCCGTCCACAATAAAAATATCTTTGTTATTTAATTCAACCTGCATTGATTGCATTACATCAGAACCCAAAATAATCTCTATTTTTTCAGTTCCATCATCTAACGTTGCAAATGTTACCGGACCTCTCCTTCCTTGAATTGTCCTTTTGGTAGTTATAACACCTGCACACCTTTGAATATTCTTATCTTCATTGAGACTAGAAATCCTATTAGGGCAAATTTGCTCAATTTCCCATTTATATTCATCCATAGGATGACATGAGAAATAAAATCCTAAAGAGTTTAGCTCACCCAGAGACTTATCAAATTCAATAGTTTTTGCTTTTGTGATGGGAATAACGTTAGGCAGTTCAACGTCACCAAATAAATCATCAATTCCGCTTTTTTTCTCTTCAGACACCTGTTTAGCAAACTTCAAAGCAGATTCAATATTCACAAACATCTCTTCCCTGCTAGATTGAAATGAATCCATTGAGCCAGATGCAATCAGCGGTTCTAGAGCTCTTTTTCCTACTTTTTCTGTATCAATGCGACTAGAAAAATCCGAGAGTGTCTTGAAGTTACCTTTTAAGGTTCTGTTATCAATTATGCTTTCGATAGCTGACTTACCAACTCCCTTTATTGCTCCCAATCCATACATAAGTGTTTCATTGTCTATATTCCTGAATTCATAAAAACTTGAATTAATATCAGGCGGCAAAACTTTAAGGCCCAAAAGCTTGCAGTCATCAAGAAGCATCTGAATCTTATCAGTATCGTCCATTTCTGAGCTTAAGACAGCAGACATAAACTCTGCTGGATGGTGGGCTTTTAACCATGCTGTCTGATAAGAAATAAAGGCATAAGCTGCAGAATGAGACCTGTTAAAACCATAGCCAGCAAATTTTTCAATTTGATCAAATAATCCTTCCGCAAATCTTTTATTTTTCCCTTTTTCAATTGCACCTGTTATGAAGGGTTCTTTTTGTTCTTCCATCTCAGATGCTATTTTCTTTCCCATTGCTCTTCTAAGAATATCTGCCTCACCAAGCGTAAAACCAGAGAATTCCTGAGCCAATTGCATCACTTGTTCTTGATAAACAATCACACCGTGAGTTTTATCAAGTATTTTTTCAACTGATTCGTCACCATATGAGAATTCTTCTCTTCCGTGTTTTCTTTCAATATAAGTTTCAACCATGTTCATTTCTAAAGGACCAGGCCTGTATAAGGCGATCAAGGTAATAATATCTTCAAAGTTATTCGGTTTTAGCTTTACTATGTACTCTTTAATACCCCGTGATTCCAGTTGGAAAACAGCAGTAGTTAAGCCTTTTTGGAGGAGCTGATACGTCTTTGAATCATCAAGAGGAAGATCATCTAAATTAATTGGTTCGAGTTTTAATGTCTGCCTGTTCTGATTAATTAGCTTCAGGGCATTTTTCATTATTGTTAAAGTTTTAAGACCTAAGAAATCGAATTTTTGCAATCCAACAAGTTCAATATCTTTCATATCATATTGAGTAGATACTGCTCCGGTTTCCTCATCTAAGTAGAGAGCAGAAAAATCTGTTATTTTTGATGGAGCCATGACAACACCAGCAGCATGCTTTCCCACATTTCTTGATAAACCTTCAAGTTTCTGTGACATCTCAATAATTTCTTCTGCATCTTCGTCATTTTTAATTGCTTGTTTTAATTCTTTATTTTGCAATGCAGTTTTTAGTGTCATGTCAGGATGAAAAGGGATTAATTTAGCGAGACGATCTGCAAGGCTATAGGATTTTCCTTGAGCTCTTGCCACATCTCTTACAACTGCTCTAGCAGCCATAGTGCCTAAGGTGCTTATTTGAGCAACAGAATCTTGCCCGTATTTATTTGTAACATATTCAATTACTTTCTCTCTACCATCCTTACAAAAATCTATATCAAAATCTGGATTACTAATTCGGTCAGGATTAAGAAATCTTTCAAACAACAGATCATATTTGATAGGATCTAGTCCAGTTATTCCTATGGCGTATGCAACTAATGATCCAGCTCCGGATCCTCTTCCCGGACCAACAGGAACATCATTCTCTTTAGCCCAGTTAACAAAATCTGCAACGATTAAAAAGTAGCCTGAATATCCCATCTTTTGAATTACACTTAATTCAAAATCTAGTCTTGAAAAATAATCTTCCTTAACTTCATCTCCAAAAATTTTATGTAGGCCTTCGATAGATATTTTTTTTAGGTAATCATCTTCTGTTTCACCGTTAGGTGTCTCAAAGTCAGGAAGAATATATTTGCCTAGCTCAATTACAAGGTTGCATTTTTGAGAAATCAAATAAGAATTTTCTAAAGCTTCGGGTATATCCTCAAACAACTCAAACATTTCATCTATTGATTTGAAATATTGAGTTGATAAGTAATTCTTTTTTCTTGCAGGATCGCTTAGAACATTACCAGTTTGAATGCATACTCTAGTTTCATGAGCTTCAAATTCTTCTTCTTCCATGAATCTAACCTGATTGGTTGCTACAAGAGGTATTTTAGCTTTGGCGGCCATAGATGAAACAATATTGATGTAATCTTCTTCCCTCTCCCTTCCTAGCCTGGAAATCTCAATGAAGAAATCCTCATTAAATATTTTTTTAAAAAAATCTATTCTTGCTTCGGCTAGCTCAAAATTATTTTTTAGAATTGCATCAGCGATGTGTCCTTCCATGTCTCCAGATAATAAAATTAATCCTTCATTTAAATCTTTAAGCCACTCCAATTTAAGATGAGGTATCGATCTAATTCTTCCTTCTATATGTGATTTAGAAACTAACTTTGTTAGGTTTCTATAACCTTCAAAATTTTTTGCATAAAGAGTTAGTTTGCCAGACTCAGAATTATCGCTAATGTCTTTCACTGAATTAAAATTTACCCCACAAATTGGCTTAATGCCTTTGTCGCGCATTTCTTTATAAAATTTTACAAATCCAAATAAATTTGAATCATCTGTTATTGCAATAGATTCAAAATTTAAATCTTTTGCTTTGCTCGAAAGCTCGTCTAATCTCACTAATCCATCAGAGATTGAGTATTGAGAATGTATATTTAAGTGTGAAAATTTATTCATTTAGAAATTGCTTAATTGGCCTGAAAGATTTTCTATGAATATTTGTGACTCCATATTTCTTAATCATACTCTTATGAAGTTTGGTTGAGTAACCTTTATGTTTGTCAAAAAAATAGCCTTTAAATTTATTTTCTAGTTCTGTCATGTATTCATCTCTGTAGACTTTTGCAATTATAGAAGCGGCCATTACTTCTCTAATTTTAGTGTCTGCTTTAATTATAAATTCTACAGATTTATCATTAAAGAAATTATCGTTTCCATCAATAATTATTTTTGAAAAAGGTTTTTTTACTTTGCTTATTGCCCTTATCATTGAGAGCTTAGTAGCTTCCCGGATATTATATTTATCAATTTCCTCTACTGAAGATAATCCAATAGACCACTGAAGAGATAGTTCCATAATTTGATTAGAAAATTCTATACGTTTTTTTTCTGAGAGATCTTTAGAGTCCTTAAGCCCAAAGATTTTATTTTCACCTAAAATAACCGCAGCAGACACAACCGGACCGGCGATGGATCCTCTTCCAACTTCGTCTACTCCAAGAATCATACTAAATCAAAAAGACAGTGAAATTTATCTTCTTGATTTACTTTCAAAGAATCATGGATTTCATGGAATTTCATTTTTATGCGCCCTAAGTTGGTTGCCTCGCTCATATTAAGCAGCTCTTTTTCTATTTGATCGGCATTTACAAAACCTTGTCTCAATTCTGGGATTAATTTCTCCTCTGCAAGGATATTCGGGAGTGAAATGTATTTTGTATTTAAAAATTGATTTAAAAGAAAGTTATTAAAAAAATTTGTTTTGTAACAAACTATTGGAGGAGCCTGATTTAAAAGGCACTCAAGAGTAGCTGTACCAGATACACTAACTGCTATGTCAGTCGCAGCAAGAACTGAATCTGTCTTATCGATAAATATTTTGTAAGTTTTTGATTTTAAATTAACTAAATTCCTCGAAATTTCGTTTTCATCCTTAAAGGGAATCAAAAATTGATAATCTCCCTTTTTACTCAGAGAGTTGATCGTTTCAATCATCACGGGCAAATGAGCATTGATTTCAGATTTTCTGCTCCCAGGTAAACAAGAAAGTGTCTTTAGATCAGGATCTAAGTCTAATTCCAATTTATATTTTAATTTATCAATATTAGTTGAAATGCGAGATGCTTTAGGGTGACCTACAAAAACTGAATTAACGCTGAAATTTTGAAGAAACCTTTTCTCAAAAGGGAATAAATTTAAAACGAGATCTAAAAAATCATTAAATTTTTTAGCTCTGTTTGATCTCCATGCCCAAACCTGAGGACAAACATACTGCACTGTTTTGATATTAGACTTTTTTTTTAAAATTCTGGAAATTCCTAAATTTAATGATGGGCTATCTATTCCTATAAAAATATCTATATTTTTATCTATTAGGTGATCTATTAGTTCATTTCTTTTTTTAAGAATTCTATTTATCCTAAATATTGGATCAATCAGTCCCATTACTTGAAGTTCTTCATTTGAATCAAATGAATTAAAACCTTCTTTTCTCATTTCAGAGCCGCCAAGGCCAAAAAACTCAATTAATGGATCTTTTGATTTAAGGTTTCTAATTAAGTCTGAACCGAGAATATCTCCAGATGACTCCGTGGCACATAACCCCACTTTTAATGGCATTAGCGAACTATTCCTCGATCAGAACTTTGAATTGAATCAAGAAAAAGTTTTCCTTCATCAAAATCGGATACTTCTTTTTCAATCTCAGAGATGGCTTGATCAAGTTTAAGTTTTCTTAAATATACAAGCTTATAGAATTTTTTTAACAGTGATGACTGCTCCTTTCCAAGATCTAATCTTTGTATTCCTATTACATTCAGTCCTCTTGGTATGGCAGGATTTCCACTAACTCTTACAAAGGCAGGAATATCTTTTGAAACTGCAGATCCCATGGCACAAAAACTATATGGGCCAATATTGCAAAATTGATGAACTAAAGTATATCCGCCTAACCTTGCACCTTTTGCAATATTTACAACTCCAGCTAAAGCAACATTATTAACTAAAACAATATCATCATCTAAAGTGCAATCATGAGCCACATGAGAATAAGCCATAAAGAGATTATTATTTCCAATTGATGTTAAACCTTTCTCTTGGGCAGTCCCTCTATTTATGGTAACTCCCTCTCGGATTTGGTTGTTGTTACCAATCTTGAGGAAAGTTTCTTCATCTTCGTATTTTAAATCTTGAGGATCTCCTCCAATGCTTGCAAAAGGATATATATGATTGTCTTTTCCAAGCTTTGAATTTTTATGAATGACTACATTCGATTCAATTATTGTTCCTGAACCAATCTCCACATCTTTACCAATAGATGAATACGCACCAATGGAGGCATTTTTAGCGATTTTTGCTGAGGGATCAATTATTGCAGTTTCATGAATCATTTTGGTCTGTCTGCACATAAAATCGTGGCAGAACAAACTAAATTCTCTTCCAATGAGGCCTTGCAGTCAAACTTCCATATGCCGCGCCTATCCTGAATTTTCTTAGATTCTAATGTCAATATACTTGGAGGAACTACTGGAGATCTAAAACGAACATTATCAGCTCCAACAAAGTAATAAATTGAACCCTCTTCAGGGGTCTTATTCATGGTAACAAAACCTAAAATTCCTGATACTTGAGCTAATGCCTCAATGATTATTACTCCAGGAAGTATTGGGTTATCAGGAAAATGACCTTTAAAATAATATTCATCTTCTTTAACCTCTTTGAAACCTTTTATATATTCATCTTTAATTATTTCTGTCACGCCATCAACAAATAAGAAAGGCTCTCTATGAGGTAGATATCTTTTTATATCTTGCTTTTCGATCATTAATCTTTTTTTGATAACTTTTTATAAGTTGCTGAAGCTTTCAACCATTCTCCTCTTGGCATCAGCGGTGCA
>CACFKX010000001.1:0-110903 GCA_902566955.1 uncultured SAR86 cluster bacterium | reverse complement strand
AAACTCTTTTAGTATTTGCGAACCAACACCTATCCTTCTTTTATCTGAATCTGAAGAATCATTTTTTTCTTCGATATCATCGTCAGGCTGAGTTAAATCTGAACTAATTAATACGATTAAACCATTTTTAGAAGCAGATATTTTTTTCATCGCATCTTCAAGAGACCATCTCTCACCAAAATCATTAGATTTAAAAATATCATGCTTAATATTAATTTGTTGGACTCTAACAAGGGTTGGTTCTGATGACTTTATTTCTCCCTTTTTCAAGGCATAGTGGACTTCATTTAAAAGAGAGTCTTTATAGACAAAAAAACTGAACTCTCCATATTCATTTTTGATAGATGATTCACTGATTAATTCAATAGATTTTTCATTCGTCAATCTGTAGTTGATTAAGTCCGCGATTGTACCAATCTTAAGATCATGTTTTTCGCAGAATTTCTCTAAATCAGGTCTTCTGGACATTGAGCCGTCTTCATTCATTATCTCGCAAATTACTGCGGCAGGATGGAATCCTGATAATCTTGCTAGATCAATACTAGCTTCTGTATGTCCAGATCTATTCAAAACTCCTCCATTTTCTGCTTTAAGTGGAAAAATATGTCCTGGTTGAACTATGTCTGAACTCAGAGCCTGAGGATTTGATGCGACTTCTATAGTTTTTGATCTATCTTTAGCAGAGATGCCTGTTGTTATTCCACTTGCGGCTTCAATGGAAACTGTAAAAGCAGTTTCATGTTTACTTTTATTAGTTTTTACCATTTGATCAAGTTTTAGTCTGTCGCAATGATCTTCTGTTAATGCAAGGCAAATAAGGCCTCTTCCATGCATTGCCATAAAATTGATGGCCTCGGGAGAAACATTTCCTGCAGGTAAGATTAAATCTCCTTCATTCTCTCTATCTTCATCGTCCATTAACACAACCATCTTTCCTTTTTTAAGGTCAGACAGTAATTCACTTGTAGTATTAAGAGGCATCTTTCTTTCTAAGCACTAATTTAAGGTCCCTTCCAATGGATTTTTCATCAGCAATTTCTAAATCAGTAGAATTTAATATACCCTCTAAATTTTTATTTGTATAAAAACTATTTGCTTTATTCCCTAAAACTTTGGGCGCAATGTAGAAAATGTATTCATCAATAAGGTTTGAATCAATAAAGCTTGAGATCAATCTGGGACCCGCTTCTAGAAGAACATCTTTAACATTTATAGAACCAAGGTATTTGAGTACCGAAGGAATTGATATTTGATTTGCATCAGATTCAACCTGGACTATCTCTATATTTAAATTTTTTCCGATATGGGTCTTTAAATTTTCATTATTAGTAAAAATAATTTTTTTGGAATTATCTTGAAAGAACTTTTTATTGATATCAATGTATGATTTTGTCGAAAATAAAGCTTTGAGAGGCTGTTTAAAGTCTTGATCATTAACTGCCTCTTCAAGTCTTACGTTTAGAAGAGGATCATCTATTTCTAGAGTTCCTGATCCAGTAATAATTGCGCCTGATATCGCTCTATAAAAATAACCATCTTTCCTTGATGCTTGAGTAGTAATCCATTGTTCATTTTTGTTTTTAAAAGCAATTTTCCCATCCATAGAGCAAGCTATCTTAGCTCTTACATAGGGTTTTCCTTCCACTAAATGTTTAAAAAAACCGTCATTGAGAACTGAGTTTTTAATACTTAACTTCTCAATCCCAAAACCTTTTTCTTTTAAAATATCTGATCCTTTTTGAGAAGGATCGCTTTGCATATAGATAATTTCTTTAAAAGAATACTTTTGAATCAAATCTGTGCAAGGCGGCGTTCTTTTTTTTGTTGAACAAGGCTCAAGAGTTACAAACAAAGTACTCCCATTGAGGGCAGCTTTTGTAGAATCCTTAAATTTTGATTCTGCATTGAGAATTGCATTTACTTCGGCATGGTTTGAGCCAGGGGAGACATGCCATCCTTCTGAAAGTATCATGCCATTCTTATAAATAAGACATCCCACGTTAGGATTTTCTCTTGTTGTAAAACTTCCTTTTAAAGCCAAATGGACAGCTCTTTCCATCAAAGCTGATTTATTCATTATTCGTTAGAAAGTTTTTTTACCTCTTCACTAAACTCAAGAGGATCTTGGAAGCTTCTGTACACAGAGGCAAATCTTACAAAGGCTACTTCATCAATTTTTCTTAAATGCTTCATGACAGTTTCGCCGATAACTCTAGATGAAACTTCTCTCTCACCAAATCCTCTTATATCTCTTTTAATTTGCTCAATTAGTGTTTCAAAGTCTTCTTCACTTACTGGTCTCTTTTCTAAAGAACGCGAAATACCCTCTTTAAGTTTAATTTCATCAAAGGGAACTCTTGATTTATCTTGTTTAACAATTTTGGGCATAAGTAATTCTGCAAGCTCAAAAGTAGTCCACCTTTCGTTACACTTATTACACTCTCTGCGCCTTCTAATTTGGCTACTGTCTGCAACCAGCCTTGAATCAATTACTTTGCTTTCTTCGTATGAGCAAAAAGGACACTTCATGGATTAATTTTAGATGATTCATAAACGGGAAAGGCAGCACAAAGATTTTTTACCTCTGATTTTGTGCTTTCTATTAAATTATCGTTTTTCACATCTAAAATTATATTAGAAATCCAATCTGAAAGAATATCCATTTCATCTTCTTTAAAGCCTCTTCTTGTAACAGCTGGAGTTCCAATTCTTATTCCTGAGGTAACAAAAGGAGATTTTGGATCATTTGGTACTGCATTTTTATTAACAGTTATGTTGGCTCTACCTAGTGCATTATCTACTTCCTTTCCTGTGAGATTTTTACTTACTAGATTGACAAGAAACATATGATTGTTTGTTCCATTGGAGACAATATCGATACCTTTATCCATTATTTTCTTACTCAAGTATTGCGCATTTTTAAGAACTTGATTTTGATATTCTTTGAATTCAGGCTCCATTGCTTCTTTGAAACATACTGCCTTAGCTGCAATAACATGCATTAAAGGCCCTCCTTGAGAGCCAGGAAAGAGTGCTGAATTCAATTTTTTGTGAATATAATCATTTTCTTTGGCTAAAATAAGACCACCTCTAGGTCCTACCAGAGTCTTATGAGTTGTGGTTGTCACAACATCTGCATAAGGTACTGGCGAGGGATAAATGCCTGCAGCCACTAATCCGGATACATGAGACATATCTGCCAGCAGATAAGCTCCAACTGAATCGGCTATTTCCCTGAATCTATCCCATTTAATAATCCCAGAAAATGCACTAAACCCAGAGATAATAACTTTAGGCTTATGTTCCTCAGCTAAAGCTTGTACTTCGTCGTAATTAATATCTCCACTTTCATCCAAACCATAACTGAATGAATCATAAATTTTTCCAGAAAAATTTACTTTAGCGCCATGCGTTAAATGACCTCCCTGATCAAGACTCATTCCAAGAACTTTATCTCCTGCATCACATAAAGCTAAGAAAACTGCTGCATTTGCACTTGCCCCAGAATGAGGTTGCACATTGGCATAATCAGCTCCGAATAGTTCTTTTGCTCTATCAATAGCAAGTTGCTCTGCAACATCAACATATTCACATCCTCCGTAGTATCTTTTTCCAGGATATCCTTCAGCATATTTATTTGTAAGAACAGAACCTTGAGCTTCTAAGACTCTTGGCGAAGTATAATTTTCAGAAGCTATAAGTTCTATGTGTTCTTCTTGACGTTTTTTTTCATTTTCCAAAGAACTCCAAAGTTCTTCATCAAAAGATTGAATAGATAAATTTTCTGTATACATTAGTGAATTATAGCTTCTACAGCAAATTTGCTAAGCTTTATTAGTTATAACCTTCTTCTTTCTTTTTGGAAATAATTCGGTGCACATGAAACATATAGTTCCATCGCATCCTCTGGCAGTACAAAATTGTCTTCCATACAAAATAATTTGTATATGCAATTTGCCCCAAAGTGATTTATCAAAGAGATTTTTCAAATCTTTTTCAGTTTGTACTACGGATTTTCCATTTGTAAGATCCCACCTTTGTGCCAATCTATGAATATGAGTATCTACTGGAAATGTCTCTATTCCAAAAGCCTGATTCAGAACCACAGATGCAGTCTTATGTCCAACTCCTGGAAGATCTTCTAGTGCCTTAATATCTTTTGGAACTTTAGAGTTGTGCTGATCTATTAATATTTTTGAGGTTTCAACTATCGCCTTAGTTTTCTTGGGTGCAAGCCCACAACTTTTTATGTAGTTGTATATCTTGTCTTGGCCAAGAGACAGCATCTGTTCTGGAGAAGAAGCAGCTTTAAAAAGTTCTTTAGTTACAATATTGACCCTTTCATCAGTACATTGAGCGCTTAGTAAGACAGCAATTAAAAGAGTAAATGAATTTTTATGATTTAAAGGCACCCTAGGATTGGGATACATTTCTTGCAACCTATTAGCAATAAAAACAGCCCTTTGTTTTCTATTCATAAATTTGCAGGAAGAATTACTTATACTTTCTTTAAAACTAGATTAGTATATGCTTTCGTCAAATAAAAATAAGTAAAATTTATATTTGTTTTATTTTACGGTTCAATTAATTTAAGGAGAATTTATGAGAAACGTAGTAATCGTTGATAGTGTTAGGACCGGTTTAGCAAAGTCCTTCAGAGGGGGGTTCAACCAAACAAGAGCTGACAATATGACTGCTCACTTAGTGAATGCACTTTTAGAAAGAAATCCATCACTAAGACCTGAATTAGTAGAAGATATGATTTTAGGATGCGGAGCGCCTGAAGGTGCCCAAGGTCATAACATAGCAAGAAATGTCGCAGTATTATCAGATCTTCCAATTGAGGTTGGCGGAACAACAGTTAATAGATACTGTTCATCAGGTTTACAAACCGTAGCAATGGCTGCTAATCAAGTTGCCAGTGGTTTTTCAGACTGCATAATGGCAGGAGGAGTAGAATCAATAAGTACTACTCAAGGCCAAACTAACATGCATATGTATGTTAACGATAAATTAGCTGAAGACGTGCCAGGAATTTATCATGCCATGGGTCAGACAGCTGAGTGTGTGGCAAAAAGATACAACGTCACTAGGGAAGCTCAAGATGAGTACGCTTTATCCAGTCAGCTTAGAACCGCAGCAGCTCAAGAAGCCGGTTTTTACGATGATGAAATTATTCCAATGGATACAGTTATGAAACTCGTTAACAAAGAAACTGGAGAGGAGAAAGATGTTGAAGTTACTGTAGACAGAGACGATTGTAATAGACCAGAAACTACTATTGAAGGTCTTTCATCTTTGAAGCCTGTTTTTGATCCTGAAAACGGTTCTGTTACTGCTGGTAATTCCTCCCAGTTATCTGATGGTGCATCTGTTACTTTAGTTATGAGCGAAGATAAAGCTAAAGAACTTGGCTTGGAACCTAAACTCTATTTTAGAGGCTTTACTGTTGTGGGTTGTCAACCAGATGAAATGGGAATTGGTCCAGTTTATTCAATACCTAAGCTATTGAAGTCAGCCAATCTATCCATCGAAGATATTGATTTATGGGAACTTAATGAAGCTTTTGCCTCTCAAGTAGTATACATAAGAGATACCCTCGGATTACCTACTGAAAAGCTTAATGTAAATGGTGGATCTATCTCTATTGGCCACCCTTTTGGAATGACCGGTTCTAGACAGGTAGGACATGTCGCTAGGGAGCTAAACAGACGAGGCGGCAAATACGGTATTGTCACCATGTGTGTTGGCGGCGGAATGGGTGCCACTGGTCTATTTGAAGCCTACAATTCTTAATAAAAAGTTAAATTCGTCTATCTGTAAATGTCACAGGTAGACGAATTTTTTTTAATTGATAAATATTTTAAAAATATTGGATCAAAATTTTTATCTAAAAAAAATTTTATTCTAGGTTCCGGTGATGATTCAGCTGTTTTCAAGAGCAAAAACAATCTCTGTTACTCGATTGATCAAAATTACGAAGGAATTCATTTTCCTAAATCTTTACCTCCCGAATTTATAGCAACAAGATCAGTTCTGCGCTCTTTTAGCGACATATCAGCGATGGGAGCTAGACCTCTTTGGTTTAGTGTTGCTCTTGCATGTGATTTTGATGAGAAATTCATAAATGACTTTTCAAGAGGCCTAAATAAAGTATCAAACTTATTAAGTGTTCCTTTAATTGGTGGCGATTTAATAAAAACAAGTCAAAAGTCTGTGACTGTCTCGGTATCTGGAGAAACAAAGAAAAACAATCATCTTTCGAGATCTGGTGCTAAACACAATCAAAATATTTATCTAACTGGAGAATTGGGGCTTGCTAGAAAAGGTTTAGAAGAAATTAAAAAAAATTTTAATAAAAATATTTACAGAAAAAAAAATGTAAAAAGATTTATTTTTCCTAAGCTGAGATTAGAAATCTCCAATTCCATTTCACAGTATGCTTCATCATGCATCGATGTTTCAGATGGATTTATTGCAGATTTGGAAAAAATCCTAATTCCTAGTAATCAAGGAGCAGTAATCCATCTTGATGAGATTCCTAGAGTTGATAAGTCATCTCTTCAAGATTTCACATTTGGTGATGACTTGGAATTGATTTTTACAGCAGATAAAAAATATCATAAAAAAATTATTAAACTTTCTTATAACTCTGGAATCAAGATTAACTTGATTGGACATACTAAAAGAAATGGTGAAATTAAATACTCCCTCAATAATGAAGAAGTACAATTTCCAAGAAAGAAGGGTTGGAATCATGGAGAAAAATAACTTTCCTAATATAAGGAATATATTCCACTTTATCGCTGTAGGCTTCGGTTCAGGACTAATTAGAATTGCTCCGGGAACTTGGGGATCCACTGTCGCCTTAATTATATTTATCGTTGCAGAAGGTTTTATAGACAAACTCTTACATCTATTTATCTTCATCATTTCCTTGTTAATAATATTTTTGATTTCATGCATAGTTGCCTCGAAAGATGCAGAAATAAAGGATGACTCAAGAATAGTTTCCGATGAAATGGGCGGAATGCTGCTTACCTTATTCATGGTGAGTATCATTTCAGATGAAATATTTGGTTATTTTGTAGGTTTTGTACTTTTTAGAGCTTTTGACATAGTCAAGCCCTGGCCTATTTCTTACGTAGATCAAAATTTAAAAAATGGATTTGGAGTTTTTTTAGATGATTTGATTGCAGGAATCTTGAGTTTTCTAGTATTTATTTGTTTTTATTTGTTACTTACTTAATTTTTCTTTAATTTTCCTTACTATTTTATCTCTATCTAATTGATAGTCTTCCCTCTGTTCAGATATGCCACCGATCGATGGGAAATTATCAGAAATTCCAAAATTTATTGCCTTAACTTTAATATCTTCTTCTGCAATAAATTCATTTATGGCTGAACCGGCACCTCCGGCAATGACATTATCTTCCAGTGTTACAAGCAAATCAGAGTGATTCGCGCACTTAATAATACATTCAGTATCTAACGGTTTAACAAATCTCATATCTATCAAATTTGCGTCTAAATCTTTACTTATTTCATCTGAGAGTGACAACATTGAGCCAAAATTTAAGATAGAAATTTTATTCGCTTGAGAAAATTTGATTTCTTTTGATTTTCCAATCTCAATTTCTTCAAATTCATTAGGTAGATCTGTTCCTGATCCAAAGCCTTTGGGATATCTAACTGCAGCCGGACCTGCAAAATTATAACCGGTTTCCAACAACCTCCAACATTCCTCTTCAGAAGAGGGAGTCATAAGAATCAAGTTAGGAATACACCTCATGAAAGATAAATCAAATATGCCAGAATGCGTTGCCCCATCCTCGCCAACTAATCCAGCTCTATCTATAGCAATTAAAAGATCAAGGTTTTGAATTGCTACATCATGGATTAATTGATCATATGCCCTTTGTAAAAAGGTAGAGTATATAGCCAGAACAGGTTTTTTCCCTTCGCAGGCAAGTCCAGCAGCAAAAGTCATAGCATGTTGTTCAGCAATTGCTACATCATAAAAACGCGATGGGAATTTATTTGCAAACTCAACCATCCCTGAACCCTCTTTCATAGCAGGAGTAATTGCAACAAGGGAAGTATCAACATTTGCTTTTGAAGTTAGCCAAGATCCAAAAACATCTGAATATTTCATGCCAACATTTTTCTTCTTTGATGAATTTGGATTTTCCATTTTTGTGATCGCGTGGAATCCAATTGGATCGTCCTCTGCTGGTTTAAATCCTTTTCCTTTTTTAGTAATCAAATGAAGAAGCTTAGGACCAGAGGTATCGTTAAGATTTCTTAAAGTTCTTATTATTTCTTTAACGTTATGCCCATCCATGGGTCCAACATAGTTAAAGCCAAGTTCTTCGAATAATGTTCCTGGTGCAACCATTCCTTTGATATGCTCTTCAGCTTTACTAGCAAAGTTTCTTGCAGAAGGTATCAATCTTAGCGCCATTTTCCCTCCCTCTCTTATCTGCGTATACCATCGACTCGACCAAATTCTTGCCAGGTAATTAGATAACCCGCCAATATTTTTCGAAATTGACATATTGTTATCATTAAGGATTACCAACAAATCTTTATTTAGATTGCCAGAATGACTCAAGGCTTCAAACGCCATACCGGCAGTTAATGCACCGTCGCCTATAACTGCTATAGCTTTTTCATTTGAACCGACTGTCATACCAAGAGCGGCGCTAATAGAAGTACTTGAATGACCTACACCGAAAGTATCAAAGATGCTTTCTTCTCTTGATGGGAAGGGGTGTAAACCATTTTTTTGTCTCATGGATGACATCAAGCTTTTTCTCCCAGTAATAATTTTATGAGGATAGGTTTGATGACCAACATCCCAAACTATCTTATCTTTAGGAGAATCGAAGACATAATGAAGAGCAACGGTTAGCTCTACAACACCTAATCCAGCCCCGAAATGTCCACCCGTTTGTCCAACTGTGTATAGAAGAAATTCTCTAAGTTCATCACAGAAATCTCCTAATTGATTTTCTTTAAGCTGTTTTAAGTCTGAAGGTGAATTTACTCTATCTAGTAAAGGTGTTTCAGGGCATTTATCTGGAATGGAATCAAATATTTTCACTCTATTTTAATGTGTTCTCTCAACTATGAATTTTGATAATTTAATTAATTTTTCAGTATTGTAAGGGAGAGAGTTTAAACACTGAATAGCTTCATTGCATAAAGAGTCTGCTCTTGAATTAGATTCTTCCATACCAATTAATTTTGGATATGTATTTTTTTTTAAATTTTCGTCGGAATTTGCTGGCTTGCCAAGATCTTCTGTTGATGAGGTGCAATCTAAAATATCATCTTTTATCTGAAAAGCTAGACCAATACATTCTGCAAACTTAATGAATGCTTTCATATCATTTTCAGGTAAGTCTTCCTTCAAAAGACAAGTGGCATGAACGCAGGCAGAAATTAATTTGCCTGTCTTTAGAATATGAATCTTATCCAGTTCTTCCAGAGAGATATTAATATTTTCAGATTTAATATCTCTATTTTGCCCTTCTACCATTCCAAAGGGACCACAAGCCTTTGAAAAAATACTAATAATTTTTATTTTGGTTTCAGCAGATAAATTAGGATCATCAATGTCAGTAATTATTTCCAGTGCCAGAGGTTGGATAGCATCGCCAGCAAGAATAGCTGATGCCTCACCAAATTTTATGTGACAGGAAGGTTTGCCTCTTCTCAAATCATCGTTGTCCATGGCAGGCAGATCATCATGGATCAAAGAGTAACAGTGAATTAGTTCTCCAGATGCTGCCATAGCATCAATGGTTTCATCTTTGAGATTTAAATTAAGGGAATCTGCAACAAGATATATTAGTTGCGGTCTTATTCTTTTCCCGCCATCTAGAACAGAATAATGTATAGCCTCTGTGATATTTGAAAAATCTTTTGCAGGCAATGCTTTATTTAAAGCCTTCTCAATTCTTTTCTGATTTTTTTCCAGAAAAGAGAAATCATCAATCATTCGATATATCCTCAAAAGAAACATCTTCTCCTTCTTTAGAGGATAATTTTTTAATTTTTAACTCTGCATCCGAGAGCATTTTTTGACAAGCTTTAGTTAGAGATATGCCTTTCTCATAAGCTTCTATTGAATCTTCCAAAGATAAGTTTCCTTCTTCCAAGCTCTCGATAATTTTCTCTATTTCGCTGAGAGTAGATTCAAAATTAAGGGATTTCTTTTTACTGTTGCTGGACATTTACTTTTTTACTAAACATTTCAAATTTTGAAAAAATTTCTTTAAGCCTGGAAGGCAAAATCAGCCATGCTGGGGTCACAAAGAGAGTTAGTATAGTAGCAAAAGATAAGCCCCAAACTAAGCCAAAGGCAAGAGGTTGCCAATAAACTGCTACTCTTCCACCTAATCCAATTTCTCTTGATATGAAGTCGACACCGATACTGCTTGCAAGAGGTAATAGTCCAACCACCGTAGTGAAGGAAGTAAGGAAAACGGGCCTTAACCTCTGAGCACAAGTTCTAATTAGAATATCTTTCTCTTTCAAATTAATTGAGTTGCGTTTTAGGACATTATAAGTATCCACCAGAACTATATTATTGTTTACAACTATCCCCGCCAAAGCTACAACAGATAATCCTGTGAACAACACACTGGTAATAGATTGTGTTAGGAATAATCCTAGTTGAACGCCCGCAGTAGACAATATGATCGCAAAAACTATAACGAATGCTTGATAAAAGCTATTCAGTTGAGTAACCAAAAGCATAGCCATTAAGAAAATGGAGATTATTCCAGCCAAAGCAAAAAATGATGCAGCATCTTCAACTTCTTCTTGCTCACCACCAAAAATAAAGTTTATATTTTGGAACTCAATGTTCTCATCAATCCATTCATCAATTTGTTGAGTTACCAAGGAAGGTACGGCATTTTCAAGATAATCTGCCGTGACAGTAAACGCTCTCTCTCCATCAACTCTTCTTATAGAAGGGACATCAAATTTGGGGTTTATTTCAACAAAACTGCTTAAAGGCATTAATCCTTGTCTGGTTGGAATATTTAATTGACCTAACTGATTTATCCGCCTTTCAGACTCAGGGTACCTAACTCTAATCTCAACTTCATCATCAACGTCTTCGGGCCTGTACTCGCCGAGCTTAAGTCCGTTTGTAAGAAATTGAACGGCTGCACCTATTTCTGTGGTTGATACGCCAAATAATGATGCCTTCTCTTTATCTATATCCACAGACCATTCAATTTTTCTCACTGGTATAGTGGTCTTTACATTATCCACACCTTCAATAGAATTTTTCATAAATTCTTCTAAGGCGAGAGTAGCTTCGAAGACAACTTGAGAGTCTCTTCCAGAAACGTCTATTTCAATTGGGGAATTAACTGGAGGACCACCTTCCTCTCTTCTTATAACAAATTTCAGTCCCGGGAAGTCTTTTTCCATATTTCTCAAACTATCCAAGACTTCATAGCCATCCCTTCCGCCTGGCAAAATATCCTCATCCAAGAATGGCAGTTCAACCAAAAAGCCACCGATACCATCAGAGGAACCTCTGCTTCTGGGATCGCCTACTGACTCTCCTTTGGTATACATTGAAAGTCTGAGAATTTCAGGTATTTTAACCATCTCATTTTCAATCTGTTCCATTAATTCTAATTTTTCAGGAGCATTTAGGTTTCCCCTTGCTTCAATATTAACGCTTAAAAAGGTCGGTTCTCCATCAACGAAAAAAGTTGAGCCCGCCCCATGACGTCCTTGAAGTAAGAAAATTGTGTAAACCAATAGAATGGTAAAAAATAAAACTTGCAGAGGCCTCTCAAGGATGAAATTTAGGGCTCTTGCATAAGAACCAGTAATTCCAGGAAGTTCCGTTGGATCCCCATTTTCTAACTTTGATGTGTTTTGAATAGATTCTTGGCTTCGATTGCCTATGCTTCCAAACAAGGATCCAATTGCTGGCGTAAAAAGCAGAGCATATATAAGAGAACCTCCGAGAACCGCAAAAACTGTGACGATTAAAGTTCTTAAAAAGGAGCCTGATAAAGAATCCCAGAATAATAAAGGGAAAAACGCAGCAAGAGTCGTTAGATTCGAGGCAATTACCGGCCAAAACATTCTTCTAGCTGCCAATTTGTAAGCAGTGGTTTTATCAAGTCCCTCAGCCATTTTTCGGTCTGCGAATTCGATTACAACTACTGCTCCATCTATCAACATGCCGAGAGAAATTAAAATACCAAAACAAACTAAAAAATTGAAAGAAGTTCCGTAGGCATTCAGGATAATCATGCCAAAAAAGAAGCACAATGGTATTGCAGCTCCTACCATCAAAGAAGACCGTATACCCATAGTTGCGAGTGCTACCGCCATCACCAAAACCAATGCAGTAACCACATTTCCCATAAGCTCTTGCAACATTACAGTATTCCAAGCTGTTCTATCTTCGGTTACAACAATTTCAAGAGAAGGGGGATAACGTTCATTTTTTTCTGCTAAAAGATTATTTATCAATTCAACAGCATCAAGTTCATTAGCATCTGTTTTTTTTACAACTTCAACTGAGACAGTATTTTTTCCATTAACTTTTGCAAAACTTTGTTGATCCTTGAAGGACCTTCTTATTGAAGCAACATCTTCAATTCTGATTACCGCGTTATCTCTCTTTATTAAAGGAATTTTTCTGACGTCATTAACTTCCTCAAAAATAGAGGGCACCTTTACAGCAAATGTACCTGTTCCGGTATTAATTATTCCAGCAGGAATAACCCTGTTATTTTGTGAAATAGCGTTGTAAAAATCTTGAGCAGTAATACCAAAACTTTCCAGTCTGGTTCTATCAACTTCTACTTCTAGTAAATCTTCAGGAACACCAACTACATTAGCTTCCAAAACCAAAGGTATAGCTTCAATATCTGATTGCAAATCCTTAGCGATAAAATTCAATTCTCTTTTGGAAAGTTCATTAGAAACTAAGTTGACTCTCATAATCGGCACAAGAGCAAAGTTAAAGTTACTGACCGTTGGTTCTTCAGCCTCTGCGGGTAACTTAAATGCAATTTCATCTACAGCATCTCTAATATTAGTTTTGGCTGTATCAGGATCAAAATCATTTGGAAATTCAGCAATAACAGTAGAAAAATTCAATCTACTGTATGACTGAACGCCTTTAACATCCTCGACTGTTAAGAGTCTTTTTTCAATAGGTCTGGAAATTAATCTTTCAGCATCTTCAGGAGAAACTCCCTCATAGAAAGTGGAAACAATTACGAAAGGAACATCAATATCAGGTTCCGAAGCATTTGGGATTTGACTATAAGAGTACATTCCTAGTGTTAAAACTAGAAACATCATTGTTAATGTGGTTCTGTAGCGATCTACAAAAAAATCAATTAATCCTTTCATTCAAGCTATCGAATCTTGTATCTAAGGCAATTCCAACTTTTTCACCCTGTGAAACATAATCCTGACCAACTGTGATGATGGTTGAAATAGTCTCTAGGCCAGTAATCCATGCTCCTACACCAGTATCCTCAATAATGTCGACCTCTTTAAAAGCCACGAGACCATCCGTATCGATCGTCCTAATTCCTAAATTTCCTCGGTTATCTAGCCTGAGAATGGACACCGGAACCAAATGAGCAATTCTTTCTATACCTTTGAGGGATACCTCAGCTGTCATACCATCCTTTATATCTGATTCTGGATTAGGAACAGATATCTCTACTCTGAATGTTCTAGTAAGTGGATTTGCTGATGAAGAAATAAATTTAACTTCACCCTCAAAGACTTTTCCATTATTTAATTCAACTTTTGCTAAAGAATCTAGAGAGATTTCTGACATGTCATTTTCAGAAATTTCTGCAGAAATGAGAATTGGATTTAGATCTAAAACTGTAGCGCAAATGCCTTGCCTTGGTAAGAAGTCACCTACATCAAGATCTATTCTATCTACTATTCCATCAAAAGGCGCCTTAACAGAGGCAAAATCTAGATCTTGGAAAGCTCGCTCGTATCTTGCTTTTGCTGCTTGAAGTTGACTGTTGGAATAGAGACCCTCATCAAAAAGTTTTTTGGCAGTTTCGTAATTCAAAGAAGCTTCTTTTGCCACTTCATCTTTGTCTCCGACAAAGATTTGACATATTGGACTGCCTTTTTTGACAAATTGACCTTGTGCGACTGGGAGGCCAATTACTTGACCGGATGTTTCTGCTCTAAGTTGAACATTTTTGTCTGCTTCTGCTGAGCCTTTTAGAATAATATTTCTTGAGAAAGGTTGTGCTGATTGTTTCATCACTCTAACAGTCGTCTCTTCTAAAACTATCTGCTTAGTTGGTATTTCATTCTCAACAAAAAATCCGGAAATCATCCATATAGATGCAAAAAAAAGGAATATTCCAGCAGATTGAAGATTTGATACTGAAAGGATGGATTTTAAGATTGAGCTTAAAAATTTCATGTATTTAATATGGAGACGAAAAGGATTATATCAACTTAGCCAAATAATATACGCTTTTTATCTTATGACAGTTTATATGTCAATTATCAATATGAATGCTTTTCTTTTAATTTTTCAAGGAGTTGAATTTGTTCTTGCTGAGATAAATTTGTTTTTCTTTCCTCAGTTACATTTAACTCTGGAAGATAAAAATTACTGGCATCGCTAAGATAATCTTTTATCGAATCGGACATGAGAGATTGAAACTTTTCAAAACCTATTTTCTCTTCTGAGCGTCTTAGATCGGCCCAACCAAAATTTTTAGCTGTTTCATATACTAAAGGATGTGACCATTTGAAATTTTCAGGATCATCTGATCCTAAGCAGGCCTCAGCAAAAGCAGATTCAATAGATTTAATTCCTTCTTTTTTTAAATAATGGTTTTTTATTCCTTCTAGAGTTTGACTTAACGACGGAAGAAATTTTGATTTTGAAGTTAATTCATCAATTGCTTCAAATATTAAATCCAGAGAGAATATTTCTAATTTTTTTAGCCATAATTGTTTTGCTAAATTTAAACTAATTTCATCCTTAAAAGCTTTATGAAATTGATTGTGATAGGTGATTTCCAATTGAGCAAAAATTAGATTAACCAACTCTATGTGGTTACTAGGAATTTTTATTTTTTCGCCCATTCAGTGTTAGCAAGCCTTTCCAATATATTGGAACTTTTTTTTGAATCTTTTTCCCAGGAGTTTTTTACAAAGTTTATAAATTTATTATTCCAGTTTGTAGAAATTTCTCCTGCATCAATCCAATAAAGTCTAAATTCAGGTAATTTTGATTCTATAAAATCAACGGGAATATTTGTCACCTCCAATACCTTCATGCAATCCTCACTGGGGGCCCAATTTTTTGACATAGGATGATTTTCTTTATCGCTATCAAGCTTAAAGTTCTTTCTTGCCCATTGTTTTTTTACATGATTTAAAAAAGTAGAATTCCAAGAATTGGATTTAATTCTTTTCTCTTTCCAAAATAAAATAAATTCTGGCAGAAGGCTCTCAATGAAAGAATCATTTATGTCTAGACTTTTAAGAATAGATATTGCATCTTCTGAAGGCCGCCAGTTGCTATCTATAAGAACTTTTTTCGATTCTTGATATTCAATTTTTTCCTTTTCTCTCCAATTTTTTAAAGCATATTGAAGAAATTTTGACTCCTTTAAATGTGGCTTTAAATCTTTTCCTTTCCAAAATAAATTAAAACTTGGTAACTGATCTCCTAAGAAATCCTCTTCAATTCCTAAATTGCACGCCTGCTTAACCAAATCTTCACTTGGATAAAAATTCATGGTCTCATCTGGCTCTGACGAATTGTCTTTTGTAGGAATAATCTTGAAAAGGCCTAAATTGTTTAGTTTTTTATAAGAATTTTCTATTTGCGAAACATCAAGGAACCCTAACTCATTCTTCAAAGTTTCTAAGGAAAAGTTTTTTGGATTATTTTGAAAAAAATCTAGAATTATTGCTTCATTAATACCAAGAGATTCAGCAATTTCTTTTGAGAACGAGTATTTCTTTTCAGACATTTATGCTGAAACCTTCATATTCTGTCTTCGATTTTTGACAGCACTTGAAAGCAAGTTCAGCATAACTTCTGTATCTTCCCAACCCACACAGGCATCGGTGATACTTTGTCCGTATTCGAGCTTATCTTTTTTATCAGAGCTTTGGTTTCCCTCAATTAAATTGCTTTCAATCATAACTCCAATGATATTTTTAGATCCAGATGATACTTGGTTACAAAGATCTTGATTTACTATTAGCTGTTTTTTGAATTGTTTGCTGCTATTCCCATGACTCATATCAACCATGACGGAATCTATCAGTCCATTTTCTTTAAGTATTTTTGATGTTTCTTTTATATCTTTGTCTTTGTAATTAGGTTCGCTTCCTCCTCTAAGGATTACATGACAATCTTGATTGCCCGCCGAGTTGAAGATAGCTGATTTACCCTCTTTGGTGATTGAGAGGAAGATATGTGAATGACTAGCGGCCTTTAAAGCATCAACAGCTACTTTGACTGAACCATTAGTACTATTTTTAAAGCCAACAGGACAAGACAAACCTGAGGCTAATTCTCTATGAATTTGACTCTCAGTGGTTCTAGCTCCAATGGCCCCCCAAGTTATTAAATCAGAGATATATTGCGGAGTGATAATATCGAGATATTCTGTTCCCGCAGGCAATCCTAATTCATTTATTTCTAAAAGAAGTTTCCTAGCAGTTTTCAGTCCTTTATTGATATTGAAACTGTTATCAATATCTGGATCATTTATCAAACCTTTCCATCCAATTGTGGTTCTAGGTTTTTCAAAATAAACTCTCATCACTATTTTGAGTTCTTTCGTTAAAGCATCAGCAAGTGGCTTTAATTTTTGTGCATATTCTAAGGCAGCCTTTGGGTCATGAATTGAACAAGGACCTACTACAACTAACAAACGGTCATCTTCTTGCTTAAGAATTGAGGAAAGTTCATTTCTTGATTCGTAAACCAGCTTTGATGCTTTTGAAGACAGCGGTAACTTGTCAATTAGCTTGATTGGAGGTGTGACCTCCAAAAGCCCTTTAATCCTAGTATTGTCTGTTAAATATTGCATAATCTTTTAAGTGAAAGCATTTTATATATAATCTCTTCAATTTAAAGGTTTTAATCTAAATATACAGTGAAAATTTCTCTAGTACAGGAAAATCCCGTTGTTGGTGACATAGAAGGAAATACTTCTATAGCGAGAGATTATATTTTGAAATTTGAATCATCTGGTTCAGATCTAATTGTATTTAGTGAGCTCTTTATTACAGGCTATCCTCCTGAAGATTTATTATTGAGAGAGGATTTTCTTATTTCTGCACAAAAAAGTGTTGAAAATTTGTCATCAATAATAAAAAAATCAAAAGTTTTAATTGGACTACCAACATGGAAAGAAGGCAAAAGATACAATTCTGCTGCTTTACTCGATAAGTCTGGAATCATTCAAATCTATGATAAACATGTTCTTCCAAACTACATCGAATTCGATGAAAAGAGATATTTTTCTAATGGTAGCTCCAAGAATTTTTTTCAATTTGACGATCTCAAAGTAGGAATTTCAATTTGCGAAGACATTTGGGATGAAGGATTTATAGATTTGCAAAAAGAAAATAATTTGGACCTTCTCATAAATCTGAGTGCTTCACCATTTACTACCAACAAGAAAGAAGAGAGAGGCAATGTTTTTGCCAAGATCTCAGAAAAATTAAACATTCCTTTGATTTATGTAAATCAAACTGGCGGGCAAGATGAACTGGTTTTTGATGGCACGTCCTCGGTAGTCAATAAGCAAGGGGATGTGACTATTGAACTTAAAAGCTTTGCAACTGACTCTATTCAATTTAACCATGAAGAAATAAACAAAAGTTCAATCAAAGAAAAAACATCTAACAGATTGAAAGATCTTTACGATTCATTAGTTCTGGCTACTAAAGACTACGTAGAAAAAAATAACTTCAAAGGAGTGCTAATTGGTTCATCTGGTGGCATTGACTCTGCTTTGACAGCAACGATTGCAACAGATGCGCTTGGTTCAGGTAAAGTTAGAACGATTATGATGCCTTTTAAATATACTGCAGACATAAGCATCAATGATGCTGCACTTTTGGCAAATAATTTAAAAATTAATCATCAAGAAATCCCAATAGAGATGGTTTATGAAGCTCATATGAGCAAGCTCTCTGAAATTTTTAACAATAAAAAAATTGATAAAACCGAAGAAAATTTGCAGTCAAGAATCAGAGGAGTGACTTTGATGGCAATTTCAAATAAAGACGGTTTATTAGTTCTCACAACAGGAAATAAAAGTGAAACTGCAGTTGGCTACTCGACGTTATACGGCGACACTGCAGGAGGATTTGCAGTTTTAAAAGATGTGTCAAAGACATTAGTTTATGAACTATCAAAATATAGAAATGGATTAAATAAAGTAATTCCTGAAAGAATTATTACAAGACCTCCAAGCGCCGAACTAGCTCCAGATCAGAAAGATTCTGATTCCCTGCCAGATTATGAAATATTGGATCCAATAATAGAACTTTACGTAGAAAAAGATTTTTCCGTAAAAGAGATAATTCAAGAAGGTTTTGATAAAAAGACTGTAGAAAAAATAATTGGACTCATTGATTTTAATGAGTACAAAAGAAGACAGGCTCCATTGGGAGTGAAAATATCCGATAGAAATTTTGACAAGGGTAGAAGATATCCTATTACCAATTCATGGAAACCCAATATATAGGGTTGTTATTAGAAAAAATCACTACATTTTGTGCTTTTGAAGGCAATTGAGCTATAATTCGCTCTAAACAGCTGTGGATACAATAAAAGAAATCAATAAAGCTGAACAACAAGAATTGCCTCTAAAATTGCAAGGCGAGAATATATCTGACCTTCCCGAAGATTTATACATCCCACCTAATTCTCTAAGAATATTTTTAGATTCATTTGAAGGCCCGTTAGACCTCCTTTTATATTTTATTAAAAAGCAGAACCTTGATATTGCCAACATAGATGTTTCTTTGATTACTGATCAATATATTTCATACATAAACCTAATGGAGGAACTTCAGTTTGATTTGGCTGGTGAATACCTAGTCATGTCTGCTTATCTTGCAGAAATAAAATCAAGGATTTTGCTACCTTCACTATCTGAAGATGATGAGATGGAAGACGATCCTAGATCAGAATTAATTAGAAGACTTCAAGAATACGAGAGATATAAAAAAGCATCTGAAAGCTTAAATGATATTCCAATGGTAAACAGAGATTTTTATCTCGCTAGTGCAGCAAAACCTGAATTTGAAGCATCAAAAGAAAAACCAAAAATTACCGGAGAAGACTTAGTGCTTATTTTTAATGAGCTTAAAGAAAGAATAAGTCTTAATAAAAGTCATGTTATTGATTTCGAAGAACTTTCTACAAGAGAAAGGATGACCGAAATTCTTGAATTACTCCAAAAAAGTGACTTGATAGCTTTCAATGATTTGATAAAGAAGTCAGAAGGAAAGATGGGCGTTGCAGTTGTCTTGTTAGCAATCATGGAGTTGCTTAAAGATTCACTAATTAAAGGGATTCAAAACGAACCTTTCGGAAAAATCCATCTTTCAAAAAAAATTACAGGCGTCCACTAAATGAATGCGATCACACTTTCAAAAATTATTGAGGCGATACTTCTATCGTCTGGTAGACCTTTAAGCGAAAAAGAGATCACTAACCTATTCGACGAAGAAGAAAAACCATCTCATTCAGAATTTAAAGACGCTTTAGATTTGATTGAGCAAAATTCTCAAAATAATTCTTTTACTTTATCTAGGGTTGCAAGTGGATTTAGACTTCAGGTTGATCAAGCTTATGCTCCTTACATTGCTAAAATTTGGCAAGAGAAGAATCAAAGATATTCCAGAGCGTTAATGGAGACGATAACTTTGATAGCCTACAAGCAGCCCATTACAAGAAGTGAGATAGAGGAAGTTAGAGGAGTTTCAGTAAGCAGTAATTTAATTAAGAATTTATTTGAAAAGGGATGGATTAAAGTTGTCGGTTTTAGAGATGTTCCAGGAAAACCAAGTTTGCTAGGGACTACAAAAGAGTTTCTTGATGACCTAGGGCTCAAGAAACTATCGGATTTGCCTTCTTTACCTGAAATAAATATTTCTTCTGAATCTACCATCCCATTACCTTTGGAGGATCCAGACCAAAATTCCATTGAGGGAAATGAGATAATCCAGTGAAAGAAAGAATCCAAAAGGTTCTTTCCGATTCAGGCATTGCATCTCGACGACAGATAGAAAAGTTCATTCAAGAAAAAAGAATCTTTGTTGGAGATAGACTCGCCAAGCTTGGAGAGAAAATTTCAAGAGATGATCAAATTTTCCTTGATGGAAAAAAAATTACTCTTAATGTTAACAATAAGTTAAGAATATTAGCTTTAAACAAACCTGAAGGGTTTGAATGTTCTAGATCAGAAAAAAGCCCTAAGAAAAAAATATTTGATTTGTTGCCACCTGAAAAAAACTTCAGATGGATATCAGTAGGTAGATTGGACTTAAACACCTCTGGCCTTCTTTTGCTTACAAATAATGGGCAAGTTGCCAATCAACTGATGCATCCCTCATCAATGCTTGATAGAGAATACATTGCTCGTGTAAGGGGAGAAGTTGAACCGGCTGATATAGACAAATTAAAAAAAGGTATTCAAATAGATGGAAATAGAATGAAATTCAATGATTTAGTTGAAGGCAGGATAACCAAATCCCACTCTTGGTTTGCTCTTGTTATACAAGAGGGAAAAAATAGAGAAGTCAGAAAGTTATGGAATGCATTAGGCTATGAAGTAAGTCGTCTCAAGAGAGTAAGATACGCAAATATTTTTTTACCCTCTACGTTAAAGCAGGGCTCCTATAAGGAACTGAGCCAAAAAGAAATTGATAACTTAATCAAGAATCTCTCTTAGGGATTTAATATTAACAACATCGTTTAAATCCTCATCTTTAATGGAGTTATTATGATAACCATATTTTGCAAATATAAATGAGGTTTTCGCACGTTTTGATGCCTCAAAATCTTTGAAATGGTCTCCAAAAAAAAGAGTATTTTCAGGAGAACAATTTAACTTCTTCATGGCTAAATTTATGCCGCTTGGATCGGGTTTTCGCCTGTTCTCAACATCTTCTGGAGAGATAACTATATCTGCCATTTCATCCCATTTATAAAAATTTGAGATTTTATCAGTGAGGAATTTAGGTTTATTTGTAACTATCCCCCACTTTTTATTATTATCTTTAATGAATCTTATGAGTTCTTCAAAGCCTCCAAATGTTTTGGAGTCAGTACATATTTTTTCGTACTCCTCAATAAGTTCTTTCCTTAGAATTTCGAAATTGGCATCATTATCTGAAATTGAGAATCCAAGTGAAATCAAGGCTCCAGCACCCTCAGAAACAATTTGTCTTACAGATAAAAATTCTTTTTCAATTAACTCCTTTTTCTGAAGCAAAACATTAAGAGACAGATGAAATTCTTTAGCAGTGTCCAGAATGGTGCCATCCAAATCAAAGAGGTACAGGTCTATATTACCGTGGTTTATGAGCATGAACTAAATAGTTAACTGTAACATCATCACCTAACCAATAGTTGCCTGAAAGAGGGTTGTAGCTCATTCCAATGATTTCTTTAACTTCTAAACCCGACCTTGTCATAAAATCATGAAGTTCTGATGGTTTTATGAACTTATTAAAATCATGAGTGCCTTTGGGTAATAAATTAAGAATGTATTCAGCACCAATAATTGCAAATAGAAAGGATTTTGGATTTCTATTGATAGTTGAAAAAAACACTTCGCCGCCCGGTTTACACAAGTCTGAGCAAGTCTTAACGAGCAATTCAGGATCGGGAACATGTTCTATAGCTTCAAGACAAGAAACGATATCAAAAGCTTTCTTTTCAACAAGCAAGCTTTCAGCTTCTCCAAGAATATAGCTTATGTCTTTGTTGCTTTTTGAAGCATGAAGTTTCGCTGTTTCTATTGCGACTTCTGATATATCAACTCCTGTGACTTGCGCTCCAAAATCGTACAAAGCTTCTGTTAATAATCCGCCACCACAAGCAACATCAAGAACCTCTAAATTATTTACGTTTTTTTTGTCATTAATATAATTTGAACGTAGAGGATTAATTTTATGTAGAGGTGCAAATTTTCCAGAAGGATCCCACCACTCTTCTGCTATTTTATTGAACTTATCCTTTTCTGCTTGATCGATATTCATATTTCTGACAATCTGAGTTCAGTATATTGAATTACATTGTAAAAAAAAGTTAAAGCTTCATTTATATTAAGCTTAATACTTTGTTTAAAATTAATTCTTATTTTTATTTAAAACTTGAAATGAAAATATTCTTTCCAAAGGAATCTGAAAAAGAAACGAGATCTGCTCTGGATCTTGCTTCTGCCAAGAGGTTGATCGATCTTGGAATAGAAGTTTCGTTTGAATCAGGAGTCACTAAAAAGATAGATATCGCAGATCAAGATTTAGAAAATATAGGATGCAAAAACGAATCTAGATCAGAGGGTTTATCTAATTCAGAAATTATTTCCTCAGTAAATCATTTGCCTTTATCAGACTTGGATTCAGTTTCTGAAAATACTTTAACTATAAGTTTTCTTGATGTGTTCAATGAGAAAGAATTTTTAGAGAAGCTAAAACAAAGAAAGATCATTTCTATCAGTATGGAATTAATTCCAAGAATCACAAGAGCTCAAAAAATGGATGCATTATCATCTCAAGCTAATTTAGCAGGGTATTCAGCAGTAATGTTGGCCTCATCTGAAATGAATAAAGCAATGCCAATGATGATGACAGCTGCAGGAACAATTTCTCCCGCTAGAGTTTTTGTAATTGGTGTTGGAGTTGCAGGACTTCAAGCTATGGCAACTGCAAAAAGACTTGGAGCTCGCGTTGAAGCATTTGATACCAGGCCAGCAGTTGAAGAACAAGTGAAGTCTTTAGGAGCAAGATTTATAAAAATAGATATCGGTGAAACTGAAGAGACTGATCAAGGCTATGCAAAAGAATTAACGGAGAAACAATTAGAGTTACAAAGAGAAGGAATGAAAAAGGTTTGTGGATACTCAGATATTGTAATAACTACGGCACAAGTTTTTGGTAAGCCAGCTCCCAGAATTTTATCTGGAGATATGATCTCCAGCATGCAACCTGGAAGCGTCATTGTTGATATGGCTGTCACCTCAGGTGGAAATGTCGAAGGTTCTGTCTTGGGTGAGACTGTGGAAAAAAATGGGGTGAAAATAATAGGACATGAAAATCTTCCAGGTTATGTTCCAGAACATTCCACCCAAGTATATGCAAGCAATATCTATAATTTAATTGAAGAGTTTTGGGATAAAGATGCAAAAAAACTAGAATTAGATGAATCAGATGAAATTTTAAAAAGCTGCATAGTCACAAAAGATGGTAATTTCATATCAGAAATTCTAAGGAGTTAATTTAATGGAAATGATGCTGCTACTGTTTGTCCTTGTCCTTTCAATATTTTTGGGTTTTGAGCTCATTAATAAGGTTCCATCTACTCTTCACACTCCTTTGATGTCAGGTGCTAATGCAATTTCTGGAATAACCCTTGTTGGAGCAATATTATCCTCGGGGGGCGACTCTTCAAGCATTACTATTGCCTTAGGCACAATAGCTGTTTTCTTGGCAAGTCTCAATGTTGTTGGCGGATATCTAGTTACAAATAGAATGCTTAGAATGTTTAAGAAAAAATGATTTTAGAAGCCTTTCAGAATAATACTTTTATCAACCTAAGTTACATCTTAGCTTCTGTCTTATTTATATTTGGTTTAAAAATGTTGAGCTCACCCGATACTGCTCAAAGAGGAAATTTTGTATCTTCTTTAGGGATGCTTCTTGCTGTGGTTGTGACTTTATTAAGCAAAGAAATAGTTTCATTTCAATTTATCTTGATAGGTCTTATTGGAGGCGGGGCAGTTGGAGCAATTGCTGCAATAAGAATAAAAATGACATCAATGCCCGAATTAGTTGCTCTATTGAATGGTTTCGGTGGAGCATCAAGCCTTCTGGTTGCCTCTGCAGAATTATTTGCTTTAACAACTTCTAATCTAGTTGCAATGATTGCAATAGGAATAGCAACTATCATAGGAGGGGTAACTTTCTCAGGAAGCTTAATAGCGTTTGGGAAACTTTCAGAAATTATGCCTGGCAAACCTTATTTGTTTATCGGTCAAAAAATCCTCACTGGATTAGTAATTTTATTACTTCTTCTATTACTTTTTCAGTTTTGTTCGGGTATTTTCTTTGCTGAAATTCTTTTTGGTTTTGACTGGATTAACGCGCAATATGCATTAATTCTTCTAATAGTATTATCTCTTTTACTAGGAATCTTATTAGCCATACCTATAGGTGGTGCTGATATGCCTGTAATCATTGCTCTTCTTAACAGTTATTCTGGCCTTGCTGCATGTGCAGCAGGATTTGTAATAGGGAACAATGTATTGATTGTTGCTGGTTCATTAGTAGGGGCGAGCGGATTGATCCTTACTAATATAATGTGTAAGGCAATGAACAGATCATTGCTTAATGTTCTTTTTGGAGGTTTTGGTGCGACTGACTCCTCCTCGTCTTCGGGTGAAGGAAAGGTTCAAGGTGATGTAAAGCCTATCAACATTGCAGATTCATACCTCATATTAGAGGCTGCTTCATCGGTTCTTATCGTTCCTGGTTATGGGATGGCTGTTTCTCAAGCACAACACTCTGTAAGGGAGTTAGGAGAGTTGCTTCAAGATAATGGTTGTGAAGTTAAGTATGCAATTCATCCAGTTGCTGGCAGGATGCCAGGACATATGAATGTACTGTTAGCAGAAGCAAATGTTTCATACGATGTTCTTGTTGAGCCTCAAGATGTAAATCCTATTATGGATACCATAGATGTATGCATTGTCATTGGTGCAAATGATGTTGTGAATCCTGATGCTAGAGAGGACGAATCAAGCCCTATATATGGCATGCCCGTCATAGAGGTTGATAGAGCTAAAACAGTCTTTGTCCTAAAAAGATCCATGGCTTCTGGTTTCGCAGGAATAGAAAATAGTTTATTTTTTAAACAAAATACTCGTATGCTTTTTGGTGATGCAAAAGAGTCTGTAAGTGGTTTAGTTTCTGAGTTTAAGTCATAAAATAAACCCCTAAAAAATACGTCAGAAATGCTATAATTTACTTAGTATTTTGAGCTTATTTTCTATTGATTTTTCTGAGTATCATTTCATTGAATGACTGACATTTTTGACGATAAAGATTCCACTATAAGTATTGAGGAAGAGCTCAAATCTTCCTATATGGATTACGCAATGAGCGTAATTGTAGGAAGAGCATTGCCTGATGCTAGAGATGGGCTTAAGCCAGTTCATAGAAGAACATTATTTGCCATGAATGTAGAAGGCAATGATTGGAATAGGGCTTATAAAAAGTCAGCAAGAATAGTTGGTAACGTCATAGGTAAATATCATCCCCATGGAGACGCTGCCGTCTATCACACGCTTGTTAGAATGGCGCAAGACTTTGCTCTTCGTTATACCTTAGTTGATGGCCAAGGAAATTTTGGATCTATGGATGGAGATCCGCCAGCAGCAATGAGATATACCGAAGTCAGACTTTCAAAAATTGCTCATGAACTACTTGCAGATTTAAATAAAGATACAGTTAATTTTGTGGAAAATTATGACGGCACTGAGTTAATGCCCGAAGTTCTTCCAACAAAAATCCCAAATCTTCTTGTTAACGGCTCTTCTGGAATTGCAGTAGGCATGGCTACAAACATGCTTCCTCATAATTTAACTGAGTCTATAGAAGCATGCTTGTTGCTTATTGATAATCCGGATGCTGATGTTGATTCGCTTTTAGAGATTATTCCTGGTCCAGATTTTCCAACCGGCGGGTTCATTAATGGAAGAGCTGGCCTGATGGAAGCAGCAAAAACTGGCAAGGGCAGAGTCTATCTCAGAGCAAAAGCCGATATAGAAACTGATAAGAAAGATCGTAGCAAAATCATAGTTTCTGAAATTCCTTACCAAGTAGATAAATCAAGATTGGTAGAGAAAATTGCTGAACTTTCCAAAGAAAAAAGAATTGAGGGAATTTCTGAAATAAGAGACGAATCTAATAAAGATGGCGTCAGAATAGTAATTGAAATTAGATCTGGTCAATCTCCAGAAGTTATTCTTAATAACTTATATTCTCTTACTCCTTTAGAAAATGTTTACGGTATCAATAACGTAGCATTAATAAACAACGTCCCAAAACTTTTAAATTTAAAACAAATTCTTGAAGTATTTATTGATCATAGGAAAGAGGTAGTAACCAGAAGAACCAAATTTGATTTAGAAAAAGCAAAAAATAGATCTCATGTTCTCGAGGGTCTTACCGTAGCTTTAGAAAATATAGATCCTGTTATAGATCTGATTAAAAAATCAAAGGATGGACAAGAAGCTAAGAAAAAATTGTTATCAAAATCATGGAAAGCCTCTAATGTGGTTAAGCTTCTAAAAGCATCTGGCGCTGATATATCCAGAAGTAAAAAAAATGATTTTGGATTGTCCGGAAATAAATACCAACTATCGGATCATCAGGCACAGGCAATATTAGATCTCAGACTTCAAAGACTTACTGGACTTGAACAGGAATCATTAAAAGAAGAGTATGCTGAAATATTAGATCAGATAAAAAAATTACAAGAAATTCTTTCTGATAAAAATAAGCTCATAAGCGTTATCAAAAAAGAGCTAAATGAGATTAAAGAAGAGTATGGAGACACTAGAAAGACTTCTATCGAGGATAAGTTAGATCTAACAGATGAGGATTTGATCAAGCAGGAAGATATGGTTGTGACTATCTCCCACCTAGGCTATGCAAAAACTCAGTCTCTTGAAGTTTACAGATCTCAAAGAAGAGGCGGTGTAGGTAAAACGGCTGCATCTGTTAAAGATGAGGATTTTGTAGAGCAGCTTATAGTTGCAAATACTCATTCAACTCTTTTATGTTTTTCTAATTTAGGCAAAGTGTATTGGCTTAAGGTTTATCAAATCCCTGCAGCATCAAGAGTTGCCAAAGGTAGGCCGCTAATAAACTTAATAAATTTAGATGAAGGGGAGAGAATAACAAGTTTATTGAATGTTGAATCGTTTGAAGAGCCAGGATTTGTTTTTATGGCAACGAAAAAAGGCGTGGTAAAGAAAACTTCTTTAGATGAATTTAAAAGACAATGGAAAGTTGGAAAAAAAGCTATAAAACTTGATCCTGATGATGAATTAGTAGGCTCAACTTTAACCGATGGAGAAAAATTCATCATGCTAGTTTCTCAATCTGGTAAAGCAGTTTTTTTTGATGAAAAGGAAGCTAGATCAATGGGAAGGGCTGCTAGGGGAGTTAAAGGAATCAATTTGGGGAAAGATGATCAGGTCATATCTCTTCTTGTTCCCGAGAAAAAAAATACAATCTTCACTGTTTCTGAAAACGGTTATGGGAAAAGAACAAACGTCGATGACTTCAGAAAAACTAGGAGAGGAGCAAAAGGTGTTATCGCAATGCAAACCTCCGATAGGAATGGATTACTCATTGGCGCAAACCAGGTTATCGAAGACCAAGAAATAATGTTGATAAGTAACAAAGGTACCTTAGTCAGAACTAAAGTTGATCAAATTAACGTTATCGGAAGAAATACTCAAGGAGTAACTGTTATAAAACTTAAAGACTCAGAAAAGCTTGTGGGACTAGCTTCTATTATTGAAGATACAGATGACTAGGGCATTTAATTTTTGTGCAGGTCCAGCTGCTCTTCCTGAAGAAGTCTTGAAGGAGTTACAAGAAGAAACTTTAGATTATAAAAATCATGGTTTAGCGGTTATGGAAATGAGCCATAGAAGTAAAGAGTTTGTATCCATAGCGGAGCAAGCAAAACATGATTTCATTGATTTATTATCTATACCTGATGAGTACGATGTTTTATTTATTCAAGGAGGCGCCAGTCTACAATTTTCAATGATTCCAATGAATCTCGGAAATAAGAACCAAAAAGTAGATTATTTAGAAGTCGGATCGTGGTCTAAAAAAGCTATAGCTGAAGCTAAGAAATTTCATGACGTTAATATAGCCGCATCTTCAAAAGATATTTCATTCAAAAAATATCCTTCAATAAATGATTGGAATATTTCAGATGATTCCTCCTACATACATATGGTGATGAATGAGACAATTGAAGGAGTTGCTTGCAGGTCGTTAGATAATTTACCAGAAAAAGTAATAGTTTCGGACTGTTCTTCCAACATACTCTCTGAGCCGCTAGATGTAAAAAAGTTTGGACTCATTTATGCGGGCGCTCAAAAAAATATTGGCCCAGCTGGGTTAGCAATTGTAATTATTCGAAAAGACTTAATTCAAAAAAGAGATGATCTTCCCGCTTTAATGAGTTATCAGACATATGCAGATTCAGAATCAATGTACAACACGCCTCCAACATTTGCTTGGTATCTTTCAGGTAAAGTTTTTTCTTGGCTTAAAAGGAATGGTGGTCTTAAATCAATTGAAGAAATTAATCTGAGAAAATCGAAAAAACTATATGATTACATAGACAACAGTGACTTTTACTACAACGATGTATCTATCGAGAGTAGGTCTATCATGAATGTTCCATTCTTATTGAACGATGATTCCCTAAATGATTCATTTCTCAAAGATAGCGAAAAGGAAGGTTTACTGAATCTTGCTGGTCATAGATCAGTTGGAGGGATGAGAGCTAGCATATACAATGCTGTGCCAGAAGAAGCTATAGATGCTCTAGTTTCTTTTATGGATGTATTTGCAAATAAGTATGGCTAACTCAAAATTAGAAAAATCATTAGGTTTAATTCGTAAGAAAATTGATTTAATTGATGACCAAATGCTCTCTTTACTTGAAGATAGGGTCTCTTTGGTTATTGATGCTGAGAATTTAAAAAAAAATACATCGAAAGGCCCTTTTTATCGTCCAGATAGAGAGAAAGAAATTATTAGGCGTTTACAATCTTTAAATAACTCGCCGCTAGAGGATAATAAAATCCAAACAATTTTTCAGGATATTATATCGGCCTGTTTTTCAACAGCATTTGAAATTAAGGTTGCATATTTGGGGCCTGAAGGTTCATTTTCAGAAAAAGCTGCAAAAAAACATTTCGGGTCTTCTACAAATTTTGTTTCATGCGGATCTATCCGAGAAATTATAGATTCAGTTGAAGATAATTCAGAATATTACGGCGTTTTGCCAATTGAAAACTCAACTGAAGGCCTTGTTAATTCGACTTTAGATGAAATCATTGAAAGTAATCTTAAGATTTGCAGCGAGATAAGCATTCCAATTAATTTAAGTCTTTTATCAAAAAAAAACATTTCTCTTTCAAGTATTAAAACTATCTTCGCGCACAGTCAGGCTTTTGCACAGTCCCAATCTTGGTTGAATAAAAATTTACCCAAAGTTATAAAAAAACATGCGACAAGTAATTCTCAAGGAGTAATGCAGTCAAAAAGAACAAATTATTCCGCTGCTATAGCTTCTATTGAGGCTGCAAAAAAGTATGACATGAAAGTTTTAAAGCGAAACATTCAAGATTATAAAAATAATAAAACAAGATTTATCATTGTCGGAAATCATGACGTCTCAGCTACAAAAGAGGATAAAACTAGCATAAGCATAATAACAAAAAATAAGTCTGGAGCACTTTCAGATATCTTAGAAAAGTTTAAAGAACAAAAAATCAATCTCACAAACATTCAATCGAGACCAACCAAAAAGAACAACTGGGAGTATATGTTTTTTATAGAATTGGACGGTCACAAGACTGATAAGAATGTAGACATTGCCCTAAAAAAAATATCACGACTTTCACTAAATTTAAAAGTTTTGGGATCCTATCCCAAAGGAATTTAATGAAAAAGACATTTCCCGAAGATAGAGTAAATATCGGCGTAAATAAGATAACTCCTTATCAACCTGGAAAATCATCCGATAGCCTCAATATAAGCAAAGACAAGCTGATAAAGCTTGCAAGCAACGAGAATCCTATAGGTCCTAGTAAGTTAGCTACCAAAGCAATTAGTCTTATTGTTGAAGAAGCGCATAGATATCCTGATGGAAATGGCACAAAACTAAAACAAAAAATATCAAAGTTAGAAGGAGTTCCACTTGATAGCATTACGTTAGGAAACGGATCCAATGATTTGATTGAGTTTTCAGCCAGAGCTTTTTTAACGAATGGAGATAATGCACTTTATTTTAAGCATGGATTTGCAATATATCCCCTTGCCATCCTAGCTACAGGAGCAGATTTAAGAGAGTTACCTGTGACTGAGAATTATCATCAAGACTTAACTTCGGTAATTAATTTCGTTGATAAAAAATCTAAAGTAGTTTTCATAGCATCGCCAAATAATCCTACAGGATCAGCGAATACATTTTCTGAAATTGAAGCAATGTTAAATGATTTACCGAATGATTTAATTGTCTTTCTCGATCAGGCTTACTTTGAATATATTGAAGATGAACAATACAAATTACCTTTTGATTTAATCGATAAGTATCAAAATTTGATAATTTCCAGGAGTTTTTCAAAGGCTCACGGTCTTGCGGCTTATAGACTTGGTTACAGCATATCATCTCAAAAAATCGCAGATTATTTAAATCGTGTTAGACAGCCATTCAATGTAAGTTCTTTTGCTCTTGAGGCGGGTATCGCATCTTTAAATGATAAGGAGCATTTAAGAAAATCTGTCGATTTAAACCAAAGAGAAAAAAATAAATTAATGCAATTCTTTAAAAAAGAAAATATTGAATATCTGCCCACTCAGGGTAATTTCTTTTCTTTTAGTTTGGATACAGATTCTGATGAAACCTTTGAAGCCTTTTTAAATGAAGGAATCATATTGAGATCACTCAAATCATACAATTTGGATAGATTTGTAAGAGTAAGCATTGGTCAAGAATTTGAAAACGATGCTTTTATTGAAGCTGCAAAAAAGATTAAAGGTTCAAGGAATTGAAAGAACAAATACTAATATTCGGTCTAGGTCATATTGGAGGATCAATAGCTAAATCTCTTTGCAAACAGGGAATTAAAGTCTATGCAGAGGATTTGAGTAAAAAAACAATCACATATGCAATAAAAAATAAAATTATTAAAGGAACATTCTCAAATTTAGACCTTTCAAAACCCTATTCAGTTATTTTCTCAACTCCGCCAATTGTCACCAATAAATTAGTTAACGAAAATAAAGATCTCATTAAAAATGCTGTGTTATTTACTGAGACATCTAGCTCTAAAAATAAGATAAAAAAGAATGCTTTCATCAACAAAATTGAGAATGCTATTCTTTCACATCCAATTGCAGGGAACGAAGGAAGTGGGATAGATGCATCTGACATAAAACTTTTTGAAAACAAAATTTGTATTCTTTCCCCGTTGAAAATGACGTCAAAAAATTCAATTACAAAGGCCCAAAAATTATGGGGATCTTTAGGCTCTAATTGCATAAAAATGGACTTAAACTCTCACGATAAAATATTAGCAGCAACAAGCCACTTACCTCATGTAATTAGTTTTAGCTTAATGAGATATATCGAAAAATCCTCAAATATAAAGAATAAAGTCCTAATGGGAGGTGGACTAAAAGACTTCACTAGAATTTCTTCAAGTGACCCAGAAATGTGGAGTGATATTTTTGATCTAAATAAAAAGGAAATTTTAAATTCAATAAAAGGTTTTAAGAAAGAATTAGAGGTAATGGAAAAAAATATCTTAAACAGCCGCTCTAAAACTAAAAACTTAATTGCTGAATCCAATAAGGCAAGAAAAAAAATTATTGATTGAATGACTACATCATTAAAGTCATCAAAGAAAAATAATCTTTCAGGAGAGGTTGTTATTCCAGGTGATAAATCAATCTCGCACAGAGCAATCTTATTTGGACTTTTAAGCAAAGGAAAAACGCAAATTCACGGCTCACAAAATAGCGAAGATGTTCTTAATTCGCTTAACGTAGCTAGATTTCTTGGAATCAAAACCAAGGTTAAAAGCTCCATTATTTTTCTTGATTCTCCAGGCATAGAAGGTTTGTCTGCTCCAACAAAAGATCTTTATTTTGGTAACTCTGGAACAGGTATAAGACTTTTTGCAGGATTCTTGAGCTCGTTAAACTTTTCATCCACATTAACCGGTGACGCCTCTCTTTCAAATCGGCCTATGATGAGAATCATTGACCCTTTGCAAAAAATGGGAGCAAAAATTTCTGCGACTAATGAAGAAAATCCTCCTCTTAAGATTAGTCCGTCAACAGGTTTAAAAGGTATTACTTACGAAATGCCAATTGCAAGTGCGCAAGTAAAATCCTCAATTTTATTAGCGGGATCAAACGCGGAAGGTATAACTCAGGTTAAAGAAAAATATCCAACCAGAGACCATACAGAAAAGATGATGAAAACTTTTGAAGCTAACATTTCATTATCTAAAGGGATTGTAGAAATTGAAAAGAGTGATTTAAAAACTCCGGGGCAAATTGAAGTCCCTGGAGATTTCTCATCAGCAGCCTTTTTTATAGGTGCATGCTTGATTTCAGAAAATTCAGAAATAAAAATTAAAAATGTGGGAATAAATAAGACTAGAAAAGCTTTTCTTGATTGTCTTTTAGATATGAATGCAAATATTGATCTTACAAATATTAGACAATTAGGAAATGAAGAAGTGGCTGATTTAGTCATAAAATCATCGGACCTATTACCTGCAAAAATAATGGAAGATATCGTTCCTAATTTAATTGATGAGCTCCCATTATTTTTTTTGATTGCTAGCTTAATAGAAGGAGAATCAGAATTTAATGGTTTATCAGAATTGAAGCACAAAGAGAGCGACAGACTTTCTATCATGATCAATAACCTCCAAGAACTTGATGTTGAAGTCCATTTAAATAAGGATAGTCTAAAAATAATTGGTAAAAGGGATAGAATTTTTTCTGATGGAGTGTTTGATTCGCATGGAGACCACAGAATCGCGATGACAATGTTAGTAGCAGGGCTGAGATCTTCTGAAGGCCTTATCGTGAACAATGTAGATTGTATCAATACCTCTTTTCCAGAATTCATCAATCAGGCAAAAATTTTGGGGTTCAATTTTAAAAATGGATAAATTAATAACCATTGACGGACCAGGAGGCTCTGGCAAAGGAACGGTAGCTAAAATATTAGCTGCAAAATTAGGATGGAATATTTTAGATAGCGGAGCTCTATATAGGTTAATAGCCCTTATTTCTGAAAATATCAAAAAAACTGATCCAGATTCAATTGGAAAAGAATTAAAAGATAAGAAAATCTTTTTTGAGCTTGTTAAAGATCAATACCATCTTTTTTTTGATGGTAAGGATGTAACAAACTTTATTAGAAGAGAGGAAATAGGGATAAAGGCTTCAGACTTGGCACATAATCAAAACATTCGAAACCTAATTAAAGACACTCAAAGGTCTTTTTACGATCCAAATATAGGTTTAATAGCTGATGGAAGAGATATGGGATCAGTGGTTTTTCCTGAAGCTGGAATTAAAATTTATTTAGATGCGTCAATAGAAGAGAGAGCAAAAAGACGTCAAATTCAGTTGAAAGAAAAGGGTATGGAGGTTAACATGCGCAACCTTATCTCAAGCTTAGAAGATAGAGACTTAAAGGATAAAAGTAGAGATGTATCTCCTCTTTTGATTCCACAAGGGGCAAAAGTGATTGATTCCACAAATCTATCAATAGATGAGGTAGTAAATAAAATAATGGATTTAACTTAAATTATGGAACAAGCAAACTTTGGAAAACTTCTAGACGAGAGTCTATCGACATTAGATTTTCAAATAGGAACTATCATTACCGGAGTTATAGTAGATCTGAAGCCCGACTGGGTAACTGTTCATGTTGGCTTAAAATCAGAACCTGTGCTGGCAAGAAGTGAATTTTTAGCAGACGAATCTGATAAGGAGCTTGAGATAGGAGATGAGGTAAAGGTTACATTAGAAGCTGTTGAAGACGGTTATGGTGAGACCAGGGTTTCAAGATTGCGCGCGATGCATGATGAAAGTTGGCTTAATTTAGAAGAATCACTAAAAACAGGTTCAATTGTTAAAGGATACATATCCGGCAAAGTTAGAGGAGGGATGACAGTAGATGTAGCAGGAGTTAGGGCTTTTTTGCCCGGATCTCTCGTTGATTCAAAACAACTTGAAAATTTTGATCATTTAGAAAAAACTTTTCAAGATTTCAAAGTAATTAAATTAGATAAAGATAAGTCAAATGTAGTTTTATCCAGAAAAGCTGTTCAGGAAGATATTAATTCAGAGGAAAGAGATAAGCTTTTTGCTACCATTGAAGAAGGCTCGACAATTGAGGGAACTGTAAAAAACTTAACAGATTATGGAGCGTTTATAGATCTTGGAGGTATCGATGGTTTACTTCACATAACAGATATTACTTGGAAAAGAATTAATCACCCTTCCGAAGTACTTAATATTGGTGATCAGCTTAGTCTTAAGGTTACTAATTTCGATAAGGAGAAATCAAGAATATCTTTAGGGTTAAAACAAATGTCTTCAGATCCTTGGGAAACCATTGAAACTCTATATCCAGTTAACTCAGTACATAAAGCTAAAGTTTCTACTTTGACAGATTATGGTTTCTTTGCTGAGCTTGATAAAGATACTGAAGGTCTGGTGCATGTTTCTGAAATTGATTGGACCAACAAAAACATTCATCCATCTAAGGTTGTATCTCCAGGAGATGAGATAGATGTTATGGTTTTAGAACTTGACCTAGAAAAAAGAAGAATTTCCTTAGGAATGAAGCAATGTCAGGAAAATCCTTGGCTGATCTTCTCTGAAAACAATTCTGTAGGAGATACTGTCAATGGTTCTGTTAAATCTATAACTGACTTCGGAATGTTTGTTGGTCTTGATGGTGATATTGATGGATTAGTTCATCTCTCAGACTTGTCTTGGACAGAAGCAGAAGAAAATGCGGTTCAAAATTTTCAAAAAGGCCAAGAAGTTCAAGCTCTTATTTTGGCCATGGATCCATTAAAAGAGAGGATATCTTTAGGTATTAAACAACTTGAAGATGACCCAGTTGAAAACTTCATTAAAGATCATCCAAAAGGAACTTCTGTTACAGGAACAATCTCAAATATTGAGGATGAGATCTTAAAATTAAGCGTAAAAGAAAACATTTCTGTTTTAATGAGAAAAAGAGACTTTATAGAAGACGAAAGCTCTACACTTGAAGAAGGTAATCAAATAAACTTTTTAATTTCAAATATAGACAGAAAAGAGAGAAAAATCTGGGGCTCCATGAAAGCACTTGAAAAAAGTAAAGAAAAAGAAATCTTGAAAGAAAACGAAATGAAAAATAAAGAGATTGAAGAGAGTTCTAAATCTTCAATAGGTGACCTCATTAAAGAGGAGCTTGAAGATAAGTGATTTATGCAAAGATCAGATCTTCTTGAAAAACTTTCCTCTCAAAATATATCTTTTTCTGCCTCCGATTCCAAAATTGCTCTTAATTCTCTAATTGATCATCTATCAAACCTCCTTTCTGAAAAGCAAAGAATTGAAATTAGAGGTTTTGGAGCATTTTCTGTCAGAGAGAGAAATCCAATCAGAGGAAGAAATCCAAAATCAGGAAAAGCAATAGAACTAGAGAGTAGATCTTTGATTTACTTTAGACCTTCAAAGCTGATCAAAAATAGAATAAATAAATTAACCTCATAACTGATATAATTTTTTAAGTTTTTTAAATGAAAAAATTTATCAAGCAGGGGCAAATAATAGTCGGATTAGATTTTGATAATTCGCAAAGTGCTTTCGAAATAACCAAACTCCTCAATCCCGAAAATTACAAAGTAAAGGTTGGAAATCAACTTTTTACTGCATGTGGGCCACAAATATTAGAAGATCTAAAAAAGCAAGGCTTTGACATTTTTTTAGACTTAAAATATCACGACACACCAAATACAGTTGAGAAAGCTATCTTAGAAGCTTGCAAACAGAATGTATGGATGACAAATATTCACCTTTCAGGAGGGATGAACATGATTGAGGCTGCAGTCAATGCAAAAAACTCAATTTCATCTGAAATGCTTCTAATAGGAGTTACTGTTTTAACAAGCCTTGATCAAAAAGATTTATCCGATATAGGAGTTAGCAACGATCTGAAGGATCAAATTATCTCTCTTTTTAATATAGGAAAAAAGGGAGGAATGGATGGAATCGTTTGCTCTCCCAATGATCTTGCATATTTAAAAAAGGAAGAAATGGATTCTTTTATAACTGTTTGTCCAGGAATAAGAGTTAGAGCAGAGAGCGGAGGTCAAAAAAGAACTTCTACTATTCATGATGCCATTAATATGGGCGCAGACTACTTGGTAGTGGCGAGAGAAATAATTTCATCCTCAAACCCTCTTAAAGTAATTAATGAAATTGATTCTTACTTTATTTAAGAGAAATTTATTAATTTTTCTTTTTCTTATTTCTTTGATTAGTTTTTCAAGCTTATCTGTTTCAAAACATAATGCGGTTGTTGTAACGAGACATCACTTAGCAACTGAAGTTGGTTCAAAAATTCTCCAAGACGGTGGCAATGCATTTGATGCTGCTATATCGGTTGCTTTCGCTTTAGCAGTTGTAAATCCCTCTGCAGGAAATATTGGAGGTGGAGGATTTGCTCTACTTTACGATGCAAATAAGAAAACTATCGAATCCATAGACTATAGAGAAAGAGCTCCAATTAATGCTAAAGAAGACATGTTTCTTGATGAAAATGGCAATGTCATAAAAGGATTAAGTACATCGTCTTTCTTGGCTTCTGGAATTCCTGGAACAGTAGATGGCATGTATAAGATCCATAAAAAATATGGATCATTTCCCATTAGTAAATTAATCTCACCTGCAATAGGTCTTGCTGAAAAAGGATTTACATTATCAAAATTTCAAGCGAATTACTTTAATAAAAATAGAGATAAATTCTCAAAAAATCCTGAAACAAAGAAAATTTTTGTAAAAAAGGATATGTGGAAAAAAGGTGATCTTTTTAAGCAAAAGGATTTAGCAAAAACCCTAAAAAGAATATCCAAGTTTGGAAGAGATGAATTTTATTCAGGCGAGACAGCAAAAAAAATTATTAGTTATTTTAAAAAAAATGGTGGTATTTTTACCCAAAATGATTTTTTAAATTACCAGTCCAAATTTAAACCTCCTCTTTGTTCAACCTTCATAGACTATGATATCTGTTCAATGTCACTTCCAAGCTCAGGAGGTATTGTTCTATCACAATCTCTAAATATTCTAGAAAATTTCGATTTAACTTCTTACGACCATGACTCTCTTGAATACAATAGACTTTTAACTGAGGCAATGAGATTTTCATTTGCAGATAGGTCAGAATTTTTAGGAGATGCAGATTTTAATAATTTTGATACAAGCAAGATAACTTCTAAAAAGTATGCAAAAACTCTAGCAAATATAATTAAAAGCTCTAAAAGCAAAGTTAATATTGATTCCCCAGGAGAATATTTTTTTGAAAGTGAAGAAACAACTCATTTTTCAATAATAGATTCAAACGGAAATGCTGTTTCAAATACCTATACATTAAATACAGCTTATGGCTCCGGGATAATTGCAAAAGGAACTGGGATCTTAATGAATAATGAGATGGATGATTTTTCAATAAAACCAGGATTTCCAAATTTCTTTGGTCTAGTAGGTTCAGATACAAATAAGGTTGAATCCAAGAAAGCGCCGCTTTCATCTATGACGCCAACAATCGTTTTTCAAGATGGAAAACCCTTATTAATTACTGGCTCCCCTGGAGGATCTACAATTATATCTACAGTTCTTCAGCTTTTATTAAATGTTTTAATTTTTAATATGGAAATTGATGAGGCATCGAAAGCTAAACGTATTCACCACCAATGGAAGCCTGATGTTTTATTTATCGAGAATGAAAAATACTTAAAAGATATTGATGAATTAGGATTTGATACTATTTATAGACAAAGAATTGGCGAAACACATTCTATACTTTTTCAAAAGAATAGATACGAAGGTTTTGCCGACTTAAGAAGACCAGATGGCAAAGCAATATCAGTACACTAAGACAAAAGAAATTTTCTCCAAAGAAAAAGAATTACCAAAACTTCCGGGTGTCTATAAATTTTATGATGAAAAAAATAAAATTCTTTACATTGGAAAAGCAAAAAGCCTAGCAAACAGGCTTAAGTCATATCTCACTTCATCAAAAGAGAGAAAAAAAAGCGAACTAATTGATAAGATTAAATTTCTTGAAATATTCATCACGAAAACTGAAAGTGACGCTTTGCTTTTAGAACAAAACTTAATTAGAAAATTAAAGCCACCTTTTAACGTTCAATTTAGAGATGATAAATCATTTCCCGCTATCTATTTTTCTTCTGGTCATGATTTTCCAGGAATTTATTTAACTAGAAATAAAAAACTTAAAGGTATAAAGCTTGGCCCCTATGCAAATGTAACTGCAGCAAGACAATCAATTGATCTGACGAGAACACTATTCGGCCTGAGAAATTGTTCGGATATGGTTTTCCAAAATCGAACAAGACCTTGTATACAGCATCAAATTGGCAAATGCTCAGCACCTTGCGTGGAAAAAATATCACAAAAAAACTATCTTGAAGAAGTAGATGCAGCTATCAAATTTATTGAAGGAAAAGATAAAACCTTTCTCAACATACTCTACTCAAAAATGGATGAATACTCATCTCTTAAAGAGTTTGAACGAGCAGCGCTTTATAGAGATAAGATCAAAGCCTATAGAGATATCCAAAAAGATCAATCCGTCTTTACCGTTTACGATAATGCGGTTGCGATAACTAAGAAATCTAATGAATATGTTAATTGTATTTCTCTTTTAGAAATAAAAGATGGTTGGCTTACAAACTCAGAGAACTATTTTTCAAAAAAAGATAAGCAAGTCTCAGAAGAGGAACTTATGGAAAGCTTTCTTTCAAAGATTTTGATAGAAAAAAACTTAGAGAATTTAACTTTATTGTCAGATTTTAATTTTAGTAACTTAAGTTCGCAGCTCAAAAATAAAAAAATAAATTTAGAGAACAAGAATCATAAAAATAAAAAAATCTTTGAGTTGGCTTCAATACAATCAGATGATGGCCTTCAACGCCAATATAATTACCCTTGGATAACTGAAGGACTTTCTTTAATTGAAGATAAAACTCTATCAAAAATTAACAGGATAGAGGGCTTTGATGTTAGCCATTTGTCTGGCGATAATGTTACTGCTTCATGCGTGGTATTCGATAAAGAAGGACCTCAAAAAAAACAATATCGAACTTTTAATATAAGAATTAATAAAAATGATGATTACCTCGCAATGAAAGAGGTTTTATCAAGGAGATTCAAAAGACTTGAAAAAGATGGAAATAATTTCCCAGATTTAGTTGTCATAGATGGTGGTAAAGGACAACTTTCTTCAGCAATCAAGGAAATTGAAAAGTATAAAGATTGCAACACCAAAATACTTTCACTGGTTAAAGGTCCAGATAGAAATTCTAAATACGATGACATTCTTTATCTTTATGATGGAAAGATTATAAGAATGGATCTTGAACAAGAAGGAAAACGCCTTCTTCAATTTGTGAGAGACGAATCTCATAGATTTGCATTATCTAGGAGCAAAAAGAGGAGAAAAAATCTTACTAAATCAACTCTTGATGAGATTAAAGGAATCGGAAGTAAAAATAAAAAAGCTCTCCTTAGGCATTTTGGCGGCTTAGAATCTCTTAGGAAAGCAAGCATAGATCAGATAAAATCTATTGATGGTATTGGTTTTATCAAAGCCAAATTAATTTATGATTACCTGAATGGAAAATGAAGGAAAATACCTTTTTTAAACGATCAAAAATACTTGAAGATAATCAAGCTTACCTAAGCGACTCTGTAAGAACTATTTCACAAGTTTTTATAGAGGTTATAAATAAAGGCGGGAAACTAATTTTTGCTGGCAATGGAGGAAGCGCAGCCGAGGCTCAGCATATGTCGGCTGAGTACGTTGGAACATTGATAACATCCAATAAAAGGAATCCAATCCCTTCTATCGCATTATCTGTTGATACTTCTTTTATAACTGCTTGGTCAAATGATCACGGATACGAAGATATTTTTAGAAGACAGTTACAGGCGCTTGGAAAAGAAAATGATTGTTTCGTTTCATATTCAACTTCAGGTGAAAGTAAAAATATTCTAAATGCAATTGAATATGCTAATTCTATGAATATAAAAACAATCTCTTTTACAGGAATAAAAGAATCTAGTGCATCTCAAAAGTCTTTTTTTACTTTTAAAGCGCCTTCAACTGAGACTGCAATAATTCAGGAATTACACACCATTGTAGGGCATGAAATTTGCTCCATTATTGACAAAGAATTTTCATGATCCCTAATCTAATTTCCCTATGCAGAATAATTCTAATATTTCCTATTATTTTTCTATTGCAGATGAATAATACATTTTTAGCTCTAATATTTTTTTTATTAGCAGGCTTTACTGATTTTTTAGATGGTTATTTGGCAAGATATTTAAAGCAGGAATCCATTTTAGGGGCAAACCTAGATCTTTTGGCAGACAAAATTTTTGTATGTAGTTTATTGATTTTTATCTCTTTTCATTTTGATAATTTTATTTTCTTATTAATGACAATTCTGATAGTTAGTAGAGAGCTTTCGATTGGAAGCATTCGCCAATACTTTCTAGAGAGCGGTGAAGAACACAAAGCTAAAGTTAATTTTTTAGGAAAATTTAAAACTTTTTTTCAAATTACCTCCATAGGGATAGCAATTATGCTTTTAGATACTAGATATGATTCATTTGTAGAATTTTTAATTACTACTACAGCCATCATTTCTTGGTTGTCTCTTTATAATTACTCTTATGGCAAAAGCTAGAAATATTCCTTTTATAGATTTAAGTCTAAAAAAACCAGACTTTGATAAAACTTTGAATGGCATTTCAAAACTTATCGCTAAAAAAAATTTTATCGGCGGGGACGAAGTAAGAAAATTTGAGGATAACTTTTCAAAATTCAATGATAGTAAATATTGTCTTGGTGTTGCAAATGGGACAGATGCCTTAGAGATAGCTTTAGAAAGTTTAGATTTACCTAAAAATTCGGAGATTATTGTTCCTAATTTTACCTTTTTATCCCCAGCTGAAGCTGTAGTTAGAGCAGGTTATAAATTAGTTTTGGCAGATATTAATCTTAATGATTTCACTATATCAATAGAATCTCTTAAAAAACTTGTGACAAAAAGAACAAGCGCTCTAATAGTCGTACATTTATTTGGAAATCCATGCAATATGACTGAAATCCAAAAAATTACTGGCAAACATGACATAAAGATCATAGAAGACTGCTCTCAGTCCCATGGTGCAAAATTTAATGGAAAAAATGTTGGAAATTTTGGTGATGTAGGAACATTTAGCTTTTACCCTACAAAAAATCTAGGTGCTTTTGGAGATTCTGGAGCGTTAGTAACTAATAAAAAAACTATTTTTAAAAAGGCACAGAAAATAGCTAATCACGGAAGAGTAGATACTTATGATCATGTTATTGCAGGCAGGAATTCAAGATTAGATGCATTTCAAGCATTAGTTCTTAACTTAAAAATTAAATACCTCAAGAAGAGTAATGAGTCTCGAATTGAGCAAGCTCACTATCTAACGAATTCTTTAAAATCATCTAATATTCAAATACCTAAATTATCTCCCTCTCAATCTTCAGTCTTTCATCAATTTCCTGTTTTATCTAAACATAGGAAATCATTGATGTTTTTTTTAAAGAGCAAAGGTATTAACTGTGGAATTTATTATCCAAAACCATTAAGCAAGATGAAAGCTTTTAGTAATTTAAACCTATCCAATGAAATTTATACAAAAAATACTGAATTCGCATGCAGAACTATTTTGAGTCTTCCTATTGGCCCTCATTTGAGCTTAAAAGATACAGAATATGTGGTTAATGCTATACAATCATTTTCAAATTAAAGGGCTGAGTGGCAGAGTGGTTATGCAGCGGACTGCAAATCCGTGTACGCCGGTTCGATTCCGACCTCAGCCTCCATTTGTTTAAAAAATGAATAAAGCTCATCTGAAAAATTTAGAGTCCGAAAGTATATTTATCTTAAGAGAAGCATTTTCCGAATCTAACAATCCCGTAATGTTATATTCCCTAGGTAAAGACAGCTCTGTTTTATTACATTTAGCCATGAAGGCATTTTTTCCGGGGCCTATTCCATTTCCAGTTCTGCATATTGATACGAGATGGAAATTCAAAGAAATGTATAAATTCAGAGATAAGGTTAAAAAAAAATACAAGCTAAATCTAATTAAATACATAAATCCAATCGGGATAAAAAGGGACATAAGTCCTTTAAAACATGGCTCAGAAACTCATACAAGAATAATGAAAACCGAAGCTTTGAAATTAGCTCTTGACTCCTTTGAGTTTGACTTAGCATTTGGAGGCGCTAGAAGAGACGAAGAAAAAAGTAGAGCCAAGGAAAGAATCTTTTCTTTCAGATCTTCAAATCACATATGGGATCCAAAAAATCAACGCCCAGAACTTTGGAACATTTTTAATGCAAGAAAAAAAGAAGACCAAACCATTAGGGTTTTTCCATTATCAAATTGGACGGAACTAGATATCTGGGAATATATAAAGTCAGAAGGTATCGATGTAGTTCCACTTTATTTTTCAAAACCAAGAAAGGTTATCAAAAGGGAAGGAACCTTAATAATGTTGGATGATGAGAGATTGAAACTTAAAAAAAACGAAGAAATTAAAATACTTGAAGTTAGATTCCGTACCTTAGGTTGTTATCCCCTTACAGGTGCAATAGAGTCAAAAGCTAGGAATTTAAATGAGATTATTAAAGAATTAAAATCTTCAAGATTTAGTGAAAGGCAAGGCAGACTAATTGACTCTGATTCGAATTCTTCAATGGAGTCAAAGAAGAAAGAGGGCTATTTCTAATAATTTTTTATCTTAATTGAAGCCATATGAGGAAAAAAGATACCCTTAAATTTATTACTTGCGGAAGTGTGGATGATGGCAAAAGCACTTTACTTGGAAGACTTCTCTTTGAAACTGGCAACATCAAAGAAGATCAAGAAGAAAGTTTAAAGAAACTTCAAAAAAAATCGGCTAAAAATATTGATCTTGATTATTCTCTTCTTTTAGATGGTTTAGAAGCTGAGAGAGAACAAAAAATAACCATAGATGTCTCTTATCAATACTTTTATACAGAAAATAGAAACTTTATTGTTGGAGATTCTCCCGGTCATGAGCAATATACTAGAAATATGGTTACTGCCGCATCAAATGCAGATACGGCCCTAATCTTAGTTGATGCAAAAAAAGGAATTAGTCATCAAACTCAAAGACACATTGAGATTTGTAATTTAGTGAATCTGAAGACAATTACTTTTGTCATAAATAAAATGGATTTAGTTAAATATTCTGAAAATAAATATAAGAAACTTGTGAATGCATTAAGTCATTTAGGAGAGAACAGAAATTTTGAAAAAATGTTTTTTATCCCTGCTTCTGGATTAAGAGGACAGAATGTGACAACTGCATCAAAAAAAATGTCTTGGTATAAGGGAAAGTGTCTTCTTAGCCATTTAGAGAATTTAAATATTTCTAAAATTAGGGAATATAAAAGTAACTTCTCTATACCAATTCAGCTCGTCATGAGGCCAAGCTCAAAATTTAGAGGTTATGGAGGAAGAATTAGTTCTGGAAAGATTGAAGTAGGAGACATTATTAAATCTGGATATGATCACACAAAGTCAAAAGTTACTAAAATTTATTTAGGAAATAAAAGTGTTTTAAAGGCTTCAAGGGGAGACTCAATCTTATTCAATATACAAAAAGATATAGATATTTCTCGAGGAGATTTCGTTACAAATGAAAAAAAAGAATTGGATAGTTCAAGATTTTTCAATGTAAATTTATTTTGGATGGATATTTCAAAAGGATTTGAAAAAAGGGATTATTTGCTCAAAACAACAAACAACGAAATTAATGCAAAGATTCTTAGAATCAAAAAGAAGATAAGATTTAATAGAGATCAGGATTCCAAATTAAACATTTTGGAATTAAATGATATTGCCGAAGCAGAGATAAGTTTGGATAAAGAAATTTTTTATGAAAATTTCTTAAAAAATAATGTTTTAGGATCATTTATTTTAATAGATAAGATCTCAAACTTAACAGTTGCTGCAGGTACAATTAATTTCGCTCTTAGAAGATCTAAAAATGTTAGTTGGCAGAAGCTAAATGTTTCAAAAATTGATAGAAATATTTTAAATAATCATAGTAGCAGAGCAATATGGCTGACTGGTATAAGCGGATCAGGTAAATCAACAATAGCTAACTTTCTTGAAAAAGAACTCCATAAAAGAGGTTTAAGAACCTATATTCTCGACGGAGATAATCTTCGTCACGGCTTGAATAAAGACTTAGGTTTTAGCGATATAGACAGAGTCGAAAATATAAGAAGAGCAGGCGAGGTTTCAAAGCTAATGGTCGATGCAGGAATTTTTGTAATTTGCTCATTTATATCCCCTTTTAGGTCTGATAGAGAAATGATAAGAGAGTTGTTTCAAGACGATGAATTTATTGAAGTTTTTGTAAATGTTGATCTAAAAACAGCAGAAAAAAGAGATCCTAAAGGTTTATATAAAAAAGCTAGAAAAGGTTTAATTAAAAATTTTACTGGAATTGATAGTGTATATGAAGCTCCTAAAACTCCTGATATAACTATAAAAAATGATAGAATCAGCGTCGAAAAATCAGTTAGAAAAATTTTGAACTATTTGAAAGAAAAAAATCTTCTTGATTAACTAAAAAAAATTATTTTATGACAAATAAAACCTCAATAGGGATCATCGGTAAGGGCTTTGTTGGCTCGGCTGTAGCAAATGGATTTGGTCAGTCTACAGGATATGATGCAGATATTCTCATACACGATAAAAATCCTGAAAGGTCTACGCATAACTTGAGAGATATTGTAATAAATTGTGAGTATGCATTTATTTCAGTTCCAACACCCTCCAATGCTGATGGGTCTATAAACTTGGATGTATTGCATAACTGTATTAATGAAATTAATGAAGAAGCTGTGAGGTCCTCAAATTTTGATTGTATTTATTTATTAAGATCAACAATAACTCCTGGCACGTCAAGAGAAATTCAAAAGAAATTTCCAAAATTAAATATAGTATTCAATCCAGAGTTTTTGACTGAGAGGTCAGCAAATTTTGATTTTATAAGTCAGACAAGATTCATTTTAGGCGGTAATGATAAATTAACAAAAAAAGTCGAAGATCTATATAAGTCAAGGTTTGGTAATTCTATCTCTGTCATTAGAACAAATTTTGAAACTGCAGAATTAATCAAATATGTTTGTAATTGCTATTTCGCAACAAAAGTTTCTTTTTTAAATGAAATGAAATTACTTTCAGATGAAATAGATGCAGATTGGCCTACAGTTATAGAGGGTTTTGTTAGAGATGGGAGAATTGGTCACTCGCATACTCAGGTTCCTGGCCCAGATGGCAAAAAAGGTTTTGGAGGTAGTTGTTTCCCAAAAGATATACAAGCACTCATCAATTTTGGTGATAAAATCGGTATAAATTTAAGTGTTCTCAAGGGAGCATGGAACACAAATTTAAAAGTTCGACCCGAAAAAGATTGGGAAGAATTAAAAGGAAGAGCCATAGTAGGAGATGAAACTAATTAAGTTGCCCGGGTGGTGGAATTGGTAGACACAAGGGACTTAAAATCCCTCGAAGGCAACTTCGTGCCGGTTCAAGTCCGGCCCCGGGTACCAAAGTAAATCATTATGCATTTTGATCTGAGAGAACTCTTGATACTTTCTTTGAAGAGAAAATATTATATTTTTTTAATTACCTTAGCTTTTGCTATTTATTCAGTCATTTATGCCTTAAGTTTAAGTAATATTTATAAATCCGACTCTATTTTAGTTCCCGCTAAGCACTCTGAAAATAACCTTTCATCAAGCATGGGTACCTTGGGCAATTTATCAGCAATTGCAGGCATTAATCTGAACTTAGATGGATCAGATAAGTCAAATTTAGCAATTCAAGTTTCAAAATCAAAAGAATTTTTCCTCCTTTTATATCAAGACGACCAATTTATAGCTGAAATGGTTGCAATAAAGAGATATAGACCAAATGAAAATATAAAACTTGATGATGAAGTTTTTGATGTAAAAACCATGAGTTGGTTGCCTGATAGTTCTTCAATCACTGGTACTAAAAAACCCTCTTTTTTAGACGCACAAATAAAATTTCTAGACAAATTTTCCATTAAGAAAAATATTGAGTCAGGATTTATTGAGGCCTCAATGCAAAGTGAATCGCCAATAATAGCAAGAGCTCATCTAAGTAAAGTCATCAACCTTTTGAATGAAACAATTAAATCTATGGAAGTTGACGATCTGAATGCATCTATAAATTATTTAGAGGATCAAATATCCAAATCTAATCTTATCGAGGTAAAAAATATCCTTTCACGGATAATGGAGCAAACAATAAGATCTTTAATGTTTTCAGAGATTTCTGACGAGTACGCACTAAAAATAATTGATAAACCTCATCTTCCGGAATTAAAAATAGCTCCAGCTAGATCAACTTTATGTATAACCATAACATTGCTTGGTTTTATAGTTTCCTCTCTATTTTTTCTCATCTTTGATTTGAATAGAGAGAGAATAAGAACCTTTCTAACTATCATTAGAAATAATTAAAATAAATGATTTTTGAAGAGGGTTATCTTTAATGAAAGTATTATTAACTGGATCTGCCGGTTTCATAGGATTTCACGTTTCCAAAGCTCTTATCGAAAGGGGATATCAAGTTATAGGTTTAGATTCTTTAAATGCTTATTATGATGTTAATCTTAAAATTGCAAGATTAAAACAGCTTGGGATAGACTTAAAAAAAAAATCAAACAAGAAATATTTCAACTCTGACAAGTTTAGTAATTTTAAATTTTTTAAAATAGATCTATCTAATACGGAAGATGTTAATAATTTTTTTAAGAATACTGATCTTGATTCAGTATGTAATTTAGCTGCACAGGCCGGTGTTAGGTACTCACTAGAAGATCCCTACTCATACATAAATTCAAATATCACAGGTTTCTTGAACATTCTTGAAAATTGCAAAATTCATAAAATTAAAAACCTCTCTTTTGCTTCTAGCTCATCAGTATATGGCTTGAATGATAAATATCCTCTAAGAACTGATGGTAATACCGACCACCCAATCAGTCTTTATGCATCAACAAAAAAAAGCAATGAGTTAATGGCTCATACTTACTCTCATTTATATGGGATCAAATCGACCGGTTTAAGATTTTTTACTGTTTATGGTCCATGGGGCAGACCAGATATGGCTCTATTCAAGTTTGTAAAGGCAGCGCTCAACAATGAAGAAATAGAGATATATAACAATGGCAAGATGATTCGAGATTTTACATATATTGATGACATCGTTAAGGGTGTCTTAAAAGTTATAGAAAATCCAGCAGAGGAAAATATTGATTGGAAAAAGGATGGAAGTAAATCTAATAGCTCGAGCGCACCTTTTAGAATTTATAATATAGGTAATAGTAATCCAATAAATCTTTTAGATTTTATCGAGGAGCTCGAAAAGAAGTTAGAGTTAAAAATAAAAAAAAGAATGGTTGGTATGCAACCAGGTGATGTAGAAAAAACCTTTGCTGATGTTAGTGACCTACATACTGACCTAAATTACCGTCCCACCATAGAATTCAAGGAGGGCATATCAAACTTTGTTGATTGGTATAAGGAGTATTATTCAAAGATATGAAAAATAATGTTTTCTTTATAAGAGCTTATAACGATCTAGATCATTTTTCTCCGTTGATATGGAAGTGTGTCAAAGAAGGTCAAAAACCTATACTTTTAATTACTACTCAATTAAAAATAGAAAATGATTATCGAATAAATTATATAGGGCTAAAAAATTTAGAAGTCATTTACGATGAAGATGAAATTTTTGAATATTTTTTTAATTCAAAAAATCTTCTAACAAAAGCTTTAAGAAAAATTTATCAATCTTACAGAAATCCCGATTCTTTCCTTGGAAAAATCTATAGAAAGTTTTTTTTTAATATATCTGACCAAATGAATTTTTTAAGAATGAGAAATATTAATGCTTGTATTTTTGAGTGGTCCACGCCGTATGCAAGAGGCGATAAAATAGAAAAATATTTTTTTGCTGCTAAGGCTATAGGTATAACAACTTTTGCTTTACCTCATGGATGTAATATTTTTGTTAATAGTGATGTCACAGAGGGATATAGAAAAAAACTGCAGAAAGGCCATCAAATTGATCAGAAAGACACTTCGCATTTTGATTATTATGTTTTTCAGAATCCTACAAGAAGAGATGGATGGATTAAATGGGGTTTCATTCCGGAAAAAACACAAGTATGGGGGAGTTTAAGGTTTAATCCAGAGTGGTCTGAAATAAATAAAAATATTTGCGGCGATTATGTAAAAGATGATTGCGGTGAAAAACTTAAGATTGTTTTTATGCAATTTCAAAAAGAATATAACTTAAAAAATACAGAGATATTTAATTTTTTATCTAATTTAACTCACTTAGATGGATTGTCCATAGTTGTAAAGGATGCAACCAGAGAAGGAAAATCTTTTTATGATTCAAATAAATCTAGGGAAACATTAGGACCAAGTTTCGCAGACTGGGTTGGAAACGAAATCCATTCGCCTGCATTGATCGATTGGAGTGATCTTGTGATTGTTATTGGCGGCTCCATAGGAATAGAGGCTTTAATTCAAGGAAAAAAGGTAATTTATCCATCGTTTTTAAATACAAATGAAACACTTTATGAGAAATATAATGCCGTTCATTGTGTGAGTTCAGAAAATGAAGCTTTTGAATTGATTAATAAAATTAAAAACAAGGAAGAAGTTCCACCGCCTCCTGGTAAAGAAAGACTTTTAAACGAAATAATGTATGGGGGCAATGAAAAATTTGATGTCATTCAAAAATATTTTGATGAAATTAGTAGTGATAATCTCAATTACTAAAATAAAAATATGAAAGTTTTTATTAATACGATTCCTCATTCAGGTACACATTTCATAGTCTCTATATTGGAAGCTTTTGGTTTTAAACATTCAACATTCAACTACTCTTTTTATGCAATTAAACCTTTTTTCAGAAAAAATCAAAAAAGAGGAATTAATTGGAGGTCTGCTTATTTATTACAAAATGTTTTATCAAACAAACCAAAAGAAATTCCTGTCAGTGTTAGTAGCCCAAGGAATATCACTCAATCTACTTATAAAAGTCTATTTAAAAATCTTAATAATCAGGAGTTCATAATTGGCCATGTCCCTTTTTCAAAAAAAGCCTCTGATTTAAATGAAAAAAACATAGATAGAGTTATATCAATAACGAGAGATCCAAGAGATATGGTTCTCTCTATGATAAGACATATAAAGGATAGAAGTCAGCATCACGCACATAGATATTTATTCAAAGAAATAGACAATGATCAGGAAAGATTCAATCAGATTTGTAAAGGTTATCAAAATGAATTTGGTTACATGTGCGGGATAAAAAAAATGTATGAATCAATATTAGAATGGGAAAAATTTCCTAAATCAAAAATATTAAAATTTGAGGAGATAATAGGTCCACAAGGAGGAGGAAACCTCGAGAGTCAAATTAACTCAATATATGATCTTTCTAACTTCTTAGGCCTTGAATTTAATGAAGAAGAGATATTAGAAATCTCCAATAAGGCTTTTGGTAATTCAACTACGTTTAGGGGCGGCAAAATTAATGGTTGGAAATCTTTTTTAACAGACGAGCAAAACAAATTTTTTGAATCTGAATACCATAAACTACTTTGAATAACCTAATATGAGCAAGGGAAAGATACTTTACGTAATTTCAAACCCATTCTATTACAAAAAAAATCCTGTAGGTGGAAGCATCAGCTCCGGTGCAGGAGTTATAAAAGCACTAGCTAAAAAGGGATATAAGGTTGAGATAGTTTCTGATGATGAGGTGCCAACTGTTAAAGCTGATCAAGCTATAAAATACACAGCTTACTCAAATAAAAAAATTAGATTAATTATAAATTCATTAATTTCAATTTTGCCAAATTCAATTGGATTGAGAATTGAAAAATTTTTCTTTTCAAGAACCTTAAAAAAGGATCTGTCTATTGCATTGAGAAAAAATAATTATGATTTTGTTTATTTTCGAGCTTCACCTTTTGGCCACATAATTTCAAAAATAGTTAGAAATAATGATAAGAGATTGATTATTGAAGTTAATAAACCCCTGAGTATGCAAAAATTCAATAACGGCAATGAAGAAATTATTTTTCCAGCTCAAGGTCAACAGGTAAAAAAAAATAAGTCTGAAATAAATCAATATGAAGATGCAACTATGATTTCAATTGATAGCTCGCTTCGAGCAAAGTGGATTCATGACTTTGTAGATTGCAAGTTTAAAAGCAAAATGTTTGTTATCCACAATGGAGTAGATGAGAATCTATTTAAACCATCATCAAAAAAAGAGGATAAAAAAAATCCAGTCATTGTTGGAATGGCATCGTCATTTAGATGGTATAACGATTTAGAGGAGCTTCTTCAAATAGCATCAAAAACGATCTCAAGAAATCCTGAAATCTACTTCAAATTATTCATAGGGGACATCTCAAAAAGAATTTTTGTCAAAGAAATGGTTTCTGATAAAAATCTAAGTGAAAACATTGAACTAAAATTCCAACTTAATTTGAAAGATATGCCAAAAGAACTTAATAGTTGTGACATTCTGATTTCTCCATTTAATTTTAAGGGTAAATGGCCTCATATATGCTCAATTAAACACTTAGAATATCTTTCAGTAGCCAAACCAGTGGTAGCAACAAACGCAGGGGAGGTAAATTTTGCGATCAAAGATAACCATAATGGATTTCTTATTAGTGAAGGAGATATTGAAGATTTTGTAAATAAAATTGTGACCTTGTCTCAATCAAAAACTTTAAGAGAATCATTAGGAAGCCAAGGGAGAAAAGATGTAATAAATTTTCATACTTGGGAACATCATGTAAACAAACTAATTGAAAATCTAGAAAATTTAAATGAAACAAGCAAGCAATCTAAGAAGTAAAATTAAATTTCTGATTTACAGATTTTTTTCTCCAAGAATAGTCGACAACATCAGAAACTTATTATCATTAAGACATAGGTTTTTTTATAGAAATAAAGATTCAAAAAATATATCCGAGCTTATAAGCAATTCCAAAGTTCCGATAAATAGAAACTTAAATTTATTGAAAGAATTACATAAATATTTTAAGAAAATTGATTTGAAGGAAAATTATAAATTTGAAAATTTATTACTATCCGCAAAGAACAGATACAACTTTCTTGAAAAAAATGGACTGAATCTGAAAGGAGCTAATCTTGCTGATTTTGGTGCAGGACATGGAGAAAATTTATTTTTATGTAAAGAATATAATTTATCAAGAGCTGTGGGTTTAGACTTTTCTGATAAAGATTTTTTACCTCACAAAAATGATTTGAGAAATGATGTTTTTAAATTTATAGAGTTCAAAACACTTGACTTAGTTAATGAAGACCTAGGAATAAAAGATTTTGACGTAATTACTTCCTTCAGTGCCTTTGAGCATTTTCATGATCCAAAAGAAGTTTTATTTAAATGTTATAAATCTCTTAAACCGGGCGGTTATCTTTACGCAGAATTTGCTGCTTTCAATTCACCTTATGCCATACATAGAAAAAAGTTTTCAGGAGTTCCTCATATACAAAATATCTTTGATGAAGATATCGCGTTTGAATTTTTTTATGATTTTTTAAAAATAAATGACAAGGTAAATAGATATACAAATGAGCCAATTACAAATGGCGATCCATATCCTGAAGTTAATAGATACTTAATTCCTGATTATGAAAAAATTTTTTTGGATCAAAACTTATGGGAAGTTGTTTCGTATACAAAAATTAAAAATTATCAATATCATTGGTTTATAAAACTATTTGAGGATTCCTTTAAAAACAAAGACAATGAATATAAATATGTAGACTACCTAAAATTTTTAATAAGAAAAAAATAAATGATCAATTTAAAGAAAAAGCTTAAAAAGCAAGAACTATCTTTAGGGTCTTGGATAACTTTGCCTGATTTGAACGTGGCTGAAATGATGTCAAATAGTAACTTTGACTGGTTGGCTATTGATCTTGAACATTCTGCAGTCGATCTAGAAAGTTTACAAAACATTATAAGAATCATTGATACAAATGACACTTTTCCAATGGTGCGTCTCACTTCAAATGATCCCAACCAAGTTAAAAGAGCTCTAGACTCTGGAGCTAAAGGAATAATATGTCCTATGATTAATAATAGGGATGATGTAATTAATCTCCTTAACTCTGTTTATTATGCTCCAAAGGGAAAAAGGAGCTTGGGCATTGCGAGAGCACAAAAATATGGAAGAGATGTAATCGGATATATAAAAAATATAGAAAAAGAACTTGTAACAATAATTCAGATTGAGCACATTGATGCTCTAAATAATTTAGATGAAATCTTTCAAATTCAGGATATAGATGGCTATATAATCGGTCCAAACGACCTTTCTGCTTCTATGGGCATTCATGGAGATCTTAAAAACAAAATGCTAATTAAAGCTATCAATGAAATTAATTCAATAGCTAAAAAATATAAAAAACCTGGTGGGGTTCATCTAATAGAACCTGAGATATCTGATCTTAGAAATGCAATAAAGTCAGGAAATAGATTTATTGCATATAGCTTAGATTTTAAAATCTTTGATAAGGGTCTTAAAGAATTCATGCATTTCAAATGAGTAGCATCGCGATAATACCGGCAAGAATGGGGTCATCAAGATTTCCTGGCAAACCTTTGGAAAAAATTTTAGGAAGACCGATGATTGAGCATGTATACCAAAGAGTTAAGATGTCGTCTCTTTTAGATGAAGTGTATGTTGCAACTTGTGATGATGAAATATTTACCTTCATTAAAAGCATTGGAGGGAAAGTTGTAATGACCTCGGACTTGCATGAAAGATGCACTGAAAGGACAGCCGAGGCAATAGAAAAAATAGAAAAAGAATTAAAAAACAAATTTGAAATTATCGTCATGGTTCAAGGTGATGAACCAATGGTAACTCCAGAAATGATTGATATTTCGATTAAGACTTTTAAAAGTTCTAGAGGTGTAAAAGTAGTCAATTTGATAACTAAAATCTTCGATAAAAAAGAATTTAATGATCCAAATGAAGTTAAAGTCGTGAAAAATTTAAATAATGATGCTATTTATTTTTCTAGAGAGCCTATCCCCTCAGTAAAGAAAGAAGAAGGTTTTGTAGATTGGTATAAACAGGTTTGTATTATTCCATTTGATGCCAAATTTTTAAGAAAATTCAATAAATTAAATACAACTCCTCTTGAGCAGCAAGAATCTGTAGATATGATGAGAGTTATTGAGCACGGAGAGGTTGTAAAGCTAGCTGAAATAAAAGGTCCAATATACAGTGTTGATACAAAAAAAGATCTAGAGAGAGTTGAAATTTTAATGAAAGAAGATGAACTCATTAAAGATTACGATCAATGAAAAAAATTCTTGTCACAGGTGGGGCGGGATTTATTGGTTCCGTTGTAGCAAAAAAACTGATTGAAAGGGGCTATGAAGTTTTAATCGTAGATAATCTATCAACAGGATTTGAATATAATTTACCAAAAGAAGCAGAATTCATTCAAGGGGATTGTTCTGATGAAAGAATCATTAATAAGTTGTCTTCAAAAGATATTGAGGCAATAATTCATATAGCCGGACAATCGTCGGGAGAAATTAGTTTTGAAGATCCAATTAATGATCTAAATTCAAATACATCCTCTACTCTTAGGCTGCTCAAATTATCTTTAGAAAATAAATGTGAAAGGTTTATTTATGCAAGTTCGATGTCCGTTTATGGGGTCAACAAGCAATTAAAAGTTAAAGAAAGTAACCAGTGCAAACCAAAATCTTTTTATGCAGTTGGAAAGCTTGCAAGTGAATACTATTTAAATATTTTTAAAAATTATGGCATCAATTGCACCTCTTTAAGGTTATTTAATGTATATGGCCCAGGACAAAATATGGAAAATTTAAAACAAGGAATGCTAAGTATCTACCTTGCGCAATATCTCAAATCTCAAGAAATCGATGTTAAAGGTTCATTGTCAAGGTTTAGAGATCTGATTTATATAGATGATGTTGCTGAGGCCTTTATAAGATGCCTTAATTCTAAAAAAAGTTATGGAGAGATAATAAATGTCGGAACCTCTAAAAAAATTACAGTTAAAGAAATTTTAAAAGAGCTATCTCATTTTTTTCCTGAATCAAAATCTATAAATGTCCTGGATGGAACTCCAGGAGATATTTTTGGAATTACAGCTGATAATAAGAAGATGAAAGAAATTTTGGGAGAATGGGATCTTGTCTCTTTCAAGGATGGATTAAAAAGAATGGTAGAGAGTTTAAAGTTTGATAATGAAACGTAGAATTTTTATTGCTACTTCTTCTTTTTTAGATCTTAATAATCATCCCACAGATTTACTCAAAAAAAATTCAATAGATTACTTTTTTAATGAAAAAGGTAGGACACTTACAGAAAATGAAATTTTAAAATATTTAACTGAATGTGACGGAGTAATTGCAGGAACAGAGAAGTACAATTCAAATTTATTAGAAAAATGTACAAAATTAAAAGTAATTTCAAGATTAGGAGTGGGTACAGATAATATTGATCTAGAAAAAGCTGAATCAGAAGGTATAAAAGTTATCTCTTGTAGAACTTCGCCAGTAGAATCAGTCTCTGAAATCATCATTGCAGCCCTCATAATGTTATCGAGAAATATGACCCCAATGATGAATAGCTTGAAAGACAAAAAATGGGAAAAGAGAATGGGAAATTTAATTTCTAACAGAAATCTTGGAATAGTAGGCCTTGGAAAAATAGGAAAAAAACTCGTACAACAATCTAAGGGATTTGGTCTGAATTATTATGCTTACGATGAATATCATGATGAAGACTTTGCCAAAAAATTTAAAATTAATTACGTGAACTTGGACCAATTATTCGAAAAATCTGATTTCATATCTCTGAACATACCTTTGAGTAATAAAACAGAAAATATTCTTAACAAAGATGCATTCTTAAAAATGAAAAAAAAACCAATAGTAGTGAATACATCTAGAGGAGAATTAATTAATGAAGATGATTTAAGAGAAGCTCTTGAAAGTGGTCAAATTTCTTCAGTATTTTTGGATGTATTTAGAGAAGAGCCCTACAAATCTGATAAACTCCTCGAACTTGATAATTTTTTTGGGACCCCACATATCGGAGCTTATGCGGAGGAAACTAGAAGCACTCTTGAATTAGAGGCTGTCGAAAATCTCATCAGGGAGATAAAAAATTAAAAATAAGAAAAAATCTATTATATTTGGCGGTTCGGGTTTTCTCGGAAGTCATGTTGCAGATGTTTTAAGCACAGAAGGGCATGAAGTCACTATATTTGATGTCAAAAAATCAAACTATTTATCAAAAAATCAAAAATTTATTGAAGGTAATTTGCACGATCTTTCTCTATTGAATAAAGCCATTAAAGGTAAAGATTATGTATTTCATTTTGCTGGAGTTGCTGACATAGGATATGCAAAAAATAATCCAAGAGAGACTTATAAAGATAATGTTATGGGAACACTAAATATTTTAGAGTCGTCTAAAAGTAATAATATCAAAAGAATAATTTTTGCCAGTTCGGTCTATGTTTATAGTGAATTAGGATCCTTTTATAGGTCATCCAAACAGTCTTGCGAAATGTTAATAGAAAATTTTCAGGAGGAATATTCCTTACCTTTTTCTATCCTAAGATTTGGATCACTTTATGGCCCAAGAGCTAATGAATTTAATTTCATTAGGAACTCTATTTATTCAGCAATTTCAAAAAAGAAAATATTAAGAAAGGGCACTGGGAACGAACTGAGAGATTATATTCATGTCAAAGATGCAGCAATGTGTGTTTTCAAAATTTTAGAAAAGAAATATGAAAATGAATATGTCATGATAAAAGGAAATCAAACCATGAAAGTTAAAGAAATTCTTGAAACTATAAATGAGATATTTGGAGGAAGTATAGAAATACAATATTCAAAGAAGGAACATTATGATGCCCATTATTCTCTCACACCTTTCTCTTTCAGGCCGAAATCAGCCAGGCAGATACAGTTAGATTCATACTATGATATTGGTCAAGGTATCCAGGAAGCAATATACGATTTATATGAATTTTTAGAAGACCATTCTAAGAAAAAATAATTTTTAAATGGGGCTAAAAGCCATAATTTTTGATTTTGATGGAACTTTGTGCGATTCCTTGACTGTGAAGGAAGAGGCGTTTGGTCAAATGTATAAGAATCATGGAAATAAAGTTGTGGAAACGGTGAAGAAATATCATAGGGAAAATTTAGGAGTGCCTAGATTAGACAAATTTCATCACTTTCAAAAAAATATAATCAAAGCAAGTTATTCGAAGGATACATTAACAAATCTTTCAAATAAATTTTCAAGCCTTGTTAAACAAAATGTTATTGATGCTCCATTTATAAAAGGAGCCTTAAAATTTCTGGAAAATAATCATGATATTTTAGATATTCACTTGTCATCTGCAACTCCTCATGAGGAGTTGTTAGAAATCGTAATTAAGAAAAATATTTTTAAATACTTTCAATCTATTTCGGGCTCCCCAGAAAATAAAATTACCCATATAAATCAGTTACTTTCTAGTAGGCAATATTATCAAGGAGAAGTTGTCTATGTAGGGGACTCTCTTCAAGATATGAAAGCAGCCAAAGAAACAGGCATTCATTTCATAGGCGTTGGAAAAAATAATTTTAATAAAAAAACAAACGTTATTGAAAATCTTCACGGCCTTAAAAAAATTTTAAATTTATTATAAAAATTTATGAAAGCTGATAATTCAAAAGCATTATTTTGGTCCACATTGAACAATTTATCTAAATTAGTCTCATCAGTTATTACTCCCATTATTTTAGCAAGACTATTAGGTCCAGAAGCTTTTGGTTTAATAGCAATGGCCTTTGTTTTGGTTGGGCTAAGTCAAATTTTTGTCGACTTTGGTTCAACAGAAGCGATAGTTAAATCAAAACATATAACCAGAAAATTTCTTTCAACTTTGTTTTGGTTTAATTTTATTTTGTGCTCTATCGTCTTTTTAATTTTACTGGCTCTTACTCCAATAATTTCGGAATTCTTTCTCAGAGAGCAACTAAAAATTCTCATACCTTTATTATCGGTTAGTATGTTTTTTCAAGCAGCAAGTATTGTGCCAACTAGTCTCTTTAAGAGAAATAAGGATTTTAGGTCAATTACTGCATGTGACTTAATTTCAAGATTATTGTCTTCGATTTTGGCAATTACTGCTGCATTGTACGGTGCTGGAGTTTATGCTCTTGTTATTTTAAGCGTAAGTCAATCCTTAACTTATTTTATTTCTATTAAATACTTATCTAATTCAAATATAGACAAATATTTTTCTTTAAAGTATGTACGTTTAGTTTTTTCTTTTACTGCTTCTCTTTTTTATATTAAGACTATCAATCATATTGAGAGGCAATCAGATAGGTTATTTATTGGACCTTCTTTTGGAGATGCATCTCTTGGTATTTTTTCAAGAAGCCAAGCATTTCAAAAAGCCTTACAAAGGTTTGTAAATGGCTCCTTTAATCCAGTTTTCTTTAGCGTTATTACACGAGAAAATTCAAATGAATTTCTTAAATTAGCTTTTAAACAAAGTTACCAAGGTTTTTTTCTAATTATGTTCCCGCTTTTTTTGTTCTTCTATTTCTTATCTTATGACTTAGTTTTGTTTCTTTTTGGAGAAGAGTGGTTTTTAATGGTTGAATTGTTACCATATTTTTCTTTCTTGTTCTTTATAAGACCTTTCCAAAAGGTTAATCAGGAAATTATAAAAGCTAAAGGCAATATCTTATTCCTAGTTGTTTGCTTTACTGTTTTAACTCCTCTATTAATCGTTCTGTATTTTCTTATGCCAAAAGATTTTGGCATCGTAGGTTACATATATGCGTATATTTTTATTAGTACGCTTTTTCTAATATCTTCTATATTTTATGTAAGAAATTTATTAATGATGAAAGATTATTTCATCTTCAAATTATTTATAACTTTCATTCCAAGGTTGATAGTTATGACATCAGTTGCGATATCTGTAAAAAGTTTCATTCTAATTGATGATTTGCACTTTTTTAATTTATCCGTTTTTGGAATAACTTTATTAGTAACAATGTTAATTTTACAAAGGTTTCAATCTATGGAAGCTCAGGAAAAATTAGAGAAACTTCTTGTAAAAAGTTTAAAAATGTAGTTTTAAACTACACGGAGTTAATATTTTTATCAGTTTTTTCTGCATCCATTTGAACTATAAAGAGAGTAGTTCTTGTGTCGCTACTATAAAAATGTTGCAAAAAAATATTTTCATTTTCTCTTAACCACCTGAGCACTGCTCCCTGAACACCCTCATTCACATTTCCTTTATTCCTGAACCAATCATCAAATATCAGAACGGTACCAGTTTTGATGAAAGGCGTTATAAAGTTGAGAGCATCCAGAGCCGGTTCATGTAAATCACAATCTATATAAGAAATAGCTACCTCTTTTAGACTTAACTTTTTAGAAGTCTCTTTAATCAAGGTTTCATTAAACCAACCTTTAGTAATTGTGACCCTAGACATATCTATTTGAGCTTCTTCTAATCTTTTCCTAAATAAAGATTCTTCAGCTTTATAATTACCTTTGAAATATTGAACTGGTTCATTGCTATTTGATGAGCTTGATAGACCCTCGAAACTGTCAAAGGCATGGAATCTCATTTCATCAAACATGTTTGTAAGATCTTTATCCCCTTTTCCTAAAGTACTATCAGGCGCATAAAACATTCGACTATATTCTTCAATCTGATTATAAGATTCAATGAAACTGTTACCTTTCCATACACCGAATTCTAAGTAGTCACCCGAGATCTGATTTTTAACTATATAAGCTGATGCCCACCTAAAAGCATTTGTTTCATGCCAAATTCTTCTGTTTATATGAGAATCAAGAACCGAAGGCTCAATAAATAATTTGGTAAATATTTTTCTCAAAGGAAATATTATAAATTTAATAACGCCTTTAATTTTCTTCATATCAAACTATTTTATAAAATTAATATATTGTGATTAAAGTTCAATTGAATAATAGCATTCTAATAGAATCTTCTAAAAAAGACCCATGTAATTTGATTAATATATAAAATACACTATCAATGGATCTAAGTAAGTTATTTCTAACAATAATCTCAATTTTTTATTGTTCATTTCAGTTCAACTATATGATTTCTTCAGAGGTCGATAGAAAAATTCCATCTGATCCTGATGATTCTTATCACGCAATTTTAAAAGCTTCTAATCTTGTGAATTGCTTGCAAAGTAGTTGCGTGGCTCTGGATGATATTTATCTGCAAACTAACCAAAACTTTGAAGACAACCAGAAGGGCATGTTTGCAGATAGGCAGGAACATAGGATACTTTTTTCTTATCACCCTCTATATTCGTCAGTTATTGCAACATTAAGGCAACTAGAAATTTCCTATGAAGACTCTAAATTGATTACAGATTTATTCGGAGTGCTTTTAGTATGTTTTTCAATAGTATTATTTTTAGTCAATTTCTTTGGAATAGTCCCTGCATCTATAGCGCTTATTTCTTTAATTGCTTGGAGTATGATGGGACATGGATTATTACAAGTAAATTATGTAATGTTCTCATTCTCTTTTGCTTTATTAGCATGGTCTTTTCATGTCATGAAGGGAAATTATTTAATAAATACTTCGATAAGCACTATAGCTTTATTTTTCTCTTCAATGAGCCATCCAGTAGGAGTTATATACATAATGGTTTCTTTAGTGTTTGTCTCCTTAAAAGAATTTTTAAAAGAATTTTCTATAAATCTTAAAGTTTTTTTTCAGCTTTTAATATCTTTAGTATTGATTGGGCTTTTTTTACTTGTAGATATAGATTTTACTTCTAAAGAGATAAGTTTAACGGCGCTTTATGAAGTTAATAATTCTTATAAAGAAATGTTTTTAAGAAATTGGCAAGGAATAAAAAGTTTTTTTTATTTTTTAAATGAAAACTTTATAAGTATTCCCCTTGCAATCATACTTACTCTTTCTGGTTTATTTTTAATTGAGAATATCCATATAAAAAATGTCTTAATAATGTCTTTTATTTTGTCAGGACTTTTTCTTTCTTCTTTAATTTTTCCAAATATTCCTGGGGATGCTGGATCAACTATTCTTTATAGAATTTCTCCTATCTTTTATATATTTCTTTATGGATTTATAGGAGTTATAGGTAGTCAGATTTTTTTAAGTGAGAATAGAAAAATCTTACTCGAGACAATAAAATTAGATAACCTGAAAGCCAATATATATTCCTTGCCTAAAATTATTTTGAGTTTTTTTGTTATTTTTTTATCTATCATTACTTTGTTTAATAACATCGATAAAGCAAAACATAAAATCAAAGAAAATATCAACCTTGATAACATTTCTTTGGATGTTTCACAGGTTGAGAAATTACTTCTGCTTAGTTCTCCAAAAGATAGAGTTTTGTATTTAACTGGTGTAAGAATTGGAGATAGAATAGGAGAGGCAATAAACTATTTTTATCTTACTCATGGTTCGTTAAAAAGAGGATTTATATGGAATGAACTAATTAAAGATACACCATCGGAAGATTTTTGGCTGCAAAAAGATATAAGGTTCTTAGTTACAAAAAATCCAGTAATAGAGAATGGCCTAAATTCAAATATTTTAATAAATAATAAAAATAAGATTTTTATCAATCCTCAATCTGTTCTTAATAAAGATTTATATTTAAATATAGAGGGAAATCAAAGCGCTGCACTTAATGTAATTTATAAAAACCAATCTTTTATATTAGAAGGGCCATTTTTAGGTTGGACTGAAATACCAATTATATTTGATACCCATAAGAAAGATTTTAGTATTGAGTTGTCAGGCTCCAATGAACCTATACTATTGAAAGGAATTAGATTTGGGAATCAATTAACAAATTGGCCTTGGGACTCAAAAGTTAATCTAGATATACTAGATAATAATAGAAGTGTTAAAAAAATTGATTTTAATTTTGAGTCTCTTTGGGATAACAATAACCTTAAGATCAAAAATATTGTAGATGATAATGGAGCTAGTGTTCTTGCAGAATTAGAGAAAATTTATGAATAAGAATACAAATCTGTGCATATCTATAGCATCAAATCCTGGTGATTTTGGAGCAAAATTTCATAATCAAGCTTTCAGGGATCTGCAGATGAATTGGTTATATTTACCAAGAAAAGTTACAACTACTTCTCAATTAAAATCTGTAATTTCTGGAGTTAGATCTTTGGATATAAGGGGGTGCAGTGTATCTATGCCATTCAAAGAAAGAGTGATGGAATTTATTGATGAACTAGACTCATCTGCAGAAACAACTGGAGCAGTTAATACAATCTCAAATTTAGATGGAACCCTAAAAGGATTTAATACTGACTTATTTGGAGTTAAAGAAGCTATTGGAAAATTAGATCTAATGAAAAAAAGAGTAGTAATTGTAGGTGCGGGGGGGGTTGCAAAAGCTATCATAAAAGCTGTCTTACAATTAGGAGGAGATATAACTATCACGAATAGAACTGATAAATCTTCCAAAGATTTAGCGACACAAATGAACTTAGAGTTTATTCCCTGGAATCAATTAAATAGTTTATCAGGGTATATGCTTATCAACTCAACTTCTGTTGGAATGAATAATAAACATGAGATGGTCGTTTTAGAGAAAACACTTGATGAGTTTGAGGTTATTATGGATGTTGTTATAAATCCTCGTTCTACAAAACTAATAAGAGTTTCATCTGATAAAGGGAAGAAAACTATAAACGGAATAGAAATGTGTGTGTACCAAGCTGCAAAACAATTCGAAATTTATACTGGTAAAGAAGCACCTCGGTATTTAATTAAATCTATTTTAGAGGAAGGATAAATTTGAAAGATTTAGTATTTGTTTTGGATGTGGATGGGGTTATGACAACTGGACAATTTCTATATTCTGAGTCAGGGAAGGAATACAAAATATTTGGCCCTCATGATAATGATGGATTGAAAATGTTAAAAGATAAATTAGAAATAGAATTTATCTCGGCTGATAAAAGAGGCTTTGCGGTGTCTTCTAAAAGAATTGTGGAAGATATGGGTTTTAATCTTTCTTTAGTGTCATCAAAGGAGAGGTATAATTACCTTCAAGATAAATATGGTCTTTCAAGAATAATTTACATGGCAGACGGTTTTTATGATGCAAATATTTTATCGGATTGTCTTTTTGGTATAGCTCCGCAGAATGCTAGAGTTGAAGCAAAAATAGCGGCTGATTATGTTACTCCTTCAGAATCTGCAAAAGGGGCAGTTCTGGATGCATGTTTAAAAATTATAAATGAATTTGATAATAGCCAATGAATGATTACAAAGTATGTATTTTATCGGCTGGAGTAGGCAGCAGGATGGGCCCTTTATCTGAAAACGTCAGTAAAGCTATATTGCCAATTAATTTTAAAGCAGTTATTTCTCATATTATTGAAAAATTTGATCAAGATACTGAGTTTGTAATTGCAGTAGGACATAAAAAAGAGACAGTTAAGAATTATTTAGATCTCGCTCATCCAGAAAATAATATTACTTATGTAGAAATAGATAAATATATAGGACCTGGTTCAGGTCCTGGACATTCATTATTGGCTTGTAGAGATTTTCTTCAATGTCCATTTATATTTTTTGCTTCTGATACAATTGTTCTAGAGGATATTCCTGAATTAGATAAGAATTGGTTTGGAATTTCTCCTGTAAAGAACCCCGAACAATTTTGTACAGTTAAAATAAAAGATAATTTGGTTATTCAGATAGATGACAAGATTGTAACTAATAATAAATATGCCTTTATAGGCCTTGCTGGTGTGAAAGATTATGAAATTTTTTTCAATTCTTTAGAGCAAAATAAACAACCAATAAGTGGTGAAATCCAGGTATCAAATGGATTTAAATCTCTTTTGGAGAACAAATTAGAGCCAATAGGCTTTACTTGGTTTGATACGGGCACTTTGGAGAATTTTATTACCACGAATAGCCATTTATCCGGAGGTGAAAAGAAATTTGATTTTAGTAAAGGAGATGAATTTTTATATTTTGTTCAGAATAGAGTCATAAAATATTTTGCTGATGAAAACATTGCTGAAAACAGGGTAAAAAGATCAAAATTGCTTTTAGGCCTTGCTCCAAAGATAGAAAATAGTGCACCTAATTTTTATAGTTATAATAAGTTAGATGGAAACGTCCTTTACGATGTTCTAAATGACCATATTCTTCTAAATTTTCTTAGTTGGTGTAAAGATAATCTATGGATTGAAAAAAAACTGAAAAACATAAAAGACAAGAAAGAATTTGAGAAAGCCTGCAAAAATTTCTATATAGATAAGACAAATCAAAGATTAGAAAAGTTTTTTAAAAAAACTTTAATTATTGATAAAGAATTTATTATTAATGGTAGAAAAGTTCCGTCAGTGGATGAGCTATTTTCAAAAATAGACTGGAATGATATTACTAATGGAATTCCCACTGGGTTTCATGGCGATCTTCAGTTTGATAATGTCTTATCTCAAGATAATGGCGATTTTAAAATATTAGATTGGAGGCAGGATTTCGCAGGACTTATTGAATATGGAGACATGTATTACGATTTAGCTAAACTTTACGGAGGAATGATTCTTTCTTATCAATCAATAAAAAATAACAAATTTTCATTTGAGATGACAAATGACGAGGTTTTTTATCAATATGATTTGAATAGTAATTTAATGGATGCTAAAGATATATTTGAAAGGTTCATACTAGATAATGGACTTAATTTAAAAAAAATAAAAATTATCACAGGTATCATCTATTTAAATATGTCACCTTTGCATCATGATCCTTTTGATCATCTTTTATTTTTCCTAGGGAGATCAATGATCCATAAATCTTTGAATTAATTAAAAACCCTGAAAATAAAATAGTATATAATTCAAAAATTATTGATTATCGATCATTTCTAGATAAATTATGGCTAAAGAAATAACAGCTCAATTCGGTATAGGTCCTATGAGCTCAGAGGCTATAGAGGCAGTTTATAGATACTCAAATTTCAATAGAAAACAGTTAATGCTTATAGCATCTAAAAATCAGATTGATCATTCTGGCGGATATGTAAATGGGTGGTCTACGAAGGAATATTCAGAACATTTAAAAACATTAAAAGATAAATATACTTTTAGCGATGTTTTATTATGCAGGGATCACTGCGGCCCTGGCTTCACAGGCAATTTCGATCTTAAAGATACTTATCAAACTATCGAAGAAGATATTAATAATGGATTTGATCTCATTCATATTGACTTTTGTCATCACAAAGGCACTTTCGAAGAAAAATTAGAAGAATCCAAAAAAGCTATTGAATTTTGTAAAGGACTTAATGAAGAGATATTAATAGAAATTGGAACAGATGAAAATTTAGGCGATAATTTTGCATTCAATTCAATAGACGAAATAGAAAATGAGATTGACTATTTCACTTCATTTTGTGACCCTAACTTCTTTGTTGTACAAACAGGAAGCTGGGTTATGGAAATAAATCAAGCGGGCAATTTTAATTCAGATTTCAACAAGGAAGTTTCATCGTTAATAAGATCCAAAGGCCTTAAATTTAAAGAACATAATGCAGATTATCTAACCTCGGAAGAAATAGCTAAGCGAAAGGGCATCGTTGATGCTATGAATATTGCCCCTCAATATGGAGTAATCCAAACTGGAATTATAATTAATAAATGTCTTGCTTATGGGATAGATTTCGAATCTTGGGCAGAGATAGTTTACAAAGGTGGAAAATGGAAAAAATGGCTTAAAGATAATACTCCAGAAAATAAGTTCTTATGTATAAATATTGCAGGCCATTATCATTTTGCAACAGACGAGTATAAGATTATATTTGATCAAATAAATCAATACGAAGATTTATCTGAAACAATTATTGAATCGTTAGTGGAGGTTACTGAACATTATGAAAATAGTTTCTAAACCCTGGGGTAAGGAAGAGTGGCTCGAGTTAAATGATAGGTATTGTTATAAAAGGATATATATCAATGCGGGTACTAAGACAAGTTATCAATACCATAAGGAGAAATTGGAGACAAATTTCATCATAGAAGGTGAAGCAGAAGTATGGCTTGAAAATGATTTGGGTATTGTTGAAAAAAAAATTATGAAAGCTGGAGATTTTTTTACAGTAAAACCTCCAAAAAAACATAGAGTAATCGCCATTACTGACATCATTTTGCAAGAAGTTTCCACTCCTGAAGTTGATGACGTAATAAGGCTTGAAGATGATACCAATCGAGGCGATGGTAGATTAGAATCCGAACATAATATCTAATTTACAAACCTTTTTTTTTAAATTTCCTTATGAATTTATTAATTAACAAAATAATTAATAAGTTTAAATCTCTTAATTTACTTAGTTTCGGATTCTTTTCTGGATTAGGTCTCACCATAGATTTAGTTATTTTTTCAACATTAATATATCTTGGTGTTTCAATTTTTTTTTCTAATGTAACAGCAGGTTTCTTTGCTGTCAGTTTTGTTTATTTTTCTTCAGCAAAATATACATTTATTCATGATTCAAAATTTCTTTTGACTAAATTCGTTGGATATATATTTTTCAATATTTTTAGAGTTTATATTTTATCCATATTAATCGTTTTTTTAACTGGATTTTTGGACGTAATTCCACTTTATCCAAAAATTTTCGTGATCCCATTCTCCTTGTATATGAATTTTCTCTTTATGAATGCATTAATGACAAATAAAATTAGATTTTATTAAAATTAAATTCTTTTTATATGAGTAAATTAAAAAAATTAATCTTTATACCAATGTATAACTGTGAAAATCAGATTTCTAGAGTATTAGATAAAGTTGATAGCGATGTTTGTAAAAACTTTGACAAGATACTAATTGTAGATAATGGAAGCACAGATAACAGTGTGGCTGTTGCAAAAGAGGCATTAAAGAAAATTGAAAATCTTTCAGTTACGATCGTTATAAATTTGGAAAATTATAATTTAGGGGGTTCTCACAAAGTTGCCTTCAATTATGCTGTAGATAATGATTATAACTTTTTAGTTGTTGTGCACGGAGATGATCAAGGCGATATAAGGGACATCTTACCCGTGATAAATAAAAAAAGTTATTTAGGTTTAGATTGTGTGCTCGGCTCCAGATTTATGCAACAGTCAAAATTAGAAGGTTATTCAAATTTTAGGATATATGGAAATATTGGTATAAATTTAATTGGGTCAGTTATCTCAAGAAGAGTCATAAAAGATATGGGTGCAGGTTTAAACTTATACAATGTAGAGATGTTAAAGGATAAATTTTATTTGAATTTTCCCAACGGATTAACTTTCAATTATTATCTTTTATTCTATACAGTTGCAAAAAAACTAAGTTTTAAATTCTTTCCTTTAAGTTGGCGTGAAGATGATCAATTAAGTAATTTAAATTTATTTAATCATGTGAAAGAGTGGTTAACAGTGATATTTATTTTTCTTTTCAAAAGAAAAGATTTTATGAGAGGTACTGAAAAGAAGAGAGAATACAATTATGAAATATATTACGATTCTTAATTTCAAGTTATGAAAACTAGAACAAAACTATTTAATAACTCTATAAATTTAATTTTAGATCTTCTACTAATGCAGAAAGATTCTTGGAAGAGAGAAGAATATTATTTTCTTCTCTCAAGTTTATTGATAATACCTTTTCATATATTTAAAGGACAAGTCAGAGATGAAAAATTTGTTGAGGAACAATATGACAGGATTAGCGGTTCTTACATAAAAGATAATTATCATGTAGGCAAAGAAAGATATTGTGTTGTCAACGATAAGGTAAAAAAAATATCAAGCATTGAAAACATGAAGTTAATTAGAACAGAATGCAATTCAATATTAGATAATCTTGAATTCTCTTCTATTTTAGAAGTTGGAGCAGGTGAACTTACTACAATGGAAAGTATTTACTCCCATAGGCCCTCAATTTCAAAAATGTTTGCGATTGATCTTTCCCTAAATAGATTGCTACATGGCCTAGAAGAATTTGAAAAAAGGCACGAATTTAATATCAATCTCTCCAAATCAAATGCAATTAGTCTTCCTTTTGAAGATTCTTCTTTTGACCTGGTCTATTCAAGACACACACTAGAGCAGATGCCTAGAATTTTTAATATTGCGTTAAGTGAAATGATAAGGGTATCCCGAAAAAGCATCGTCCTTTTTGAACCTTCATTTGAAAAAGGTTCTTTATCTCAGAAATTAAAAATGATCAAAAATGATTATTTTAGAGGCCTAGATCAATTCTTGTCGCAAAGGCAGGACATCACCATAAAGGAATCTTTTTTAATGAAAAATAGTGCTAACCCTCTAAATCATACCGCTTGCTATATTATTGAAAAAAAGGATTATTTAGAACCAAATGAAGAATTAATAAAGTTTGTATGTCCAATTTCCAAAAAAACCTTGTTGGATTACGAAGATTTTTATTACTGCAGAGACTCAAAGCGAGCTTATCCTAAAATAAAAGGAATCCCTATTTTAGATCAAGATTATTCGTTTTTAATTGATTCACCGAAAGTTACTAATTTTTAACTTTTTCTCCCTGAGATAAAAGTTTAGAAATTATTTCCTCGCCGAAAAAACCAGCTCCACCGGCAACAAGATACATAAGAAAGTTTTATTTATCTGAATTTTAACTTACTCAAGAAGAAAGTAATATAAAATTAAAAAATGGATTTTGATACGAATAAGGTAAAACTTATAGCTGAAATTGGGGGAAATCACGAAGGTGATTTTGAATACGCTAATCATCTTACAGATTTAGCAATTGAATCAGGAGTCGATAGCATAAAGTTTCAAATTTATTCCGGTAAAACTCTAGTAAATGAAACTATTGATAAGCAAAGGAAAGAACACTTTGATAAGTTTTCTTTAACCAATGAACAATATCAACAACTTGCTGAAAAATGCATAAGATCAAATGTTGATTTTAATGCCTCAATTTGGAACGATGCTCAAATTGAGATTTTTGATAAATATCTTACATTTTACAAGGTTGGATCAGGTGATTTAACTTGTTTTCCTATTCTAGAAAAACTGGCAAAAAGAGGTAAGCCCGTGATTATATCTTCAGGTTTGGCCAATCTTAAAGAGATTAGAGATGCAGTTGACGTTCTCATTAATACTAACGAAAAATATAAAAGTAAAAATATGTTATGCATCATGCAATGCACAAGCGTTTATCCCTGTCCAGATATCGAGTTGAACTTAAACGTTATTGAGACTCTTAAAAAGGAATTTGACTATATAATTGGATATTCAAACCATTCTCCCAATCTTTCATCATTAGAATATGCATTAGTTAAAGGTGCAAAAATCTTAGAATTTCATTTTACAGATAAAAGAGAAGGAAAGGCCTTTAGAGACCATTCTGTTTCATTTACAAAAGATGAGGTAAAACAATTAAGGAGAAAAATACAATTTATCTCAGACTCATTAGGTTTGTCTGAAAAAAAACCTACTTTTTCAGAGATCTCAACTGATCATATTAAATCATTTAGAAAATCAATTTATCCTTCAAGAGATCTGAGAGAAAACACTGTTGTGGAGAAAGATGATTTTACTTTTCTTAGACCTGAAGCAGGCCTAAAAGCTAATCAGCTTGATCTTATTCTAGGTAAAAAAACTAAGCGAAATTTATCAAAATTAGAAAAGATTAGTCTAGAAGACTTTGAGTAAATTTTGAGAAATAACAAAGAAATTTCTGAAGGCTTATCAAATCTTGAAATTTTTCTTGATTCGAAAGGACAATCAAGATTCTACTTTTTTGGTGAAGATTTTTGGCCCGTCATACGAACTTTGTTCGCATTTTCACTAATTTCCTCAAAGCAAAGTATAAATAATGAAGAATCTCAATCTTATTTTAAAAAGAAACCAAAGATGATGGTTAAAAATCCAGAAAACTTAATCGTTACTCACTCTAACTATTTCATTGAAATAGATAATAAATATTACGACAGAGTAATGTCATCCTTATCAAATATTAGTAATAGAAATTTAATATTAAACCTTGAAGATTTGAGTTTAATGGATGGTTCAATCACTTATAAGATCGGTAGCATTCTGTATCAAGTTAAAATACTTAAAGCAATTTCTGTGATCTTAGCTCCACTTTTATCCTTAAATCCAAATTATCAGAAGAATCTCAGATTAATTTATGAGGCAAAAAAAGAACTAAATCTTGATTTCAAAATATCAAGGTTTAAGGTTATGTCGAGAATTGCATATATCTTTTTCTTATCAAAATTTTTAGAAAAATTCTTAAAAAGGTTGAAAGTAAAAAAAATATATCAAGCAATTTATTACGATAATTTTGGTTTTGCACTTAGTCTTGCAGCTGATAGGTTAAAGCTTCTTAATGTTTGCATGCAGCATGGCGGTCAATCACAGCATAACCCGGCATTTGGTAACTGGAATTTAATTGATAAAGATGGGTATAAATTTTTACCAAATATTTTTTCTTGTTGGGATGAAAAATCTTCAATAGGTTTAAGAAAGTTGGTCAAACTTACTAATAAACACAAAGTTCAAATAGATGGCTACAAATGGTTAACCACCTTTAAGAACATTAAACTAGATGATTCGGTGTCATCATTGAGAAATGAAAACAAAATTAATCTTCTCATTACACTTCAACCTTCCTTTCAAGTTGAAAATTCATTTGTCATTGATTTTTTAGAAAAAAATAACAAAAAAATAAACTTACTGATAAGACTTCATCCGAGGCAAATATCTTTGAAGAATTTTGAATTTTACAAAAATTTATTTAGCAAGATGGAATTTGTGGATATTGAGACAATTTCAAAAAATCCTCTCTTGGAATCACTTTCAATTGCTGACTTTCATTTGACTGCCTTTTCATCAAGTATCTTTGAAGCAAATTTTCTAGGAATAAAATCTATATTAATTGATAATAGAGGCAAGAATTACTTCAATGACTACATAGATGGTCACAACATTAGTTTTGCTGATAATACTAAGTCTTTAGAAAAGCTTATATTTCAAATTGACTCTTAAGATGAAAAATAAAATATCTGTTATAGGTGAGATTGCAAATTCTCATCAGGGAGATTTCAGGCAAGCAATAAAACTTGCAAATGAAATTAATAAAACTGGAATAGACGCAATAAAATTTCAGATTTATTCAGCTGATGAACTTTTAGTAAAAAAACATTCTCGATTTAAACATTTTAAGAATCAAGCTTTTTCAAAAAAAGAGTGGGAAGAAATTTTTAATTCAATTTCCAACGATAAAATTGAAATTTATGCTGATGTATTTGGGCTTGATTCTTTGAAATTTGCAAAAAATTTAAAATTAGATGGAATAAAGATTCATTCCTCTGATTTAGGAAATATTCCGCTATTAGATCAGTTGAGAGATTTCGAAGGGAAGATATTTTTTTCTGCAGGCGGCTCGACTATTCCTGAGCTAAAAGATTCAATTTCACAATTTATTCATCAAAGTATGGCTAAAGAATTAATCTTGATGCATGGATTTCAAACTTACCCAACTCCTTTTGATGAAAATAATCTAGATAAACTAATATTTTTAAAAGATCTATTTGGAGATAAAATTAAATATGGTTTTATGGATCATGCTGATGCAGAAAAACTTGAGACATATACCCTTCCTCTTCAAACTGTCCCTTTGGGGATTTCATACTTAGAAAAACACATCACTTTGGACCGCAGTCTAAGAGGTGTTGACTATTTTTCATCTTTAGAACCCAAAGAAATGAAATCCTTTATAAAACACTTAAGAAAATCTGAAAAAAATTTTATTAGCCAGCCTTTCTTTTCGCCTGCAGAAGAAGAATATAGATCAAAAGCAAAGAAGGTATTTGTGTGGAAGAAAAATATTAAAAAGGGCTCAATTATCAAAGAATCAGATGTGATCATGAAAAGATTGGAATGTAATAAACCAAATATTTTTTACAAAGAAATAATAGGAAAGAAAATTACAAAAGATGTTTCAAAAGATACTCAAGTCACCAAAGCTGATCTGGAATTAAAATCTTTAGCTGTAGTTGTTGTAAGAACAAATTCATCTAGGCTTCCAAATAAAGCTCTTTTGAAGATAAACGACGAAGAGACAATCATTCACTTATTGAAAAGACTTGAGGTTTCAACAAAAAGGAAAGTAATAGATAAAGTTGTCTTTTGTACGACCGATTCATCTACAGACGACAATTTAGCAAATCTACTCTCTAAAAATGGCGCACAAGTTTATAGAGGTTCAGAAGAAAATGTCCTCAAAAGAATGATGCTAGCTATTGATGACAATGAAGGTTATGAAATTATTTTAAGGATAACTGGTGATGATATTTTGGTGGATCCTGCATCTTTAAAGAAAACAATTAATACTTTTAAGATTAATAATTCAGATTACTGCGACGCTAAAGGACTCCCAAGTGGAACAGAGGCAGAAATTTTTAGTAAAAAAATACTTAAATTCATAAATTCAAATTATGAAGATACTTCAGGCTCTGAATATTTAACAAACTTTGTTTTAAACCTTAGAGAGCATTTTAATACCTCAAGCCTAGACGTTGATACAAATTTTCCACCCCTAAGGTTAACTTTAGATACAGAACTTGATTTCAAAGTTATTAATAAATTTTTGATAAAAATGAAAAAGATAGGCAAAACCTATAATTATGAAATAGATGACATTTACAACTTTTTTAAAAACAATAAAAAACTCAGAAGCGTAAATTCAAAAACTATACAGAGGTCAATTCCAAAGAAATATGAGCTTAAAGTCGATTGGAAAGGATATCTTAATGATCCTTTAATTACAGTTTATATTACTTGTTACAACTATGAACGTTATGTTGAAAAGGCTATTTCTTCAGTTCTTGATCAAAATTTCCGTGATTTTGAACTAATTATAATTGATGATGGCTCTAAAGATAATTCTGTGAATATTATTAATAAATATTCAAATCATCCAAAAGTCAAAATTCTCCTGCAAAAAAATTTAGGATTGAATAAAACCAATAATATTGCCCTATCTCATGCTAGGGGAAAATATATAATAAGGCTTGATGCCGATGATTTCTTTGATAAGAATGCCTTAAATTACTTAGCCGATGTGCTGGAAGGTAATGACAATTATGCGTTAGTTTTTCCTGATTATTACTTAATCGATGAAAAAGATAATGTCATTGCTCAGGAAAAAAGGAATGATTTCAAGAATGAAGTTAAAGTACTTGATCTCCCCGCTCACGGAGCTTGTACTATGATAAGGACTTCTGTCCTTAGAGAAATAAATGGATACGATGAAAGATATGACAGACAGGATGGATACGAGATATGGACTAAGATCGCTAATAAATATGAAGTGACAAACTTAAATATTCCTCTTTTTTATTACAGACAACATCCAAAAAGTCTCACAAAAAATCAAGAAAAAATCCTATCAACAAGGTCTAAAATCTTATCAAATCATCCTAATGTATCAAAAGAAAAAACCCTTGTAATAATCCCTATTAGAGAAGATTCTTCTGATAATCCTCTTTATTTAAAAAAATTTGGCAAATCGACAATCATAAATAATCTCATTTCAAAAATAGAAGAAAGTTCAAAAATTTACAAAATAATAGTTAGTTCAGATGACAAACGCATTGAAAAAGTTTTAGAAAAGTCAAATAAAGTAATTTTTCATAATAGAAAGCCAGATTTGGCGGCTTTAAATATTCCAATTGAAGAAACGATTGATGATGTATTAAATAATTTTGCACCTTCGAATAAAGATATTAAATTTATTTCAGTAGTCAACTATGAATACCCGTTTTTCAAATTGAACTATTTAAAGAGTTCACTAGATGTGATGGAAGTTTTTGGTACTAATTCATCATTTAGCGTCCTAAATTCAAATTCAAACTTTTATACTCATGAAGGTAATGGGTTGTCGCCACTTTCTAACAATAAAAAACTCCGATTAGAGCGGGATTTTATATTTGAGGAAATTGGTGGAATTCATAGCGTGAACTTTTCTTGGTATAAAAAAAATAGGCTTCTTACCAGCCCTGGTTCTGGACATGTATTAATCGATTCACTGTCATCTTTCAAAATTAAAGATGAAAATGACTTTCTAATGGCAAATTTATTTTCTAGAGAAAATAAAATTAATTCCTAATGTTAACTACTACAGCAACTATCACCAGCATTTACTTTCTTTTAAGAAACAAAATCGACTTTCTTCTTTTATTTCTCTTATCAACTTTGCTTTATAACTGGCAAATAATTTCTGGAACGATCTGGGTTCCTCCATATACTTTTCCCGCCTCGGAGCAATCTAAAGTCATAATTTCAATTGTTTTGATGGTTTTGCTTTTTTTTGCAATTGTAAATGATGTAAAGATAGGTTCGACAAGGGAGAAGAAGTACGACAGATCAAAAGAGGGGGATGAACTGATTTTCTTCTACCTATTGCTTATTTTTTCATATTTATCGACTGCTTATGCAGCCTATGCCGGCTGGGGAAATTTACTTTCTGGTAAAGCTGAATTTTTGAGATCAACTGGAATGACATACTATCTTATAACTTACTTTCCAGCTGCAATGACTTTTTTATATGCACTTACAAGTAAGAGATATTCTTTAGCTTTCTGGGCAATTATTCCTTTACTCTTTTATGTCTTCATTGGGTTTCGGGCGGCTATGGCTGTCTGTTTGGCATGTGGTTTCTTCATTCTTTACTACAATCAAAAAATATTTAGATTGCGAAATTTTATTCCCATTCTGGTAATGCTCTTAATTTTCACTGCTTTTGTTTTGTACAAAATTTCTTATATTGACCTTAAATTGCTGAGTTTTGATACTATTTCGAGAATTCTTGAGCTCGACTCAAGATTCGATAACTTGGCTGGATTTTTGCTTTATGCTTTTTTTTCGGCAGAGTTTGGTCAACAGGCTTCGAATCTTTCATTAACTTCATCTCAAAATCTTTCAGATTATTACTCTTTTAATAGCGCTGTAGTTGGCTCTATTCCTGTGGTGGATGATTTAGTTGGAATAGGAGAGCAAGAATCAAGATTTTCTACTGTTATAGAAGCAAGAGCTAATCCAGGTTTTTCTTATGGGCTTGGAAGCTCAATTTGGGGAGAGATCTTTCAGGCAGGTGGCTTTGTTGGTGTTTTTATTTTTTCACTAATAATAATATTTATAATTACTCAATTTAATTTGGCATTTCATACCTCTAAAGAATCAACAGTAATCTTTCTTTACGTCCTTGGTTTTTTAGCTTTTTATGTCCACAGAAATGATTTTGTATTAGTAATTGCTAGTATTAAGAACATACTATTTTTTACTATTTTTATTTTATTTTGTTATTGGCTTTTCAAAGATAAGTTAACTTTTTATTCAAAAAAAAATTAAAGCGTTTGTATTTTGATGAGTCTTAAATATAACTTTATTAAATACATAATTTTTATCTCCCTTCTTTCTTTATTGAGTATTAGCTTCTTAAACATTCTAATCTTAGAGTCTGAACTATTTCAGGATGGGAATGAATTAGCCTTAGGAAAGGCGACAAAAAGTATTTATGGAAAATCAAAAAAAGGCTCAATTCATTGTAAAGGCATAAAAGACTCAAAAAAATGCATTAATTATGCAAATGATTTCTCAAATAATATTTTATGGATTGGTAATTCACAACTTCATGGAATAAATCAATATGAAGAAGGACAAGTTCCAGCCCCTGAAATACTTTTTAATGAACTCGATTCTCAAGGAAAAAACCTTACAACTTTTTCAATGCCAAATATTAACTACATTGAAAAATATCTTTTGTATAAGTATCTAGATATGAACCTTGATATAAAAACGCTTCTTTTGCCATTGGTAATGGATGATTTTAGAGAAGGCAATTTAAGATCAAGCTTTGAGGAATTGCTTTATTTGGATGGATTTACTTCTTCCCTAGATGAAGAATCTTCAAGAGAACTCAAAAATCTTAAAAATAGCTCTTCTGAGTCAGACTTTAATGGTTTAGATGGTTCTTTTCAAGATAAAGCCGAGAGATTTCTGGATAGTGAGTTAAATAAATATTCACAGTTATGGGAAATGAGACCTAAATTAAGAGCAGCATTTTTCAGCATGCTTTATAAAACTAGAAATAAAGTTTTTAATATAACTCCTTCAACTGAAAGAAAAATAATTCCAGCAATTTATAAAAGAAATTTATTTTTTTTAGAAAAATTAATCATTGAAGCTAAGTCTTCTGAAAAAAATATTCTGGTTTATATCGTACCGATAAGAAATGATGTAAATATTCCATATGATTTGAATGAGTATGAGGAATTTAAAAAAACGGCCTTTGATTTGACAACAAAATATGGAGCAGTATTTTTGAACTTAGAAAATTTAGTTGAAGGAAAATATTGGGGGGAAAAAGATTCGACTAGCTTATCAAGCAATAATGAACTTGATTTTATGCACTTTCAATTTCAAGGTCATAAAATTCTATCTAATAAACTTTCTAAAAGTATTGCAAACGCGAAATTTGAAAAATGATATTTAATTCTATAACTTTTTTATTATTTTTATCGTCTGTAGTACTTCTCTATTGGACTCTGCCTAGACAGCCGAGACTTTTGTTAATTTTCATTTCAAGTTTAATTTTCTATGGTTTCTGGAAGTTTGAATTTATTTTCGTAATGCTTTTCTCTGTTGTTGTCGACTTTTTTTTAGCAAAGAAAATTTACGTTTCAAAAAACATAAAATTTTTGTATTTAAGCATATTCATAAACCTTTTTCTTTTGTTCTATTTTAAATATCTTATATTTTTTGCTAATAGTTCAATAGGTTTTTTAAATTTATTCGGCTTAGAAGTTGATTTAATTTTTCTAAAAATAATTCTTCCTCTGGGCATTAGCTTTTATACATTCCAAACTATCAGTTATGTTGTTGATGTTTACAGGGGATTTATAAAACCTGAAAAAAACTTTTTACTTTACTCATCTTATGTAATTTTTTTCCCTCAATTAATTGCAGGACCAATATTAAGAGCATCTGAGGTAATTCATCAGCTAAGAGATAGATCTGTATTTTCTTTGAGTTCATTTAGTAATGGACTCAGAAGAATTATTTATGGATTATTTCTTAAAGTAGTTCTTGCAGATAATATCTCTGCTTTTGTTGATTCAGGATTCAATATTCCTATTGAAGACATAGGAGCTTGGGATGTATTAACTTTATCCTTCTTGTTTGGATTCCAAATTTATTTTGATTTTAGCGCTTATTCTCACATAGCAATTGGGGCTGCCTTATTGATGGGCATTACATTCCCTGAAAACTTTAATTTTCCATATTCGGCAACCTCTCCAAGAGATTTTTGGAAAAGATGGCACATATCATTATCAAGCTGGATAAGAGACTACCTTTATTTACCTTTAACTGGATCAAGTGTTGTTAATAGATCAACAGGTGGAATTGTAGAAAAGACTCCTGAAAATTCCGATAGAGCATTATTTTACTCTTGGGCAATTATGGGTCTTTGGCATGGAGCAAATTGGACTTTTGTGCTGTGGGGGCTATATCACGCTTTCTTCGTTTTTCTTCAAAGGATATTAACTTCTTCAAAGAGTTTAATCTTTAAAAATAGAATAATTACTTTTATTGGAACTTTGTTCACTTTACCTATTATGATGTTAGGTTGGATACCTTTTAGATCAGAAAATTTAGAAACGGCAATAATGATGTGGGGAAAGTTGTTTTCGCTAAATAATTATTTATTTTTTTCAATGAGGGAAAACGTATATCTCGTTACTTTTTGTCTTTTAATATGTTTTTATCTTGTTTATTTCATCAAAGAAAAATTAAGTAAATTGATGATAGTAAAAAACTCCGAAATCTTTATACTTTCTGTAATGCTTGTCTTAATATTTATCTTTTTAAGGCCAATAGATCAATTTATATATTTTCAATTTTAATTAGATCTTCTCTCAAGAACATAATTTTCAAGAGATAAAATATCCATTTTTGTTCTTACAAAAGTATCGATAGCTTCTTCTGGAGAGCAAACTATAGGTTCTTGCTCATTAAAAGAAGTGTTTAATAGAATAGGAACACCTGTCTTGTTGTCAAAAGAATTTATCAACTTGTAGTATCTCTTATTTTGGTCTTCGGTAACTGTTTGAAGTCTTCCTGTATTATCAGCATGACAAACTGATGGAATAATTTTTCTTTTATCTTCTCTGATTTTGAAAACTTGCATCATGAAGGGGACATCATCACTTTTTTCAAACCACTCTAAAACTTTCTCTCTCAATATAGATGGAGCAAAAGGTCTAAAAGATTCTCTTTTTTTAATTTTAAGATTTAATAGCTTTTGCATATCCGTTCTTCTTGGATCTGCAATGATTGATCTATTTCCTAATGCCCTTGGGCCCCATTCCATTCTTCCAGAAAACCATCCCAAAACTTTTCCATTTATAATCTGATCAGTTAAAAAATCAACTTGTTCATCGTCATTTTCGAAGTATGAAATTTTTATATCATCTTTGAAATTGACATTATCAATAGTCTTTTTTATGAATTCATTTGAATAGCCAATCCCTAGAGAGGCATTGATATTTCTAGTTTTTTTAGAATCAAATGATTTTAATTCAAAATTTCCCAAGTAAGCAGCTCCGCAAGCGCCACCTGCATCTCCAGCAGCTGCAGGTATAAATATTTGATCAAATGGAGTTTGATCGGTTATTTTTCCGTTCCAGAGAGAATTCATGGCACATCCGCCAGCCAAAGCAAGTTTGGGACATTTAGTCTTATCAAATGCTGAAAAAAGGAGCTTATTTGCTTCTTCCTCAAAGACTTTTTGAGTTGAAGCAGCTACGTCTTTGTGAAATTGAGTTAAATTCTCTTCTTTATTTCTTGCCTTTCCTAAAAGTTTTTCAAGCTCTGCATTAACAAGAGAATTTACTTTTACATTATTGCCATAAATAAAACTAAAATTTTTATTTTGATTAATCAGCTTACTATTAATTTTTAAATCAAAATTATTAATTTTCAATTCAAAAAAGAACTTTCTTAACAAATCTATGTACTTAGGTTCACCATATGCAGATAAGCCCATTACTTTGTACTCATCACCCCAGTATGGAAATCCTAAATAATGTGTCATAGTCTCATAAAAATAACCTAAAGAATTAGGAAAAAAAATTCTTTCATCTATTTTCAATTTTTTATTACTATCAAACTTTGCCATTGATGCGGAAACGCCATCCCCTAGGGCATCGATAGACACAGCAGTAGCTTCAACAAATCCACTTTCATAAACTGCAGAAGCTAAGTGACAAAGGTGATGTTCAAAACTTCTTATAGGCTTTTCATGCAAATCTAATTTTTTGAGGTGATCTTTTAATTTTATATCCTTACTTTTGTTGATTAATTTGCTTAAATTATTTTTAAAACTGTCCCTAAAAAGCCTGTTTAGATTTGAATAAAAAGTAGGATTAGAATTAATGCAAATTTGATCAATTTCATCAGGCTGTATACCAACAAAATCTAAGATATTTTTTATAGCAAGATTAGGAAATTCGGCACTATGTTTTATTCTATTAAACCTTTCCTCTTCTGCAGCAGCAACTATTTCGCCATCAACGCATAATGCAACAGCCGAATCAGGATGGTTATAAGATATACCGAGGGAAATATTAGGCATTTTTTAAGAGTATTACGAACAAGTAATGATTGATAGAATTGTACTTTTTTTTGTTAACTTTTAAAAATAAAAAACATAATTTGAAAGTAATTTATATTTGTGAAAATTTAGATATATCCTTTGGAGGACCTGCAAGCTCCATTCCAAGGATGTGTCACTCTCTTAAAGAGCTCGGTGTAGATGTAGAGATAGAAATCGTTAAAAATAGAAATGAAAGCATGAGAAATGATCTTCTTGACCTATTTAATTTGACTTATGAGATTCATAACTCAAATATATTTTTTGATAAATTTTTTTTATTCTCATATTCTTTTTATAAAAAAATTTTCTCAAAATCAAAAACTAAAGAAAATATTATTTTCCATATAAATGGTATTTGGAGGTTTTCTACTTTAATTTCACTAATAATATCTAGAAGAAAAAATATATTTTCTATCATTTCACCCAGGGGAATGCTTTTTGAGGAAGCTTTGTCCAAAAATTATTTCTTAAAAAAAATATACTGGAATTTTTTATTAAAAAAATTAATGAAAAATTCGTCTATTATTCATGCAACATCTGAACTAGAGAGAGAGCTTTTAAGTAAACAAAAATTTGATATACCCATCGTTGTGATACCACATGGTATAGATCATGTAGAAAGCGCAAGTAAGTTGCATAAAGAAAATTTTGATAAGCATCAAGGTCAGAATAATGAAAGTAAAATAATTTTCTTAGCTAGGTTAATTGAACACAAAGGGTTGCATATAGCTATTGAAATGATGAAACAAATTACTGAAATAGTTCCAAGAGCATCATTGTTTATCGGGGGAGAATTTGAATCACAGTCATATAAAGCACAAATAAATAAACTTATCAAAAAATTAAAAATATCTGATAACGTTCATTTTCTTGGGGAATTATCAGGAGATTCTAAAGAAGAATTTTTTAATGATGCAGAACTGTTAGTTCTTCCATCGAAATCAGAGAATTTTGGAATGTCTATAGCAGAAGCATTAGGTCATGGTATCCCTGTTGTTACATCAAAAAATACTCCTTGGAAAGATCTTGATAAAGTCGGTATAGGTAGATTATCAGATCTTAAAATCGATCAATTTGCTAAAAATTCATTGCATTTTCTCAACATGCCAAAAAATGAAAAAATAATCGTCAAAGAAAAGATACATTCATTTATAAAAAGTAATAGCTGGGAAATTGCAGCATCAAAAATGATCAGGAACTATTTGGAAATATTAAAATGAAAAAAGTTCTTGTTACAGGTGGCTCAGGATTTATAGGAACAAATCTAGTGAGTTCGCTTATTTCAGATGATGTTGAAATTTTAACTATAGATGTAGACGATCCAAAAATTTCTGATCATTATCCTTATTTTAAGAGAGTTGATATAAAAGATAAGCAATCACTAGACGAGATTTTTACCAATTTTAAGCCTGATATTGTTATTCATTTAGCAGCAAGAACTGACCTAAGCGGAAAGAAGTTGAAAGATTACGATTCTAATACAGAAGGCTCAAGAAATATTATCTTGTGTTGTAATGAGATTAATTCAGTAAAAAAAATAATATTTTGCTCTTCAATGTTGGTTTGTAAACTAGGCTACAAACCCAAAACAGATATAGACTTTTGTCCCTCAACAATCTACGGAGAGAGTAAGGCAAACGCAGAAATTATCTTAAGAAAATCAATCTCGGACTCAATAGATTGGACTATTATTAGGCCGACTTCAATTTGGGGGCCATGGTTTGGCGACCCCTATAAAGGCTTTTTTAATATGATTAGGAAGAATTTATTTTTTCTACCTAAAAATATTAATACTAAAAGATCCTATGGTTTTATAGATAATTCAGTGAGTCAAATTAAAACACTTATCTTTAATGATGAATCTTTTTTCTCAAAAAAAATTGTTTATATTCATGATTATGAGCCATTAGGATTGTCTGACTGGTCTGTAGAGATTTCTAATCAGTTTGGATCAAAAAAGATTATTGAAGTCCCATTGTTTCTATTAAAGTTAGCTGCCCATTTAGGAGACTTCATGAGTATTTTAAGAATTCCTTTTCCTATAAATAATTTTAGATTAAACAATATGCTAACAGAGGCGGTTTTTGAGGAGAATTTGATTCAAAAAAAGGATGAAGAAGCTCAAATTACAATGGAAGAGGGCGTAAAGAAAACCATTTCTTGGTTGCTAAAAGAAGATAGTTGAACACAAAATTATCTTTATATATATAATCGCAGCATGAAAAAAATACTTGTATGCGGTGGTGGAGGATTCATAGGCGGCGCAATGGTCAAAAGGCTTAAGGAGGAAGGTCATTGGGTTAGAAGTGTTGATATAAAAAAGCACGAATTCATCAACATAAATTCAGTAGCAGATGATGAATTATTGGGAGACTTAACAAACCAAGATTTTTGCGAAAGGATTTTTGATGATTCAATAGACGAGGTTTATCAATTTGCAGCAGACATGGGCGGAGCTGGATATATTTTTACGGGAGAAAATGATGCTAATGTTATGCATAATTCTTCACTAATAAATCTCAATATTTCAGAACAATGCGTAAAACATAAAATTAGCAAAGTTTTTTATTCGTCTTCAGCATGCATGTATCCAGAATATAATCAAACAGATCCAAACAATCCAATCTGTTCAGAAGAATCCGCATATCCAGCTGCTCCTGATTCAGAATATGGCTGGGAAAAGTTATTTAGTGAAAGGCTTTGGCTAGCTTTTTCAAGAAATTATGGAATCGAAGTTAGAATTGCACGATATCACAATATATTTGGTCCTGAAGGAACTTGGACAGGGGGAAAAGAAAAGGCGCCAGCTGCCATTTGCAGAAAAGTTTCCGAATCAAAAAATAATGGAGAGATTGAAGTCTGGGGAGACGGAAACCAAACAAGGTCTTTTCTCTACATTGATGAATGTATCGAAGCTACCAGAAGGTTAATGGACTCTAATTTTCAAGGTCCTGTTAATATTGGATCTGAAGAAATGATTTCTATTAATAATTTAGCAAAAATGGCTATAAGCTATTCCAATAAAAATTTAAAAATTGATAACATTGAAGGTGAGAGATTCAGAAAAAAATATGGATTTAGTTGTCCTCAAGGAGTTAGGGGAAGAAATTCAGACAATAAAATGTTTAAAGAAAAAATTGGTTGGGTAGTTAGCCAACCTTTGGAAACAGGTATGAAAAAAACATACGAATGGATTAATGAGCAAGTAGAAAAAACATCGTGATAAATGCCCCGAAATTTTCATTGATTACAGTATCTTATAATTCAGAAAAAACCATATTAGATTCAATAAATTCAGTTTTATCTCAAACTTATACTGATTTTGAGTTAATAATAATAGACGGATCATCATCAGATAAAACAATAGAAATTATTAAACAATTCGAAGATCAAAGGATAAAGTTAATTTCAGAACCTGATAAAGGGATTTATGATGGAATGAATAAAGGTCTTGCCTTATCCAATGGAGAAATTATCGGGTTTCTTAATTCCGATGATATGTTGAATTCTAAAAATACCCTAGAAACGATTTTTAATAATTTTCATGTTGACATTGATTGTACATTTGGTGATGTTTTGATTGTTGATGATTTGAAATTTAAGAATCCTCGAAGGCACTATTCTTCAGCCAATTTTGAATTAGATTTCTTCAAATATTTGATTATGCCGCCACATCCTTCATTCTATTTCAGAAGAAGGCATTTAAATTTGGTGAAAAATTTTGATTTAGACTTCCCTATGTCTTCAGATTTTGATTTTGTTTTGAGGTGTTTATATAAACATAATCTTAAGTATCGCTATATTAATGAAACTATAGTAATTATGTCTGATGGAGGATTCAGTAATTCAGGATTTCAAGCTTTGATTCAAAAAAATTATGAAAGTATTAAATCTTTAAAAAAAAATAATATTAAATTTAATCCATTGAATCTGATTTCTAAATTTTTTTACAGGTTGAAGGAAATAAATAGAGCAAAAAAATATTCAATCAAAAATGGCTGATAGAAGAAGAATAGTTGTTGTAAGTGGGGGATTCGATCCAATCCATTCAGGTCATGTATCATATTTGAAAGAGGCTTCAGAGAAAGGAGATTACTTGATTGTTGCTTTGAATAGTAACGAGTGGTTGCAAAAGAAGAAAGGGAAATACTTTTTAGAATTTAATGAGAGAAAAATAATATTAGAAAATCTTTACTTTGTGGATGAAGTAATCGGTTTTGAAGACGATAAAGAGGGAACGTGTATTAATGCATTGGAAAAAATTAAGATTTTGCATAAAGATAGCGAAATTATTTTTTGTAATGGTGGAGATAGGAATAAGACAAACATACCTGAAATGAAAGTTGAAGGAGTATCATTTTTATTTTCAGTTGGAGGAGATAAAAAAATGAACTCGAGTAGTTCAATCCTTAAAAATTGGCATTATGGAACTGAACAAAGAAAATGGGGCCATTTCATAAATCTTTTTCATGAAAATAACATTAAAGTTAAAGAGCTAATAATAGAACCAAATAAGAAGATGAGTTTCCAAAGGCATTTTAAACGTTCTGAAATTTGGTTTATCTCTGAAGGTTCATGCAAGGTCAAGCATAGCAAAGATGAAATTGAAAATGCTGAGGAATTTAACTTATCTAAATTCGATACATTTAAAATAAAGGTCGGTGAATGGCATCAAATTATTAATAATTCAGAAAAAGAATGCAAAATTATAGAAATTCAATATGGGGAAAAAACAGTTGAGGATGATATTGAAAGATTAAATTTTTAAATACAAATGAAATTAGATACCGTAATAATTCCTGTAGCAGGATTGGGAACAAGAATGTTGCCTGCTACCAAGGCGATTCCAAAGGAAATGCTCCCAATTGTTGATAAACCAATAATTCAATATGTAGTTGAGGAAATAATCCTGTCAGGTTTTAAGAAAATAATATTTGTTACCCATTCAAGTAAAAACTCAGTAGAAAATCATTTTGATAAAAGTTTTGAGCTAGAAGCTACTTTAGAGAAAAGGATAAAAAGATCCTCACTAAAAGAGGTTAGAAGTATTTCTAATCAAAAAATTGAAATTTCTTCAGTGAGACAAGGTGAAGCATTCGGTCTGGGTCATGCAATTAAAATTGCAAAGAACTTTATTGGGAACAAGCCTTTTGCTGTTGTTTTACCCGATAGGGTTATGCATGATGTTTCTTGCAATTTAAAACAAGATAATCTCTCTTTCTTAAAAAAAAGCTTTGAGTCAAAACCTGGAAACTATATTTTATTGGAGAAAGTTAAAAGGGCCGATATAAAAAAGTTTGGTATTGCAAAGCTTAAAAAAAGCTTTAATTCTAAAAATCGTATACAAGAGATTGAGTTAATAGTTGAAAAACCATCTATAGATAGAGCTCCCTCTAACTATGCTGCGGTTGGTAGATACATTTTTTTGCCTGAAATATTTGATTTTATTCCTGATAAAAAAATTAGAAAAAATAAAGAAATAGAGCTGACTGATTCAATTAATAATTTGATTAAGACTGAAAGTACTGTTTATGCCTCTGAATTAACTGGAGAATGTTTCGATTGCGGAGAAAAAGAAGGTTATTTGAAAGCTATTTTATCAACTGCTATCAGAAGGAAAGATACGAAAAAATTTGTTTCAAAAATCATCAAAGATCTCCTTTAGGTCTCCTGAAATAAGTCAGAGATTATCAGAACTTTATCTTCATTTTTTTTTAAAATCTCACCATGCACTCCCTTGAACTCCATAATTTCTTGAAGAGCGTCTTTCTTGTGTATACCCATCGCGGCTATAACTATTTTTTTGGCAGCCATGATCCAAGGCACCCTAAAGCTTATTCTATTGGATGGTTTTTTTGGAGCATCATCCGTGTAGCAAAAGCATTTATTTATTCTTATTGAATTATGGAAGTGACCAGCTAAATGTCCATCATCTCCTAAACTTAAAATTGAATAATCAGGCATGAACTGAAGGATCGGCATATTAGTTTTGTAATCAGAATTCAATTCATCAAATTTAAAATAAAAATTATTTTTTTTAGGACCCAACTTATTGAGTATTTTAATAATGATGTGAAGGTTTTTTTCGGTGGATAAATGTGTAACTCTCTCATCTGATAGAATCAAATGCTTATTAGCCATATTGATTATTTTTGAATTAAGGATTTTTGCAAATTCAAATCCAAACCCACCTCCAGTGATTAACAGAAATTTTCGCAAGTCATTTTCTAGCTCTACTTTTAATAATTCGTAGCATAAACCAGCTGCTTCATTTAAATTTTTTGCGTAGAAATTTTCCATACAGATTAATTATTTATCTGATTTTTGATAACTTAATGAGATTATTATATTTATAATAAAAAATATTGATTAATAAAACTTTAAATTTTTTTAACTATTTCTTTTTAAAGAAGAAAGTAGTTCTAGTAGAGGAAAACCAAGGACTAGCCCATTTGGTAAGGAGTTTGAATGAAATTCAAATAATTGGGATAGATACAGAATTTGAATGGAGGAATACATACTTTCCGATTCCATCCTTAATTCAAATATCCACTCTAAAACAAATTTTCTTAATAGATTGTCAAAAATTAGAGATCCTCGATGAACTTGTAGAAATTCTTCAAAACAATGAAATTCTTGTAATTTTCCATTCTGCTAGGAGTGATACAACATTACTTTCAAAGGCAATAGGAATAGAAATAAAAAATGCGTTTGACATTCAAGTTGCTGAAAAACTTCTTTCTAATGGAGAAAACTTGAGTTATGCAAAAATTGTCTATAAATACTTTGGCGTTAAACTTAATAAGTCAGAGACAAATTCAAGATGGCTTATTAGGCCACTAACGGAAAAACAACTGGATTATGCAGCAAAAGATGCACAATACTTAATAGAAATATTCAAAAAACAATTAAAGCTCTTAAAAAAAGAAAATCTCCTTGATGAGGTTTTTAACTTATCTAGAAAAGAAGCTTCTCTTGGAAATCAGAGTTTATCCATTTCTAGATTAAAGAAATATGCCAATAAAACTTTAAAAGAGAGAAGGTTAGTATCATGGAGGGAAAAAAAATCTGAGCAACTTAACATTCCTCCTTCTCATTTATTTTCTGATAAAAATATAAAAAAAATTCTATCTAGCATAGAAAGTTCTGATATTAATTATTTAAATCAATTGTTTGGAAATGAAACCTTCTCGAGTGAGTTGTTAAACGAAATTGGAAAATGATTCTTGTAACCTGGATAGTTTATTTAATTCTTTCAATTCTTATATCTTTATCTTTAAGAAAAATTGTAAGGAATTTTTATTTTAAAAAATTAATCTTCGCATTTACTTTTAGTTTACTAATTTCCTCTTGGTTCCTTTATCCTGGCGCCTCTGACCTTGCTCCAATAATTTCAATTGCTATTTTTGACTTGCTAGAGTTAGAGAGTTTAAACATTAGTAGACTATTAAGACCATTCATAGCATTATTTTTGATAATACTATTTGTTGATTTTTTGGTAAAAAAAAGAAACTAAAATTTTAAGATTTCCATTCTTGATTTCTCTAATGAAACAATGCCGATTGAATTTTTCCCTTCGAACATGCCTGCACACTCGCCAGGATTAAAGATCTGAGAATTACCCTTTTTCTCATCTCTATATCTGTGTGTATGACCATGAACAATTATTGATTCATTAAAATAAAAGGATTCATCAATATCATTTGGATCATGAACTATAATGATTTTTTTTTCATCGATGCATTCTTCTCTTAGACCGTCACAAAAATCAAATCCATTTAAGATGCTAACTTTTCGAAGCTCATCTTTATCGCCTTGATCATTATTGCCAAAAACCCCAATTAGAGGAGATTCAAGCTCAGAAAACATCTCCAAAGATTTCGGTAAAGTTATGTCTCCTGTATGGACAACAAAGTCAACTTTTGAAGAATTAAAAATTGAACAAATTTTCCTGATACTCTTCAAATTATTGTGAGTATCGCCTGTTAAGCCAAACTTCAATTAAAATTATGAAGTTTTTTCAAGTATGTGAATGCCACAAGCTGTTCCTAGACCTATTACATGTGTCATTCCAATTCGAGCACCCTCTACTTGTCTTGCTCCTGCTTCACCTCTAAGGTGAGTACAAACCTCATATATGTTTGCAATTCCTGTCGCTCCGAGTGGATGACCTTTTGAGAGCAAGCCGCCAGAAACATTTACAGGAACTTTTCCACCAAGCTCAACATGACCTTCATCTATCATTCTCCCGGCTTCTCCATCTTTGCATAAACCAAGGTTCTCATAATGCAACATTTCTGCCGTAGCAAAACAATCATGTAACTCAACAAGATTCACATCTTCAGGACCTATTCCTGCTTGCTCATAAGCATCTTTCGCAGCGAGTCTAGTGCATGCATTTACATCTGGCATTACAAGATCTCTATCTGTATAAGGATCACTTGCCATAGCTGAAGCTCTAACTTTTACTGCTCTTGCCATACCAAGCTCTTTAGCTTTCTTTTCAGAAACTAAAACTGCAGCAGCAGAACCATCCACATTTACCGAACACATCAACTTCGTGTTTGGATAAGAAATCATTTCAGCATTCATAACATCATCAAGAGGAGTTTCGATTTGGTACATAGCTTTTGGATTCATTGTTGAGTGATGATGATTTTTTACAGAAATTTTAGCAAACTGCTCAAAAGTAGTACCATACTCCTTAGAATGTTCCATTCCAGCCTCAGCAAAGACACAAGGCATAGTTCCTGAGCCCAAAAGGCCCTCTTTAGGTATGCCGTCTCCGCCGCCAGCTCCACCTAGAAGTCCTTTTCCCATTTGTTCTACACCTACAGCTAAGACAACATCATACATGCCAGCTTTTATTGACATCCATGCTTCTCTAAAAGCTGTGGCTCCTGTTGCACAAGCATTTGCAACATTCACAACAGGCATTCCAGTCTGACCTATTTCTTGGAGGATTCTTTGACCAACCATTGCATTAGCCTGCCCTAAGTTTCCGCAATAAAGAGCTTGCATGTCTTGGATGCCTAAACCAGCATCGTCTAGAGCCATCAAAGCTGCTTCAGCCCCAATGTTTGGGACACTTCTGTCTGGAAATCTTCCAAACTTGATCATATCAACACCCACTACATAAACATCACTCATAATTTCACCTCAATTAAGCTGGTTCAAAGAAATAACTTAAATAAGAATTTCCTTCCTTATCTTTTCTGCCCAAAGCATCTCCGTAAGTTACTTTAACTGGCATGTTAAATTCTATTTTATCAGGATCTGGCTCAATATTAATCAAATTTCCTTTGATCGTCCCCCCTCCATCAAGATCTACAATTGCAGAAATATAAGGGACATCGATCCCAGGAAACGATCTGAAAACTATTGCGTAGCTATGCAAGATTCCAGTTTCAGAAAGTTTGATAACTTCCATCTCGTTTCTTGCAAAACATTTAGAGCATACAGTCCTCTCACCCAAGTAAATAGATCCACATTTTTTACAACGATAGCCCTCTAAATAAGGTTCCCCATCATCAGGAATTTTTAAATAATCAACAACAGGTAAAGGATTTGATTCAGACATGCTTCCCCCAATAAAACTTATCCATGTACAATCATTAAACCATAGCAATGCATAAAAATTAAGAAAAAATGAGTTTAATTGGCGGAATTGTCGGCGGAATGATTGGCTTTACTTTGCTTGGACCTATTGGTGCTCTTGTTGGAAGTGTCATGGGCTCAAGAATGACAAGGCAAGCAAAATCTAGAAGAAATCCAAATAATTTAGATCACCAAGTAGCTTTTTTTACAGCATTATTTGCCTGCCTAGCAAAAATAGCAAAAGCAGATGGAAGAGTTAGTGAGGAGGAAGTTTCCAAAATAGAAAGTTTTATTTCTAACAAATTTAATTTTAGTGAAGATGAAAGAAATTTTGCTATAAATATTTTTCAAAAAGCTAAATCAGACAGCGTTTCTTTTGACGCATATGCAGTGCAGCTTTATCAGCTTTTAGGCTCTAGTCCAAACTCACTTTTGGTTTTTTATGAGCTTTTATTTGAGTTAGCCATGGCTGATGGGGAAATGCATGAAAATGAAGAGAAGCTGTTGAGAAAAATCCCTAACATCTTTGGGTTTGATAAAAATGTTTATAAGGATTTATACAACAAATATGTCGGAAAAATTTCAAATGCTTACGAAATTCTGGGCGTTACTAAAGGAATGACTTTAGAAGAAATAAAAAAAGTCTATAGAGTTAAAAGAAAAGAATTTCATCCAGATGCATTGATTTCTAAAGGACTCCCAGAGGAATTAATTGAAAAAGCAAAAGAGAAATTTATAGAAATACAAGCTGCATTTGAGATAATAGAGAAGGAAAAAAAATGATTAGATTTATATTAAAAATAGATAATTTTTTAGGTAACTTTAAAGCCTTTGATTTCATTGGCCTATTCTTTTTGAGAGTCTACTTATTTTTCATATTTTGGAACGCTGGGGTCAGAAAAATAGCGTGGGAAGATGGTATACCAAATATTGATAGGTTTTCAGAGTTCTTGGGTCCGGGAGGAAAAGATAACCTCAATTTAATTCTACCTGACCTATTTTCTTGGCTAACTGTTATTGCTGAAGCAGGCGGGGCAGTCTTCTTATTAATAGGTCTTTTCTCAAGATGGGCAACCGTACCTATTTTAGTTTGCATGATTGTAGCTACTTATTATCATTCTCCAAACGGATGGAATGCAGATGCTGGAGGTTATGAGATGTCAGTTACTTATTTTTTAATGACGTCAATCATTTTATTATTTGGTCCAGGCAAATATTTATCGCTAGATTTTTGGGTTCAAAGAAAATAAATGAATTTTGATTCCATTTCTCAAGAACCTTTTCTTGAAGTTAAATATTTTCTTGAGCAGGCCAGAGATAAAGATTTGAGAGACTGGAATGGTATGACAGTCTCAACCGTCGATGAAGATCAAAGACCTTCTTCAAGAGTCGTATTACTAAAAAAATTTACTGATGATGGTTTATTTTTTTACACCAACTACAACAGTAAAAAGGGGCAAGATATTTCAAAAAATAACAATGTTTCAGTAAATTTTTGGTGGAGAGAGTTACAAGTTCAAATCAGAATCAGCGGATCAATATCTGAAGCTTCCAGATCAGAATCGGAAGAATATTTTAATTCGAGACCAAAAGGTTCAAGAATTTCGGCTATTGTTTCAAAACAGAGTGAAGAAATTGAATCTTTTGAAAGCTTCCAAAAAACAGTTGAAGAAGCTATTGATAGTTTGGATGAGAAAGATATTAAACTTCCAGCTCATTGCGGAATGTACAAAATTACTCCTGTGGAGATTGAAATTTGGAAAGAAGGAGAATTCCGAAGACATGAAAGAACACTTTTTAAATCAAAAGGAAAAAATTGGGTTAAATCTTACCTTTCTCCTTAAAAAAAGAGTGATAATTAAGTAAAATAAAATTTAGGCCCCTCGTATAGGTCAATGAATGATAGAAATTACACTTCCTGATAAATCCAAGAGAAATTTTGATGAGCCTCCTAGCATATTTGAATTGGCTCAAGATATCGGTCCAGGTTTAGCTAAAGCAACTTTGGCTGGCGTTATCAATGGGGTAGAGCATGATGCTTGTGATCTAATAGAAAAAAACTCAGAAGTGTCAATCTTAACCAACAAAGATCAACAGGGTATAGATATTATTCGACATAGTTGTGCGCACCTATTTGGTCATGCCATAAAACAAATTTTTCCTGAAACTAAAATGGCAATTGGGCCAATCATTGAGAATGGATTTTATTACGATATCGATTTAGACCATAAACTTACTCAGCAAGATCTTGCAAAAATTGAAAAACGTATGAAAGAGTTAGCTAGTTCATCTTACTTAGTTGAAAAAAAAGTAGTTCCGTACAAAGAGGCTGTGAAAGTTTTTAAAAGTAGAAAAGAGGATTACAAACTTGAAATACTCAAAGACATTGATAAATCAGAAAAAGTTGCCCTTTATCATCACGAAGAATATATAGACATGTGCAGGGGACCGCACATTCCAAACATGAGTTTCATTAAAGCTTTTAAACTGACGCATGTTGCCGGCGCCTACTGGAGAGGAAAATCAAACAATAAAATGCTTCAAAGAGTCTATGGAACGGCATGGAATTCAAAAAAAGAACTTGATGATCATTTGCATATCAAAGAAGAAGCATCCAAACGAGACCATAGACTTCTTGGGAAAAAATATGATTTATTCCATCTGCAAGAAGAAGCCCCTGGCATGGTTTTTTGGCATCCTAAAGGATGGAGCATTTATACTGCTGTTGAAAAATATATGAGAGAGAAGCAAATCAATGCAAATTACTCCGAGATAAAAACTCCACAAGTTATCGACAGAAAACTATGGGAGAAATCTGGCCACTGGGAAAAATACAGAGAAAATATGTTTATCACGGAAATTGATGAAGAACATGCAAATGAAAAAAGAACCAATGCTCTAAAGCCCATGAATTGTCCAGGCCATGTTCAAATTTATAATCAATCTCTAAAGTCTTATAGAGATCTTCCGATTAGATTTGCAGAGTTTGGAAGTTGCCATAGATATGAACCCTCAGGAACTATGCATGGACTTATGCGAGTTAGAGGTTTTACACAAGACGATGGACATATATTTTGCACTGAGGATCAAATTCAGGAAGAAACTGCCTCATTTATTTCTCTTCTTTATGATGTTTATGAAGATTTTGGTTTTAAAAAAATTGATATCAAGCTCTCAACAAGACCAGAAGTAAGAGTTGGTTCTGATAAGATTTGGGATAAGGCTGAAAAGGCTCTTAAGAATGCTATAGAAGCATTGAACATTGATTATGAGATTGCAGAAGGGGACGGAGCTTTCTATGGTCCAAAAATTGATTTTGTTCTTACCGATGCATTAAAAAGAGAATGGCAGTGCGGAACTTTTCAGGCTGATTTTAATTTGCCTGAAAGGCTTGATGCTTCTTATGTGGGAGAGGATGGTAAAAAACATAGGCCAGTTATGATGCACAGGGCAATTCTGGGATCGTTTGAAAGATTTATAGGAATTTTAATTGAGCAGTATGATGGATCTTTTCCTTTGTGGTTATCTCCTATTCATGCAGTAGTGATGAATGTGTCGGAAAAACACACTGATAGAGTTGTTGAAATCACTGAGATGTTGAAAAAAAATGAAATAAAAGTCATTTCAGACTTGAGGAATGAGAAAATCACTTATAAAATCCGCGACCACTCTATACAAAAGATACCATATCAAATTGTGGTAGGTGATAAAGAGGTTGAAGAAGGTTCTATTAGTGTTAGAGATAGAGAATCTCAAAATCAATCTTCAATGACAGAGAGTGACTTCTCAAAAATGGTTTTGAGAAAAGTAAGATCCAAGGAGGTCTGATTGTTAAAATTTTTCGTTAGAGGTTTAAAATAGCTTCTCCTAAACCTAGGCAGACGTCTTTTAAAAAAAGACAACCTGTTAACCAACAAATTTCCGCTTCAAAAGTAAGGCTTATATCTGAATCAGGGGAACAGTTGGGAATAGTTGCTATAGAAGAAGCAATGAAAAAAGCTACAGCTGCAAGCCTTGATTTGGTTCAGTTAGCAAACGATTCTGAACACCCTGTTTGCAAACTCATGGATTACGGTAAACACCTTTTTGACAAGAAAAAACAAAAATCCGCTTCAAAGAAAAAACAAAAAAGAACGCAGATTAAAGAAATAAAATTTAGACCTGGAACAGAAGAAAATGATTATCAAATAAAGTTAAAAAGCATAACTAGATTTATTCAAGATGGAGATAAGGCAAAGATTACAATGAGATTTAGAGGCAGAGAAATGATGCATCAGGATTTAGGTCTTGAGCTTCTGAAAAGAATTGAAACGGACCTTTCTGAGCAGGCTGTAGTTGAGCAAGAGCCGCAATCAGAGGGAAGACAGCTTGTAATGGTTATGTCACCAACTAAAAAGAAAAATTAAAAATGCCAAAAGTTAAAGTACATAAAGGAGCTGCCAAGCGTTTTAAAAAAACAGGCTCTGGGCTCAAAAGAAAGCAAGCTAATAAAAGGCATATTCTTACCAAGATGTCGACAAAATCAAAAAGGCAACTCAGAGGAACAACTCAACTTGCTGCTGGCGATGAAAAATTGGTAAAAAGAATGTTTAGAGAAAAATCATGAGTAGAGTAAAGCGCGGCGTTCAAGCCAAAAAAAGACACAAGAAAATTCTTAAACTAGCCAAAGGTTATAGGGGAGCTCGCAGCAGGACTTTCAAAGTCGCAAATCAAGCTGTGCTAAAAGCTGGCCAATATGCATATAGAGATAGAAAAGTTAAGAAAAGAACTTTTAGATCGCTTTGGATTATTAGAATTAATGCCGCAGTAAGAGAGCATGGTCTTAGCTATAGCGTTTTTATGAACGGTCTTAAAAAAGCTAACATTGATTTGGATAGAAGAGTTTTAGCTAACATGGCTGTAGAAGACAAAGAAGGTTTTGCATCTCTAGTTTCAAAGGTTAAAGATATTGCTGCATAATGGGCTATGGATTTAGCCCAAGAGAAAAAATTTTTCTTAAATAAATTTAAAGAAGCAGATTCTAAAGATTCTCTTAATTCCCTAAAAATTGAATACCTTGGCAAAAAAGGTATTCTTTCTTCTTTAATGTCCCAGCTATCGAATGCTCCTGCTGAAAAGAAACCTAAGTTAGGTAAATCGATCAATGAATTTAAAACTCTAATTGAAGAATCAATCAGTTCGTCTTTGGAAAAAATTGAACAATCTGCTTTGGATGAACAATTATCTAAAGAAGAAATTGATGTTACTTTGCCATTAAGTCCAGAAGTAGGAAGTTACCATCCTGTATCTTTAATAGCTCAAGAAATATCAAATTATTTTAAAAACAAAGGTTACGTTCTTCGAGAGGGGCCTGAAATTGAATCAGAGTATTTCAATTTTTCTGCATTGAATATTCCTAAGAATCATCCTGCTAGAGACATGCATGACACCTTTTATTTTGAAGATGGTAACCTTTTAAGAACTCATACTTCGCCTGTTCAAATAAGGTCTATGGAATTAGAATCTCCTCCTTTAAAAATATTATGTCCAGGTAAAGTATTTAGATGCGATTCAGATCAGACTCATACTCCTATGTTTCACCAAGTAGAAGGTCTTGTTGTCGATAAAGATATAAATTTTGCACATCTGAAAAATGAAATTTTGGAGTTTGTCGAATCTTTTTTTAAAGACAATCCAAAGGTACGGTTTCGACCTTCCTATTTTCCATTCACAGAACCTTCAGTTGAAGTAGATATTCTGGGGGAGAATGGCTGGCTAGAAATAATGGGATGTGGAATGGTTCACCCAAATGTATTGAAAAACGTTGGGCTAAACCCAAAAGTGTTCTCAGGTTTTGCTTTTGGTCTGGGAATAGAAAGAATGACTATGCTCAGATATCAAATATCTGATATTAGAATGTTATTTGAGAATGACCTAAGGTTCGTCACAAAAGGATAATGCAATTCTATAAATCCGATCTACTCCAATATGTATCAGGATCGATTTCTGATACAGATCTCCTAGAACAGCTTACAGAGTTGGGGCTAGAAGTTGACCAATCAAAAAAAGAAAAAAATGATTTACTAATCAAACTAGATTTAACTCCTAATAGAGGAGACTGTTTTAGCCTTATAGGGATAGCTAGAGATGTTTGTGCAGTAAATAATTTAAAATTAAGACTTCCAAAGTTTAAGAAGCAACAACAAAATCTCGTTTCTAAAAAAACTATTTCTTTAGATAATAGCGCCTGTTCAAGCTATCTAGGTCAAACCATTAAATTAAAGAGTAAAGGCAAAACTCCTCAACACATCAAAAAAACTTTAAAGGCTGCTGATATTGGCCAAGTTAATCCAATAGTTGATATTACAAACTATGTAATGCTGCATACCGGACAACCTTTGCATGCTTTTGATAATAAAAAGATTGGCAAAAAAATTTATGTCAAATTTCCTTCCAAAAAAATGAGGTTGAAACTTTTGGATAGTTCTTCCCATGAGATAACTAAAGACTACCTAACAATATCCGATGAAAAAGAAGTAATAGCTCTGGCTGGAATTATGGGGTGTGCTAATTCCGAAGTAGATGAAACAACACAAGAAATTTTTTTAGAGTCAGCTTGCTTTAATCCTGCAAGTATTAGAGGAAATGCAAGAAAGTTAGGCTTTCAATCAGAGGCTTCGTTGAGATTCGAAAGAGGAGTTGATAAAGAAATTCAAGAGTATGCAATTAATTTTGCAGCACAACTTTATGCTGAAATCTTTGGAGGAGACTTTTCAAAGATTTTTAAAAAATCTAAAAACCATCAAGCAAAGAAAATATCGATAAGTAAGGAATTCATTGATTCGAGGCTCGGGACAGAGATTCCTACTGCCAAGGTTATAAAACTTTTAAAGGCACTAGAATTTAAAGTTGAGTCAAAAAGAAATATAATGGAGTTAACTTGTCCTTCTCATCGATATGATATTGAAATTAAAGAGGACATTATCGAAGAGATAGCGAGAATTATTGGATACAATAATTTACCTAGCAAAAGATTGAAATTATTAGCATCCTCTCCTGAAGATACTTCTATTGAAAAGGAGAAACTAAGCAAAGATATTTTTGTTAATGCTGGCTTTAATGAAGTGATTAATTACGCTTTTGTTGATTCATCTTTTATTCAAAAGCTCGGATTGAATAATGATTCAATTGAGCTAGCCAATCCTATGTCGAGCAATCAGGATGTTATGCGACCCTCCCTTGTTCCGGGATTGATAAATAACTTTGAATATAATTTCAATAGAGGTGCTCAAAAATTCAGAATCTTTGAAGTTGGGAACGTCTTTACAAAAGAGAAGTGTTGGAAGAGTCTTGCTGGACTGCTCTATTTTGATAAATCTTCATCTGATTGGTCCGGTTCTTTTCAAAGTAGCTTTTACGATCTCAGAAAAAGTCTGGATATGTTTTTTTCGAGATTAAATATTGAACCTGTTTATAAAAAAACTTCTGCAAATCATTTGCATCCAGGAATATCAGCAGAAATAAAAATGAAAACTAAATCTATAGGAAAAATTGGTGTCTTGCATCCGGCGATTCAAAAAAAACTTAAGTTGCCGGAAATAGTTTTGTTTGAGATAAATTTAGACTCTATAAAATTGCCGAAAATTAATGCGATAGCTCAACCGCCAAAGTTTCCTGGTAGCGAAAGAGATTTGTCCTTTCTTTTCTCTAAAGAAATACCTGCTAACGATTTTATAAAAGAGCTTAAAAAAGCTGGAGGTACAAATTTAAGGTCTGTTTCAGTGATCGATATTTATCAAGGCAAAGGAATAGATGAATCTTTAAAAAGCATTACTTTTCGAATCTTTTGGCAAGCGACTGGAGCCACATTGGAAGACAGAGAAGTAGATCAATTTGTTGAGAATCAAATTAATCATGTGGCTAAAATTTTTAATGCTAAATTAAGATCGTAACAATGGCGATAACTAAATTGGAACTTGCTGACCATCTACATAAAAAAATGGGGTTACCAAAAAAAGACTGTTTAGATTTTGTGAATTCTTTTTTCAATGAAATTTCCAATAGTTTAGAAAAAGGTGAGGAAGTGAAATTAAGCGGTTTTGGTAATTTTTCTCTTTTAAAAAAGAAAGCGCGTCCAGGGAGAAATCCAAAAACAGGGAAAGAGTATTTAATTTCGGCAAGAACTTCTATTTCGTTTAAGCCTGGCCGAAAATTAAGAGATAAAATTGACTGATATTGATTTTTCAACACTTCCAAATAAAAAATATTATTCCATCTCCGAAGTCTCCAATCTACTTGGAATAAAGCAAACAGAAATAAGATACTGGGAGAATTTTGAACCGAAGTTAAGATCTAAAAATGCTACTCGAAGATATGATTTAAAAAGAATAAAGCTTCTTATTAAAATAAAAAAACTTATCAAAGATCAAGGCATAAAACCTCAAAAAATTTCCACTTATTTGAAAGATAAAAAAATACCAAGAACTCAAGAAATAGTATTAAAAAAAGAATTAATCAAAATTAAGAATATTATTAAAAAAGCTAGCAAACTATAGATTTAGTAGTATTATCGATTTTAGATATAGGAGAAAATTATGAATAGATTAGGGTCATTCTTATTAATATTAACTTTTGTAATCCTTGCCTCTTGCGGCGGTGGAGGAGGCTCGTCCTCATCTTCAGTTGGCACATCCGGTTCTTCCTCAGGATCGAGCACTGGCTCAGGTTCGAGCACAGGCTCAGGCTCAGGCTCAGGCTCAGGCTCAGGTTCAGGCACCGGAACAGGAACTGGAAGTGGATCAACTGGAACTTCAACTAATATAGACCCATCTCAATACGTTCTACCTGGAAAGGTAGAAGCTATAAAAGTTGATTAATCTCATTCATAAACTAGGAGATCAAATGAATAAATTTACACTTTTCTTACTTTTAACAATACCTTCACTAATATTTTCACAGACTTATTCTCAAGATACTGCTGAAATCTATACAGCAAATAACGAAGTCGAAGAGACCCTTAATACTGCTAATAATATTCTCTGCATTATTTCAAAAATCAAAGCTGAACAATTTATAGATAAAGGCCCTTATAAGGCTCAAGTATTTGATAGCCGATGTGATGTTGCAGGCGCTAGAGCTGATGCTCAAAATGCTGCGCAAGGAGGAAATAACAATAATAATAACAACAACGAAGTTGAACTTGCCAGTGAGATGATAGTCGATGTCAAATCAGCTTTCAGTGAGGTTAAGCAACAAGATTATTTAGAGGTTAAATCTTGGTTTTATCAAAAAAATGATTATTCCGAAGCTCAAGAAAGTTACGAAGGGATGTGGGATGCCCAGCCCGATCAAATTATCTACGCGTTAACAAAAGTATGGTCAGGCGCAACTGAAGATGATCCTAACGGAGACATAGAGCTAGATTTTGTAGCTGAATCAAATTGTCAAAACGCTCCTTACCAGAGTGATGAAGAAGCGCGGGCTGCTGCTGCTGAACTTGGTTTATCGGAAGGTCAAGATGCTTGGTACAGACACATGGAAAAATTTTGGAAATGTCCGCCTGTTGGTTCTCAATTGGGCTCAGGTAAATTAGACACGATGGACAGTAAAGTCCTTTTCGTTGGTCCTAATGGAAGAAGTATATTACTAACAGACAATGAAAATGGTAGAGATGGACTTTGGCAAGTAAATTGGTGGGAATGTATTATCGATAATAAATTTATCGATTATCAAGATAGAGATTCCGCTGGTTGCGGTGACATGGATCCACGAAATCCTTTGACTTACGCCGTTGATGCAACTTACGGCTTTTCGTTTGATGAAACAACCAAAGCCTCTTGCAAAAAATTAGTTAAGGCTACCAGAAGAGTAGGTCAAGATGGTGCAGAAGATACATTTACAGATATTACAGAAGAATGGAAAAACATTGATTGGGATCTTGGGAATTATCCTTGGTTAGCTGAAGGCGGTCCAGCTCAAGGTCTGACTGAGATATGCGAATCTACAAGTGCAGATGATGCAAAACTTGCAGTTTGGGAATACGGACTTTACACAGCTGCTGATGACCTCAGATACGATATGAAGAATCCAGGTTTTGAGTTGAAATCTGAAGAAGAGTTTCAAAGTCCCTACGATGAAGATCGAACTGAACCAATTTATGCTTGGGCAGATTATTGGGGAACTCACGTTGATGAGAAAAAAAGGGAGAACCTTACTGATACAACTGTGTTCAAAAAGGTTAATTCAGACGATACGAATTCTTATTACTTAAAACAAAGGAAAATAAGTATCAGGAAGATGACTGTGGATAAAGTATCGCTAAATAGCCTTTCAGGAGTGGAACTTAACCTTCATATTGAATGGGATAGATCAGAAACGGGAGTTAATTGTTGGTGGAATGATTACAAATCTTACAACGGAGGAACTACTCTTCAAGATGATGACATGGACAACAATGGTAACGGTGAAGATGATAGATGCAACCTAGACAGATGGAGAGACCTAGGATTGCCAGCTGATCTTACCGATGAAAATGGGAATCCTTATAATATTTTCTTAGGATATTGGGATGCAGCCTATGCCACAGAAGGTTCTGGAGCAATTCCAAGTTTTGTTTTTGATAAAGCAGTCGTAGAAGTTAACAACAGATGGGTCAAAGAAGTAGACATTACTCCTTTCACATTTACTCCTGATGAATACGTAGAGGTTTGGGATGATGATAGGAAAAGCTCTAACGGTTATCAAGTTTGGAGAAACCTTTGGGCCCATGGAAGAGGTCAAGGTTACGAAATTAAAGCTGATTCACTTCAAGATCCAACTGCAGAATTAGTAAGCAGAAGAACTGAAAAAGATATATCTGTTTCAGGATTAACAGGAAAGACTTTAGGATGCATCGAAAGATGTCTTTCGGGCGAAGGCATGACGGCTTACTTTACTGAGGCCCTAGCCAAGATTAATGAAGGAACCGCAGATAATCCTGGATCTGGAATAGTGTCAAGTCCTTATACCAGTCCCGCAATTATTGCCGGTACTGGCGATCTTATTACAGGTCCATACGTAAGAGCTGGATCTGAAAAGGGAAACTGGACTCAAGAAGGCGTAATGTCTACTGAGGTGGTTACGTATGAAGTTGTCGGAGATTCATTAGCAGTGTCAAATACTGGCTCAGCTAAGACACCTCTTGCCTTACCTGCGCAAATGTATGAGCTAAACGATCCATGGGATAAATTCGAGCAAAAAATCTGTATCAGAGAACCCAATGGAGTAGACACAGACTGTTGGGGCATGAAAAATCACATGACTTTATTCGATATGGATAATAAAGCCGAAGTTGAGTGCGAAAAAACAGTTGATACTGATTATGATGGTACTCCGGATGAGTACGAATATCATTCAGACTCAACCGTACAAAACAATAGAAACGTTTATTTTAGATATTGTAATTCCAAGCTCTGGAAGATGAATGAATTCTATGAAATCCATTTCGATCCTTGGACAAATTATCAAGTCTTTGATGGATCTGGAGATGATGCTTCTCTCGTAGAAATATCAAGACCAGAAGCAGTAAGCGTTGTTCTTCCAGATACAGAAAAATTTGGTAGCGACGCCGGTAGAAAGAAGACTCTTGAATACGGTGGTTTTGGAAGACTTTGGGGATTTGAATGGACCAACTTTAATGTCAAAACATGGACTGACTTGGGGGAATATTTCGACTGGGGAACAGCAACTGAAGAAGAAAGAGAAAGCGTAAGAGGCTTTCCAGCATATGTTATACCTGATGGCACAGAATTAATTGGTGAAGATGGTGAAACAAAACTAAAATCCAAGGTTCTTAGAGGAGAATACTATCTCAAACCTCTTAACGCAGCTTCATTTAACAATCTCTACACAACAAATCCTGCTGGATTAGAAAATCAACAGGCTAATGTGTACGATTCTGCTTTCATAGGTCCAGCACCTGACGATTCTTCCATGCTTAACAGCGGTGAAACATGTGTTGATCACGGAGAAATAGTGGAAGCTTGCATTGTACTCACAGTAGATGGAACAACGCCTGGAGGTTAACAACTCGGGGCGTGGCGCAGTTTGGTAGCGCACTTGACTGGGGGTCAAGGGGTCGCTGGTTCAAATCCAGCCGTCCCGACCATCTGAGATGGAAAGAAAGTATCAAATTATTCTTTACGGAGCTTCCGGTTTTACCGGCAAGCTCTGTGCAGAATATCTTCAAAAAAACTACAGCAACATAAATTGGGCCATTGCAGGCAGAAATAAAAAAAAATTAGAGAGTTTAAAAAACTCGCTTAATTTAGACTGTGATATTTTTATTGCTTCTGGCGATGATAAAGAATCAATTGATAATTTTGTATCTAAAACTAAAGTAGTCTTGTCTACTGCCGGTCCTTTCGCCAGGTATAGTAATTTAATAGTCAAATCTTGCGTCGAAAATAAGACTCATTACACTGATATTACCGGCGAGAATCATTGGGTAAAAGATTTAATTAACCAATATCATCAAAAAGCTTCAGAAGAGGGAACAAGAATAATACCTTCATGTGGATATGACTCTATACCTTCAGATATGGGTGTTTTTTACTCTGTCCGACAAATGGGAAAACCCGTCAAAAAGGTAACTGTTTATCATTCGGGTCAAGGAGGTATAAGCGGCGGCACAACTGAAACAATGTTTACTATTGGGCCTCTTCCAAAAGAAAAAAGAGATCCTTTTTCGTTAAATCCAGAAAATAGCGTATCTGAAAAACAAAGGAAACTTAGTAAAGATGGTTTTGAAATTAAGCGAATAGAAAATACAGATTCATATTCTGGTATTGGATTGATGTCTTTTGCAAACACAAGAGTAGTAAGGCGAAGTTCAGCTTTATATGATGCTGATCAAAAAAGCTATGGCACCGATTTCATTTTTAAAGAGCTTGGAAGTTATTCATCAAAAAGATCGGCAAGAATGGCGAGCTTCGGATTAATTTTTGCTTTTTTAGTTATCTCTACGCCTTTAAGACATATTGTTAGAAAATTTTTACCCAAGCCCGGTGAAGGTCCAAATAAGGAAACTAGAGAAAATGGTTGGTTCAAAGGATTATTTAAGGTCGAAGCTGAGGACGGAGAAATTAAATATTTTCAAATTTACGGAGAAGGAGATCCAGGTTACAAGGCAACAGCACAAATGGTTTGTGAGTCCGCTATAACTTTGGCAGTCTCTGAGGAACATGATCTTGGTGGAGTTTTGACATCTGCCTATGGGCTTGGCAATCCACTTTTAGACAGATTAATTAATTCTGGAATAAAATTTGAAGAAGTCTTTTATAACTAGAGATTAGCTCTTTATAACTTCATCCTTCCTTTTTTTTATATAGAATGCATTTGTTCAGGCAATCTTTCTCCCCCATAATCTCTCCTATTACCTGAACATGGCGGGTTTAATAGACCCGCCAAATTATGGTAGGTTAGTGGGTATTAATTTTAATAGGTTGGGCGAAATATTCTCGCTGATCTACCACCATTTTTATGAATCTTTTCATTTTTTCAGACGATCTCAGAATTAAAGACAATAAAGCTCTTTATGAAGCTTCACTTGATCAAAATGGTTTAGTTGCTTTATTTATTATTAATAAAACGAAAAATAAAAATCATGGGGATAGCTTAGCTAAGTTAAAACTAAAACTTTTGGGGCTAGAAAAAATCACTGAATCCTTGAGTAATTTAAACATTTCATTGAAAATTTTATATTCCAAAAAAATTTCAGATGAACCTGAAGACATTTTAGAATTCTGTAACTCTCATGGGATCAAAAAAATTTTTTTAAATTCTGAATATCCTTTCAATGAAAAACAAAGAAATTTAAGTCTAGAGAAAATCTGTCATCAACACCAAATAGGTTATAGAGAATTTAATTCTCAATTAATAGATCCTGATGTAGTTAAAAATAATTCAGGACTACCTTTTAAAGTATTTACTCCTTATTCAAAAAAAATAAGATCCCTGATGACTCCAGACATTCTTAGCGAGACTCCTAAGCCTCTAAAGCAAAAAAATAGAGTACTTGATCAAGATAAGATTCCCCAATTCCAAGATGCGTACGATCAGGAACTAAACTTTTCTTTCGATGATTTCCCCTTGACGGATAGTTTTGCAATTCAAAAGCTGGATAATTTCATAGATTCTTCAATTCAAAATTACAAAGAATTGAGGGATATTCCAAGTTTATCTGCAACAAGTAATCTATCTTCCTCATTTGCAATAGGTTTGATTTCCTCAAAACAAGCTATAAACCATGTACTCGAAAGGCTTCCGGATGAAACTGGGACAGGTCAATATGCATGGATAACCGAAATAATATGGAGAGAATTCTATAAGTACATTACCTATCACTTCACTCATGTATCAAAAGGAAAAAGCTTCAATCAAAAATATGATCGTATTTCATGGAGAAAAGATGAAGCATCTTTCGTAAAATGGTGTGAAGGGAAAACTGGAGTGCCAATTATTGATGCAGCCATGAGACAGTTGAATGAAACTAAATGGATGCACAACCGTTTAAGGATGATAACGGCTATGTTTCTTAGTAAAAACTTATTAGTCGACTGGAGAAAAGGCGAAAGATACTTCATGAAAAACTTAATAGATGGTGATTTTTGTTCCAATAACGGTGGCTGGCAATGGAGTGCATCTACAGGAGTTGATGCAGCACCATATTTTAGAATTTTTAATCCAATTACACAGTCCGAAAAATTTGATCCTGAAGGTAAATTCATTAGAAAATTTGTACCTGAATTAATTGACTGTCCATCTAATGAGATACACAATCCTTCTAAAGAAACTAGATCATCTTTAAACTATCCAGAAATGATTGTAGACTTGAAATCTTCGAGACTTAGAGCAATTGATGCATTCAAATCAATCAAATAACTTAGATCATAGACCTGTCTATCTCGACATATTTAATGCTAAGGTTGAGGAAATAGATAAGACTGAAGAAACGCTATTAATGAGTTTTGAAGCTTCATCAGACTTTTGCCACACTGGGGGAAGAATTCTTCAGGGTGGTTTTGTTGCCACTATGCTTGATTGTTCAATGGCTTTTCTAGCATTTGAGCTGACGGATTATGAAAAATCTCCTATGACAATTGATATGAATATCAATTATTTATCATCTGGAGCTCCTGGTAAATATTTAGCTAGAGCAAAAGTTACTAAGATCGGAAAATCAATTGGATTCCTCTCCTCAGAGTTATTTCAAGACGACAAATTGATTGCTTCAGCCACTTGCACAGCAAAAATGGCAGATATCAATAAAAAATACCTGAAGCAGATGAAGGATACTGTAAGAAAATAATTTAAAAACCAAAGTCCCAAGAAAGACCTTCGTGATATTTTTTTAAAATCTCCTTTGCAATTAAAACTCTGTGAACTTCATCTGGTCCATCAGCTAGTCTCAATGTCCTTGCTCCCTGATACATACCTGCAAGAGGCAGATCAGATGAAACGCCTTTCCACCCGTATACTTGAATTGCTCTGTCTACGACCTTATGCATTGCATTTGGGACGTATACTTTTAGCGCAGAGATATCGACTCTAGGGTTACCTTCAGCCTCCATAACTTCCGCACAATGAATAGTCATTAGCCTAGCAGTTTGAATATCTATATATGAGTCGGCAATAAAACCTTGGATAAGTTGTTTGGTTTCTAATTTTCCACCATGAACTTCTCTCTCAATAGTTCTCTTAAGCATAAGATCAAAAGCTCGCCACATTTGTCCTATAGAATTCATGCAATGAAAAACCCTTCCTGCGCCTAATCTATCTTGAGCAGCTTGATGACCTGAACCCCTTGCACCAAGAGTATTCTCTAATGGAACTCTGACATTCTCATATTTAATTTCTACGTGATCTCCACCAGTATGCCCCCATATAGGAACTGATCGTACAATATTGAATCCCTCTGAGTCTGTAGGGACAATAATTTGAGACATTCTCGAATTCACGCCTCCAGATCCATCTTCTTCTTCTGTTCTACACATAACAATCGCGAAATCAGCTCTGATTCCGTTAGACGTCATAACTTTATGACCGTTTATGACCCAGTGATCACCATCTTTTTTTGCAGTTGTTTTTATTGACCTAGGATCAGAACCAGCATTATCTGGCTCGGTCATGGAAAAACATGACTCCATTTCTCCTTCTATTAATGGAAGTAGCCATTTTTTCTTTTGTTCCTCTGAGCCGTATTTAAGGAGCACTTTTTGGTTACCCGAATTAGGAGCTATCACTCCAAAAAGTCTGTTGGATAATGGAGACCAGGCTAAAATTTCATTCATATAAGCATGAGCTATGAAGCCAATTCCCATTCCTCCATATTCCTCTGGTAGATGAGGCGCCCATAGCTTTTCTTTTTTAACTTCTTGTCTAATATCCTCTCGGAGAGATTTAGATTTATCTCCACCAGAATAAATATCTTTTTCATTGGGAATAATATGTTCAGCAACAATATTTGCTGTTCTAGTTCTTATGTCATTTACTTCTTCTGAAAGTGTAGGTATTGGTTTTATATCCATAATTTATCTCCTCACAAAGATTCTATCATTGCCCTTGCAAGCTGCAAGAATTGAAAGAATAATAAGTGAAAAGGAGTTTTTATGAAGGAAGTAGATTTTTATTTTGATTTTGCAAGCCCAAATGCTTATCTTTCGTTGATGGCTGGTAAGGAGCTTGAGGAGAAATTAGGTTTTAAATTCAACATTAAATTGGCTCTACTAGGAGGCATTTTTAAATTGACTAATAATCAACCACCCATGGTAGCTTTTGCAGGAATCAAAAATAAACTTGATTATGATGGTGTAGAAATGCAGAGATTCATAAATAAGCATAATCTTTCAGATTTTAAAATGAATCCAAATTTTCCAGTGATTACTCTTCAGATTATGAGGGCAGCTGTTGTAGCCGAAAAAGAAGGTTTCCTTATGGACTATGTACAAAAAATTACAAGATCCATGTGGGAAAGAGAAAAGAAAATGGATGATCCTGAGGTTATCAAGGCTGAATACGATCATTGGGGTTTTGATTCTTCACTGCTAATGGATGGGATGAATGATCCTGATATTAAATCCTCTTTGATGGATAAAACTTCAGAAGCAGTAGAAAGAGGAGTCTTTGGAATTCCAACTTTCTTTGTTGGCAATGAAATGTTTTTTGGAAAAGACAGGTTAGGACAAGTCGAGGAAGAAATCTTAAAGTAAATCTTGTGGATTTTGATCTACTGGAATTGTTTAACTCTCTGAGAGGTCAAAGCAATCTTTTAGAGAGTTTAATGCAAACTCTTAGTAATAATTTGTTTGGATTATTTTTGGCCTTTTTTGTTGTCCCTTATTTTTTTTATAAATCTCAAGAGAAATTGCTTTGGGTTTTTATAGCTTGGATTTTAACCATTGGAATAACCGATTTTAGTGCAAATTTTTTAAAAAGTTACTTTTTAGACTTTAGGCCATGTTTTTCTGATTATTCATATCTTTTAGATAGCAAGGGTCAACTTTTGAACCAATGTTCTGCAACTCTTACAGGAATGCCCTCAAACCATTCTGCTAATTTTTTTGCAGGTTCATTATTCTTATTAACTATTTTTAAAGTTAATAGATATTCTCTAATTTTTCTTTTAATTTCCTGTTCTGTAGCTATATCTAGAATTTATCTTGGAAAACACTTTCCTTATCAGGTTTTTGCTGGTGCGTCTTACGGAGCTATTCTTGGCGCTTTAGGAGGATATGTGTATTTAAAAATTTTTAGGAATTCTCTAAATTAAATCTATATCTTAGAAATATCAAACTTACAAAAACTAAAAGAAGCATAGAAACTAACTCTGATACGCCAATTAATTCAAGAGTTACACCGGTTAGAGCAAGCATAGATGAAATTATTAAAACAACGAATGAAACTCTTAGACCCTTTAGGCCAAGTCTATCTAGCGCATGATGAATATGACTTCTATCAGATGTTAGAGGAGATCTTTTATTCACAAGCCTAATAATTATTGTAGATATAGCGTTAAATAAAACAAATCCAACGATCCAAACAGCAGTAATAGGATTCATATAATCAGCCCTTTCCATTGCAAAATAAATTAAGCACCATGCCACAATGTATCCACAAAACATTGAGCCATGATCTCCCATAAATATTACGAATCTTTTTCCCATGACTTTCAAATTCATTAGCGCATAAGGGAGAAAACAAATAACTAGAAATAAATATATCTGTTCAATGAAAAGGGAATTATTCGTTGATAAAAGTATAAAAGGTGCTGTAATTCCTACCAGAAATTGGCTGGTCAAACCTCCATTAAAGCCATCAATCCAATTAAAAGCATTCAGAATTCCTATTACACAAAAAATTGTGAATAAAACTCCAAACGCAGGATTGAGTTCAATAAAACCTAAACCAAATAAATTTCCTAAATTATCTATATATAAACCAGACTGAGTAATGAGAATTAAACAAGCTACAGCTTGGGATAAGAATCTTGTTGGGACGCTTAATCCCCATAAATCATCAATTAAAGTAATAAAAGCAAGAAAGATTCCTGTTATCAACATCCATATAAAAAAAGGTGGAACATTTACATTAATTTTTTGATAGTAAGTTGACTCATTGCCATTGATATTCACAGTAACTTTTGGAGGTAACAATGTGTCTTGAACATAATCCGAGTTTGCCTCGAAACCATTACCTTTTATTTTGAAAGAACCAGATTCATTCTTATATACTTCCATCAACTCCGTTTCAAAAGTTTTCTTGTTTATGACTACTACTGCTTGGGAATTTTCATTAACATTAATAACTTCGATATCAAAAGAGTCATTACCGATAAGATCAATTTTCTTATCAAGATTTTGATTTAACGAGCTATCATATTTAATAGAGTCTCCAACAAAAAAGCCATTCCAGGATAAATTGAAATTTACCCCTGCAAAGAAATCAAAGATTAGAACTGCAAAAATTAATGATGATATGAAAGATATGCCTCCAGAAAGAGGTATATCATTCTTGTGAAGTTTCTTTACTCCGTCGGGCTTATCTACCCAGCTTAAAGATTTGAAGATTTTCCTAAATGCAAAATTTGCAAGAAAGGAAAAAAACAGTACTACCCCAAGCAGGTAAACCAGAAACATAATCTAATTTAAGAAGCTAGGATCTTTCTCAAGCATTAAGTCATACAGAGGCTGATAACTCGCCCACATTGCCATATCTGAACCAACCTGCGATTTTGTCAATTGAGCTACATCATCAGGAATTCTTTCCATTTGTCCAACGGACTCCGCTAAAATTTGAGATTGACAGCATCTATCCATTGACAAGAAAGCCCAAAGTGCTTCATCAACCGTACCGCCTGTAGTTAAAAGACCATGATTTTTGAGAATAGCAGCCTTTTTGTCGCCCAAAGCTGCAGCAATTCTCTTGCCTTCATCTCCTTCTAAAACCACACCTGTGTAATCGTCAAAGAGAACATGATTATCAAAAAAAGCACATGAATCTTGCGTTATTGGCTCAAGAAGTCTGCCAAAGGTTGAAAAAGTTTTGCCATACATAGAATGGGAGTGGGCTGCAGCATTTACATCTGGTCTTGCATCATGAAGTGATGAATGAATTGCAAATGCAGCCGTATTTACTGGCTTATCACCTAAAACCACTTCACCGTCTTTGTTTACTAATATTAAATCCGATACACAAATTTGATTGAAATGCATTCCAAAAGGATTTACCCAAAAATGATCTTCGTGTTCAGGATCTCTATATGTAATGTGACCAGCTATTCCTTCATCAAAACCAAAATGAGCAAACATTCTAAATCCTGAGGCTAATCTTTCCAGGTTATATCTTCTTGTTTCCTCAATGGATTTACATTCTATTGGAAGTAAAGAACCTTTTTCTTTTTGATCCAATTTTCCTTTTGAGACATCGATATTAAGGTTATTTGTCATATATTTCTCCTACCTACTTAATTTCCATATTACAATTTTACTAGTTTAAACTAATCAATAAAATATACATAAGTCCCATGGCAAAAAAAGGTTATAGAGAAGAATCAGATAGCATTGGAATAGTTTACGTTCCTCGAAAAGCTTTATACGGAGCACAAACGCAAAGAGCCATAGACAACTTTCCTATAAGTGGTATCAAAATGGATTTTCCTTTTACCAAATCCTTTGTAAGCTCTTTAGGAGTAATTAAAGATGCTGCAGCTAGAGCTAATAATAAATTGAAGCTTCTGTCCAACAAGAAGGCCAGAGCAATATCTAAGGCTTCTAAAGAGGTGTGGCGAGAAAAACATCATAAAGAATTTCCTATCGATGTATTTCAAACAGGATCCGGAACCAGTTCGAACATGAATGCAAACGAGGTTATAGCTAATTTAGCATCAGTATTCTCTGGTGAAGAGGTTAGCCCTAACGATGACGTTAACATGTCTCAAAGCAGCAATGATGTGATACCAACTGCAATAAAAATCAGTGCACATATGGATTTAACTAAAAAGTTATACCCCAACTTAGAAAACCTTATTAATGCAATCGATAAAAAAGCAGTTTCTGTCAGAGGGATAATAAAAACAGGAAGAACTCATCTCATGGATGCAATGCCTGTAGATTTAGCTGATGAATTATCTGCGTGGTCCAGTCAATTAAAGACTTCTCTAAAAGCTCTAAAATTTATTGAGGCTAGACTTTTGGAACTTCCTCAAGGCGGAACAGCTGTTGGAACAGGAATTAATGCTCACAAAAGATTTGCCAAAGTTTTTGCTCAGGAAATCTCTATGTTGTCTGGGAACAAATATAGAAGTGTTGCAAGTGATAATTTCTTTCATGAATTAAGTTCTCAAGATACAGCAGTGCAATTATCTGGCGAACTAAAAAACTTAGCTGTTGCTTTGATGAAGATTTCAAATGATTTGAGATGGATGAACAGTGGACCTTTAGCAGGACTATCAGAGATAGAACTTCAGGCTTTGCAACCAGGAAGTAGTATTATGCCAGGCAAGGTAAATCCGGTGATTCCTGAAGCTGTAACCATGGTAGTTGCGGATGTTATAGGAAATGATGTGAGCATCACAGTTGCAGCGCAAGCAGGTAACTACCAGTTAAATGTTATGCTTCCCGTCATAGCCTATAATTTACTTAAAAGTATTAATCTCTTGTCAGGCGCTTGCGATGTTCTTGCTAACAAAGCAATAAAAACCTTCAAGGTGAATAAAAAGAATATGGAATCATCTTTGGCAAAAAATCCAATACTTGTAACAGCCCTCAATCCAATTATTGGTTACAAAAAAGCTGCTGCAATTGCTAAAAAAGCTTACAAAGAGAATAGGCCAATCATTGATGTTGCTGCTGAAGAGACAAATCTCTCCGTAGCAAGATTAAAGAAATTATTAGATCCTGCTAAGCTGGCAAAGGGCGGAATTCAATGAAAGTTGACTCTCTTTTAGATTCTAATTGCGAAGCTTGTAGGGCAGATGCTCCTAAAGTTACCAAAAATGAATTAAAAAAACTTAAGCCTTTAATACCTTCTTGGGAAATTATTGAAGTAAATCGATTGAAAAAACTGGTTTGCTCTTTTGCCTTCCCTAACTATGAAGAATGCGTTAATTTTGCAAACAAAATTGCTGATCTAGCTGAAAAAGAAGATCATCACCCAGAAATTTTAATTGAATGGGGAAAAGTCACCGTGACTTGGTGGTCACATAAGATCAAAGGTTTGCACAAAAATGATTTTATAGCTGCCGCAAAGACGGATCAGATTTTTTCAGGTTCTTGAATTTGACTTGCTAAAACGACTGCAACTAGAGCAACACAACCCATAATATTGAAAGCAACGAAGTAGGTATCTTGGAAGCCTATTAAGATGCTTGTTATCAAAATTCCAATTGGTTGAAGCGGAGAAACAATAGGAGACGAAATACCCCTAGCTTTG